>JBPCRP010000043.1:0-27663 GCA_050996715.1 Propionibacteriaceae bacterium
GCGGGGAACCGGTACCCGATCGCCATCTTGGTGGCAAGCAAGCACGCCGACTTGGAAAGCCGTTTCGTCAACCTGGTCACGGGGACGCGGGGCCAGCGGGTGTTGCCCGACGCCGGCTTTGCCCAGCCCTGATCGCGCCGTGCGGCACCGGCAGCGACGAAGGCCCGCGGTCTACTCGGGGCTGCCGCGGTGGGTGCTCGTCCCGGCGGGGTTGGGCGGTGTCTTCGTCGTGCTGCCGCTGGCGGCGATGGCGTCGCGGGTCAACTGGGCGCAATTCGGCACCCTGATCAGCTCGGAGTCCTCGATCGCTGCGTTGAAGCTCAGCCTGCAGACGTCGTCGGCGTCGACCCTGCTCTGTCTGGTCCTCGGCATCCCGATGGCCCTGGTGCTGGCCCGGACCTCGTTCTGGGGCCAGCGGATCGTCCGGTCGCTGATGCTGCTGCCGCTGGTGCTCCCGCCGGTGGTCGGCGGGATCGCTCTGCTCTACACCTTCGGTCGGCGCGGCCTGCTCGGTCACACGCTCGAGGTGCTCGGGATCCAGATCGCCTTCTCGACGACAGCGGTCGTGCTGGCCCAGGCCTTCGTCGCCCTGCCCTTTCTGGTGATCAGCCTGGAGGGCACGCTGCGCACGGTCGGCCAGCGCTACGAGGTCGTCGCCGCCACCCTCGGGGGCCGACCCACCACGGTGCTCAGTCGGATCACCGTGCCGTTGGTGCTGCCGGGGCTGGCGTCGGGTGCCGTGCTGTCGTTCGCCCGCTCGCTCGGAGAGTTCGGTGCGACCCTCACCTTTGCCGGCAGCCTGCAGGGCGTCACTCGCACGCTGCCGCTGGAGATCTACCTGCAGCGCGAGACGGACGCCGACGCGGCGGTCGCCCTGTCCCTGGTCCTGGTGGCGGTCGCGGTCGTGGTGGTCGGGCTCGCGCAGGGCGCCCGGATCAGGCTATGACCCTTCACCTGAGGGCGAGGCTGTCGTCGCGAGACCTCGACGTCGACCTGAGCGTTGCCGATGGCGAGCGGGTGGCGATCCTCGGGCCCAACGGGTCGGGCAAGTCCACCCTGCTGTCGGTGGTGGCCGGGGTCCTGCGGCCCGACAGCGGCCTGGCCGAGCTCGACGGCCGGGTGCTGTTCGACCTCGGGGATCGGGAGACGCGACCCCGCGCGCGGCACTGGACCCCGCCGTACGACCGCGGCGCCGCGCTGCTGGCTCAGGATGCGTTGCTGTTCCCGCACCTCAGCGTGCTCGACAACGTGGCGTTCGGCCCGCGGTCGGCTGGGCAACCGGCCCGGCTGGCGCGGACCACGGCTCGGCGGTGGCTCGAGGAGGTCGGTGCCGCCGAGTTCGCCGGGCGTCGACCCGCCGAGCTGTCCGGCGGGCAGGCCCAACGGGTGGCGATCGCGCGAGCGCTGGCGGCCGAGCCGCGGATGCTGCTGCTGGACGAGCCGATGGCCGCGCTCGACGTGGCCGCCGCCCCGACGTTGCGTCGGGTGCTGCGTCGGGTGCTGGACGGCCGGTCGGCGCTCATCGTCACCCACGACCTGCTGGACGCGCTGCTCCTCGCCCATCGGGTGGTCGTGCTCGACGGCGGCCGGATCGTCGAGTCGGGCCCCACCCAGGAGGTGATCGCCCACCCTCGAACGGTCTTCACCGCGCGGATCGCCGGGCTCAACCTGGTGCGGGGGACGGCCGAGGAGGGCGGCGTGCGGCGGATGTCGGGTGAGCTGTTCCAGGGCGGCGTCGCGGGTCTGGAGGCGGGGTCCGACGGCGCGGAGGCACTGGTCCGCCACGGTGCGGCCATCGCCGTGTTCAGCCCGAGCGCGGTCGCGGTCTACCTCGAGGCGCCGCACGGCAGCCCGCGCAACACCCTGGCCGTGACGGTCACCGAGCTCGAACCGCGGGAGCACCTCGTGCGGATCCGAGCCGACGACCGGACGGGCCAGACGTTCACCGCCGACGTCACCGCAGCCGCCGTCGGTGAGCTCGACCTTTACCCCGGCCGAACGGTGCACTACGCGGTCAAGGCCACGGCGGTGACGATCTACCCGAGCTGACCGCCGGACCCGGCATGGTGGGTGGAGAGGCTCAGCCCCCGGTCGCCTGGGCCTCCAGTTCGGCCGTGGTGTCCACCCCGGCCTCCTTGCGCTGCTGGGGGGTGATGGGCGCCGGGGCGTCGGTCAGCGGGTCGACCCCACCGCCGGACTTGGGGAAGGCGATCACTTCACGGATGGAGTCCATCCCGGTGAGCAGGGCGACGATCCGGTCCCAGCCGAAGGCGATGCCACCGTGCGGCGGGGCCCCGAAGGCGAACGCGTCGAGCAGGAAACCGAACTTGTCCTGGGCCTCCTCCCTCGACAGCCCCATCACGGCGAACACCCGTTCCTGGATGTCTCGGCGGTGGATACGGATCGAGCCGCCACCGATCTCGTTGCCGTTGCAGACGATGTCGTAGGCGTAGGCCAGGGCCGAGCCCGGATCGGTGTCGAAAGTCCCCATCGACTCCGGCTTGGGCGAGGTGAAGGCGTGATGAACCGCGGTCCAGGCCCCGGATCCGACGGCCACGTCACCCGCGGCCACGGCGTCACCGGCCGGCTCGAACAGCGGTGCGTCGACGACCCAGACGAACGACCAGGCGCTCGCGTCGATCAGGCCGACCCGCTTGCCGATCTCCAGCCGGGTGGCGCCGAGCAGGGCCTGGGCGTGCTTGCGGCTGCCAGCGGCGAAGAAGACGCAGTCCCCCGGGCTCGCGCCGACGGCGGCGACCAGGCCGGACCGCTCGTCCGCGCTGAGGTTCTTGGCCACCGGACCGCCGAGCTCGCCGTCGGCCCCGACCAGGACGTACGCCAGGCCCTTGTGGCCGCGCTGCTTGGCGAACTCCTGCCAGCCGTCGAGCGTCCGCCGCGGCTGGTCGGCCCCACCCGGCATCACGACCGCGCCGACGTAGGCGGACTGGAAGACCCGAAAGGGGGTGTCGGCGAAGTAGCTCGTCAGCTCGGTGATCTCGACGTCGAAGCGCAGGTCGGGCTTGTCCGAGCCGTAGCGGTCCATCGCGTCGGCGTAGGTGATCCGCGGGAACGGGGCGGCGACGTCGTAGCCGATCAAGGACCACAGCCCGGCGAGGATCGCCTCGCTCAGCGCGATGATGTCGTCCTGGTCGACGAAGCTCATCTCGACGTCGAGCTGGGTGAACTCGGGCTGCCGATCGGCGCGGAAGTCCTCGTCGCGGTAACAGCGGGCGATCTGGAAGTAGCGTTCCAGGCCGGCGACCATCAGCAGCTGCTTGAACAGTTGCGGGCTCTGGGGCAGGGCGTACCACGAACCGTGACGCAGCCGCGCTGGCACCAGGAAGTCGCGCGCGCCCTCGGGCGTCGAGCGGGTCAGGGTCGGAGTCTCTACCTCGACGAAGCCGCGCTCGAGCAGCGTGTCGCGGGCGACGCGGTTGACCTCGCTGCGCAACCGCAGTGCCCGGGCGGGGTCGGGTCGGCGAAGGTCGAGGTACCGGTACCTCAGCCGAGCCTCCTCGCCGACGTTGATCCGCTCATCGATCTGGAAGGGCAGCGGGGCCGAGGGGTTGAGTACCTCGAGGGCGGTGACCACGACCTCGATGTCGCCCGAGGGCAGGTCGGGGTTCGCGTTGCCCTCGGGACGGAGCGCGACGGTGCCGGTGACGGCGATGCAGTACTCGTTGCGGAGCTCGTGGGCGCCCGACGCCGTCAGCATCTCGTCGCGGACCACCACCTGGGCGAAGCCGCTGGCGTCGCGGAGGTCGAGGAACGCCACGCCACCGTGGTCGCGGCGGCGGGCGACCCAGCCGGCGAGGGTGACGGTGGTGTCGGCGTCGTCGGCGCGCAGGGTGCCGGCGCCGTGGGAGCGAATCACAGTGAACTCATCCTTCCGAGGTACGGTCCGGATCGGTCGGACCAACGTCCGATCCTACGGGTCGACCCGGTCGGCTCCCGGCGCAACGCTGCCCAACGGCCGACCGGTGGTTCACTGCGGTCGTGGGTCCTCGGGTGCAGCGTGTCCTGCTGGGGTGCGTTCTGCTGGCCGGTCTGCTGCTCGGGGTGCGCGCCACCCCGGCCGCCGCCTGCAGCTGCGCGTTCGATCCTGACCCGCAGACGGCTCTCCGGCGGTCCGGAGCGGTCTTCGTCGGTGAGGTGACCAGGATCGAGGAGCCGAGGTCGCCGAACTCGGGGGCGAACCGTCGGCTCCACGTCAGCGTCGACCGGGTCTTCCGCGGCACGGTCGCCGCGCGCGTTGTGATCACCACCGCCGCGTCGACGGCCAGCTGCGGGCTGGAGATCCCCGGACTCGGCCGGTACGTGATGTTCGTTCCGGCCTCGGAGGTGACCACCACGGCCCCGGTCAACCTGTGTGACGGACCGTCGCCCCTGCTGACCGAGGCACCCGACTCCTTCGGCCCGGGTGTCCCGCCCCAGGCGAGCCACTCGGCGGACCCGTCGCCGACGGTCGAGCCTGCCTGGGTGCCGTGGCTCACCGGGGCAGCGGTCGCGGCCGCGCTGGCTGCGGTGATCATCCTCTACCGTCGGTGGTTGCGCCGCAGTCCGAGACGCTGACCTCGGAGCGAGAACGCGGCCGGACGCTGATCGGTGGTCCACGGGGAGCGGCGGGCGCTCAGCGGTACGCGTCCGCCTGGATCCGGTAGAGCTCGGCGTAGGCACCGCCCTGCCGCAGCAGTTGTTCATGACTGCCGACCTGGGCAAGCCGGGAACCGTCGAGCACCACGATCAGGTCGGCCATCCGCACGGTGCTGAACCGGTGCGACACCAAGATCGTGATCATGCCGGACGGGCCCTCGACCGGGTCCGCGGCGGCGATCCGTCGCCGGGCCACGTCGGCGTAGCGCTCGAACAGCTCGTGCTCGGTCTCGGCGTCGAGGGCGGCGGTCGGCTCGTCCAGCACCATCAGCAGCGGGTCGTCGCGGAGGAACCCCCGCGCCAGCGCGACCTTCTGCCACTGGCCGAAGCTCAGCTCGTGTCCGCGGGGCCAGGTCCGGCCGAGCTGGCTGTCCAGTCCCTCGGGCAGCCGCTCGACGACATCGACCGCCCCGGCTCGGAGGACGGCCCCGTCGACCGCAGGGCGGTCGTCCAGCCGGGGCAGATCACCCACCCCGATGCTCTGCTGGGCAGAGAACTCGAAGCAGAAGAAGTCCTGGAACGCTCCCGTCAACCGGTTCCGCCAGGCTTGCGGAGCCATCCGCGCCAGCGGTCGACCGTCGACGGTGATCGCACCAGAGGTGGGCTCGTACATCTTGGCCAGGAGCTTGACCAGCGTGGACTTGCCCGCACCGTTCTCCCCCACGACGGCGACGACCGCTCCGGCCGGCAGGTGGAGATCGACGTCCTCGAGCGCTGGGCGGTCGCTCCCGGGATAGCGGAAGCTCACGTGGTCGAGCCGAATGCCGTGGCCGATCCGGTCGGGCACCGCGGTGTCGACCTGGGCGACGAAGCGCGCGGCGTAGTCCTCGAGCCAGGCGAGACGCCGGGACCCGTCGAGCCACACCCCACGGAGGAAGCCGATCTCGCCCACGGTCGCCCCGACGTAGGCCGACAGCCGGGACCCGGCCGCGAGGATCAGCAGGATCGAACCCACTGACGCGTCGAGCACCAAGGCGACGAAGACGATCGCGGCGACGTAGCCCAGACCGAAGACGGCCCAAGCGACCGCGGAGTAGGCCGCCGAGGTCCACCGGGCCTTCGACACCGGTCGGTACCACTGATCCCACTCCACCCGACGTCGGCGTCCGAGGTCGGGCCCGATGCCCGCCACCCGAACCTCTTTGGCGGCGGCTGAGCTGGTGGCGGTGGCGAACAGGTGCTCGGCGAGGCGGGCCCGGGACGCGAACCGTTCCTCGACCTGGCGCTCGACGGCCGGGCGCCACGATGAGCTGACGACCGTCGGCAGCGCGAACAGCACCAGCAGCGCGAGCGCCGGGTGGATCGAGACCAGCAGCACGATCGTGACCCCGACCCGGACGATCCAGCCGAAGGCGTTGAGCACCGACATGTACATGTGGTCCAGCACGAACACCTGGGTGCGGAGCACGGCGAGCCGGTCGAGATAGTCGGGGCGTTCCTGGTGCTCCAACCCGGACACCGTCGCCTGCAGCCGAGCGACGTGGGTCTCCAGCGCCACCGTCACCCGGTCCCGAAACCGGCGGGTGAGCCGGTCGTTCACCACCCCGAGCAGCCACGTCAGGGTGGCGGACACCGCGACTGCCGCGAGGCTGAGACCGATGACCAGGCCGTTCCCGACCGCCAGTGCGTCCGCCAGGAACTTCAACCACAGCGCGAAGAGCGCGTCGGGGACAGCCTGCAGGAGCGTCACGACCACGACCAGGATCGCCAGTCGTGGTTCGTGGGTGTAGCCGAGCTTGCACAGCCGCCACATCGACTCCAGCGCAGGTGGCAGCTCCTCGGGCGCCCGGACGCGGTGGGGTCCACGTCGCTCAGCTGCGGTGGAGTCAGAGGACATCGAACACCGCACCGTCGTCGTCCACGGTGGACTCGAAGCGTCGGGCCTGCAGATCGAACATCGTCTGGTAGCGGCCACGCATCGCCATCAGCTCGTCGTGACTGCCGAGCTCGACCACGTGGCCCTGCTCGAGCACACAGATCCGGTCGGCGTGACGCACGGTGGAGAACCGGTGCGAGATCACGATCGTGGTGGCCTGCCGGGTAGCGCTCAGGACCCGGTCGAAGACGGCCGCCTCGCCGCGCACGTCGAGCTGGGCCGTGGGCTCGTCCAGCAGGACCAGGCCGGCTCCCTCCCCGACCGCGCACAGGGCACGGGCCAGCGCTACCCGCTGCCACTGCCCGCCGGAGAGGTCGGTGCCGCCGGCGTACCCCTTGGCCAACGGCGTGTCGAGCTCGGCCAGCTGATCGGCCCCGGCCTGCCGCAACGCCGCGCGGACGTCGTCGTCGGAGGCGGTACCGGCCGGGTCGACGTTCTCCCGCAGGGACAGCTCGAAGCGGACGAAGTCCTGGAAGACCGCGGTGACCCGCCGCCGCCACGCCACGACGTCGATGCTCCGCAGGTCGACCCCGTCGACCTCGATCGTCCCCTCGTCGGGGTCGTAGAGCCGGCAGAGCAGCTTGGCCAGCGTCGTCTTGCCGGCCCCGTTCTGGCCGACGATGGCCAGCGACGAGCCGGCCGGGACGACGAGGTCGAGTCCGGTGAAGATCGGCCGGTCGCTGCCCGGGTAGCCGAAGCCGACCTGACGCAACCGGAGCTCGTGCTCAGGACCCGTCGTCGATCGATCGCCCCGGGAACCGTCGTCTCGACACCAATCGCCCGGTGTTAGAGCACCGCGCGGAGCCATGGCCCGCCCCAGGCGGGCCACCGCCACCACCGGGGCCGCAGCGCCGTCGATGGCCCAGTTGACGCCGCCGAACGCCACCATCGCTACCCCCAGGGCGGTCTGGGCGAAGACGACGAGCCGGTCGAGCGGGAGCTGCCCGGCCGCGGCCTGGACGCCCATGGCCCCGAAGACCACGGCGTTGCCGGCCAGCACCACCAGGAGACAAACGACGATGGAGCGCTCGCGCAGGCGGGTGGCGCGGAACTGCAGCTCGAAGAGTTCCTGCCGGCGGGCCACGAACCGCTCGAGCACCCAACCGGCCAGCCCGAAGAGCCGCAGCTCCTTGGCCGGCTGCGGATCGACCGCCAGCTGGTAGGCGTAGTCGGCCTGCCGCTGGGCGCTGCGGACCTCGGCGGTCTGGCGGTCCTTCCAGATGCCGCTCTCGCGCAGCCACCAGTGCGTCGAGCCCCAGGTCAGCAGGAGCACCAGCGGTGCCCACCAGGCGAAGGCCACCAGCACCACCGCGGAGGCGACGCCGGAGACCAGCAGCACCAGACCGCTGGCGACGAAGTCGACGTTGAGGTACATCGGCGGCCCGGTCTGGCCGCGGTCGAACTCCCGGGCCACGGTGAGGTCCTCGGCGAGCTGGGGATCCTCGAGGTGCCCGATTCCCGGGGGGTCCACGCAGGCCTGGATGAGGGCCTCGTTGAGCCAGGTCGACACCCGGCTGCCGAGGTTCTGGCTGACGGCGGTGTGAATCGGCCCGACCACCTGCATCAGCACGAAGACGACACCGATGAAGGTCAAGGGTGCCGCCAGCGACCGGCCCTGCTGAACGGCGCCGATCATCACCCCCATCGCGACGGCGAACACGGCCGGCAGGACACCGTTGACGACCAGCAGCGCCCACCACGCCCGGGCGAGACCAGGGGCGGCCTTGGGCAGCACCCCGAAGAACTGCCACTCCTGTCGAGTCCGTAGTCGCTCGATCACGGAGCTGACTCTGCCACTCGACACCGACACCCGATAGGACGAAGTTCGAGTCGAAGCAGATCCCCACCACCGCGCTCATCGCAGCAGCACCCGCTGCAGCGTCTGGTCGGCCAGCGGTCCAGGTGTCGTTCAGACCAGCGACGGCCCGATCGAAGAAGACGCCGTACCGGCGCGGGCCGTCTGCTCGAGGGGGGAAGGTCTGCGCGACGGTCGTGCCGCAGGCACCGGTCCACAACCGGGTCAAGGAGCACCCACGCCGCGGCGCGTGCATCCGCTGGATCCAGGTCGGCGTCGAATGCCGTCACGGCGGACGAGCTCGCACCGCGGGGGCCGGGCCATCGCCTGGTGGTCGAGCCGGGTCGCGGCGCCGCCAACGCGGTCACCGGGTGCAACATGTCCGACGGCGGCAAAGGGTGCACCGACGCGATGGGCCCCAGCGGCGTCGGCCAGGTGGGAGAGCCAGAGGTCGCGCGCTCGGGGAGTGACGGCGAAGGGCGCGTGCCGCATCCCGTCTGCACCGACACGTGGGCGGGGGCGCGATGTCGCGCGTCGTCGTCTGGACGTAGTCCTGGCTCTCGAGAGCCGGCGGACTGCCGCCAGCACCTGTGCCGCCGCGTTCTACTCGGCGGTCTTCGGCTGGCGCTCCTGCCGGCGAGGTGACGGTGGGCTCGGCTTTGACGACGTAGGGCGTCGGCCGCCGTGGTCACCGCGTCGCGGTGGCCGAGTGGTGCAGCCTCTGGGCGGGGACCCGGGTGAGATGACCGTGCGGTTCGTCGATCCCTACGGCAACCTGCACGCGTTCTACCAGGAGCCGGTGGGGCTGACTGCGCTGCTCTGCTTGTTGTCGGTCTGCTTGTTGTCGGTCTGCTTGTTGTCGGTCACCGAGGTCACAGACGGTGCGGTTCTACGTCAGGCGTTCGGTCTCACCGGAAGTCCCGGGAGCGGTGGCGCAGGGACAGGGCGCCGCTTTCCTGCGGCAGCACGGTGCGCAGGGTCTCCAGCCCGTCGGCGACCAGGTTGAGCACCCCGTCGGCGTGCTCGACGATCCCTCGGACCACCAGCCCCGACGAGCTCCGGGCCACCACCCGGTAGCGCTGCCACAGCGGGACCGAGCAGACGATGTTGAGCATCCCGGTCTCGTCCTCCAGGTTGAGGAAGGTGATCCCGCTGGCGGTCCCGGGGCGCTGTCGGTGGGTGATCAGGCCGGCCACCTTGACCCGGACCCGGTCGTCGGCCGGGGTCAGGCTGCTCACCGCGCGGATGCCCAGGGCGTCCAGCCGGGGGCGCAGGTGCACCAGCGGGTGGTCGTCGGGGCTGATCTTGGTCGCCCACAGGTCGGCCAGGGTCAGCTCGGCCGCGCTCATCCCGGGCAGCTCCGGTGGCGCCGCGTCGATCGCCGTGCCCTCGATGGTGTCGAGGCTGTCGGTGTACCCGGCGTTCCAGAGGGCCTGGCGCCGCGTCAGCCCGAACCCGTCGAACGCACCTGCGGTGGCCAGCGCCTCGGCCTGGGGCACGCTCAGACCCGCGCGGCGGACCACGTCACCGACGGTGGTGAAGGGTCGGATCGCCCGCTCGGCCACGATCCGGCCGGCGTGCTCGGACCCGATCCCCTGCACGCTGGTCAGCCCGAGCCGAACGGCCAGCTCACCGTCACGACGATGCACCGGGGTCGGGTCGGCCACCCCGCGGACGAACTCGCCGACCGGCGGCTGGTCGTGATGAGTGCAGCTGTCCAGCCCGCCGGGACGCACGCGGAGAGGGCCGCCGTCGGGATCAGAACCGTCGGGAGATCCGTCGGAGCCCTGCACCCCGGGTGCGCCGGGAGTCAGCAGCTCGAGGTCGGCGTCGACCCCGGACCGGGCGACGTCGGGTCGGCGGACCTCGACCCCGTGTCGGCGGGTGTCCCCGACCAACGACTGCGGGCTGTAGAACCCCATCGGCTGGGCCCGGAGCAGACCGGTGAGGTAGACGGCCGGATAGTGCAGCTTCAGCCAGGCCGTGGCGTAGACCAGCAGGGCGAAGCTGATGGCGTGGCTCTCGGCGAACCCGAAGTTGGCGAAGGCCTGGATCTTGGCGTAGATCTCGTCGGCCAGGTCGCCGTCGATGCCGTGGGCGGCCATCCCGGCATAGAGCTTCACCCGCAGTCGCTCGATCTTCTCCACCCCCCGCTTGGACCCCATCGCCCGGCGCAGCAGGTCGGCGTCGTCGCCGGTGCAGCCGCCGATGGTCATGGCGACCTGCATCAGCTGCTCCTGGAACAGCGGGACGCCCAGGGTCTTGGCCAGCACCGGTTCCAGGGAGGGGTGCAGGTAGGTGATCGGCTCCTTACCCGTCTTGCGCCGGACGTACGGGTGCACCGCGCCCCCCTGGATCGGCCCGGGACGGATCAGTGCGATCTCGATCACCAGGTGGTAGAACTCCCGGGGCTGCAACCGAGGCAGGGTGCCGATCTGGGCCCGGCTCTCCACCTGGAACAACCCGACCGAGTCGGCACGTCCGAGCATGTCGTAGACCGCGGGCTCCTCCTTGGGCATCGAGGCGAGTGACCAGGTCTCGCCCAGGTGCTCGGTGATCAGCAGGAAGCAGTGGTTGATCGCGCTGAGGATGCCCAACCCCAGGAAGTCGAACTTCACCAGCCCCATCCAGGCGGCTGAATCCTTGTCCCACTGGAGGATGGTGCGGTTGTCCATCCGGCCGCGTTCGATGGGCACCACCTCGCCGACCGGCCGTTCGGTCAGCACCATGCCGCCGGAGTGGATCCCGAGGTGGCGCGGTGCCTGCAGCAGCTGCGCCCCCAGGTCGACCACCGCGGCGGGAATGTCGTGCCCGTCGTCGAAGGTGATCTCGCCCCAGCTCTCGATCTGCTTGGACCAGGCGTCCTGCTGACCGGTGGAGTAGCCCAACGCCTTGGCCACGTCGCGGACGGCGGACTTCGGTCGGTAGCTGATCACGTTGGCAACCTGCGCGGCGTTGCGCCGGCCGTAGCGGCGGTAGACCTCCTGGATGACCTCCTCGCGCCGGTCGGAGTCGAAGTCGACATCGATGTCGGGCTCCTCGTCGCGGGTGGTGGCCAGGAACCGCTCGAAGGGCAGGTCGAACTTGATCGCGTCGACCGCGGTGATCTTGAGGCAGTAGCAGACGGCGGAGTTGGCCGCCGATCCCCTGCCCTGGCAGAGGATCCCCTTGTCGCGGGCGAATTTTACCATGTCGTGCACGATCAGGAAGTAGCCGGGGAAGTCCTTCTCCTGGATCACGTCGAGCTCGCGCTCGATCCGGTGGTGCACCTCCTCGAGCCGACCCGGGTAACGTTCGTCGGCTCCTTCCCAGGTCAACGCCCGCAGCCAGCTCATCGGGGTGTGCCCCGGCGGCACCTGCTGCTTGGGCAACTTGGGGCTCGCCGTCTGCAGGTCGAAGGCGAGCTCGCGACCCAGCCGGGCGGCGGTCGTCACCGCACCGGGGTAGCGGGCGAACCGAGACGCCATCTCGGCCCCCGACCGCAGGTGCGCGGTAGGACTGGGTAGCCAACCGTCCATTTCGGCGAGGCTGCGACGAGCTCGGACCGCGGCCATCACACTGGCCAGCCGGTAGTCGGAGGGAGTCGCGTAGTGCACATTGCCGGTGGCGGCGACCGACAGACCATGATCAACCGCGAGCTCGGCCAACGCGTCGTTGACCACGGAGTCGGTGGGTAGGCCGGTGTCGATCAGCTCGACGGTGACGTGGTCGGCGCCGAACAGCGCGACGAGCCGGCCGAGCTCATGGTCGGCTGCGGCGTAGCCCTGTCTGAGGTCACCGCGGCCGCCACCGGCCGCCAGCGCCTGTCGCACGGCGCCCTTGCGGCAGCCGGTCATGATCATCCAGTCACCGTGGGCCTGCCCGGCCAGCTGGTCGAGGTCATAGAGCGGCCGGCCCTTCTCGTCCCCCCGCAGCTGTGCCTCGGTGATCGCCGCCGCCAGCCGGTGGTAGCCGGCCACCCCGACGGCGAGCACGAGCAGGTGCTGGCCCTCGGGGTCGGCGACGCCGTTCTGGGGGACGGTCAGCCCCAGTGACAGCTCGGCACCGTAGATCGTCTGCAGGTCGTGCAGCTGGGCGGCCTCGGCGAAGCGGGCCGCGCCGTAGAACCCGTCGTGGTCGGTCAGGGCGAGTGCGTCGAGCCCGAGCCGGACCGCCTCCTCGATCAGCGCCTCGGGCTCGGAGCTGCCGTCGAGGAAACTGAAGCTGGAGTGGGCGTGCAGCTCGGCGTAGGGCACCACCGGGCCGTCGGGCCGCTGGACCGCCGGGTCGGCGGCGTAGTCGTGACGTCGCTCCCAGCCGGGTGCGCTGTCGCCGGAGACGTTCTCCCAGGCTTTGGGGGTGTGCCCCTCGGCTCGCCCCGACTGTCGACCCGACAGCGCCCGCTCGAGCTCCGCCCAGGGCACGGGTGGGTTGTTCCAACCCATCAGAGCCTCCCCCGGGACCGCAAGCCGTCCGGAAAGTGGTCACTTCTGAGGGGTGAGCACGGCGTGTCCCGGGTCGTTGGTGACCACTTTTCTAAAGAAGGGGGACCTGACGGAGGGGGCTCAGTCATAGCTCGCCTCGGTCCACCACGCGTCGCTGCCACGGTCGACCTGAACGACCATCAGCCAGGCCGACCCGTCGGCTCCCACCAGCTGGAAGCGGGCCAGCCGCCGGGCGTGCACGGGGTCCCACCACTGCTCGTCGACCGGCCACGGCCCCGCCCAGGCCTGCACCGGTTGGGTGGGCATGGTCGGGCTCGGCCGGAACCGGGCCGGCTCGGCCGAGATGGTGCCGCGCTCGGTCAGCCGGACGGGCCGGTCGTCGGCGTCGAGCACCGCGCCGGCCACCGGAGTCGCGAAGACCCGGACCGGAGCCGGCGGGGGCAAGCTTCCCGGCCAGGGCAGCTCCGGCGGGCGCAACCCGGTCGACCGTTCACCCCAGGGCGTGAGCGCCTGCCGGCTCGCCGGGTCCCGACCCCCTTGGACGGCGGCGGTCAGTACGCCGTCGTAGCCCAGCAGGCCCTGCACCCGGGCCATCACCCGCTCGATCTGCTCGTCGGGGGCGTTGCCGAGCAGCCGGTCGCCGCGGTCGCCAAGCGCTTCGGCCACGTCGGGCACCAGCCGTACGGTGGCCACCGGGTCAGGCGCCGGGTCGGCCTGCAGCTGCCAACGCAGCCGGTCGACCAGGTCAGCGGCCCCGAACCAGCGCGGGTGCGACCAGCGCCGACCCTTGGTGGTGCCACGCTCGGTGACCACCTCGATCAGCACCGTGGTGCAGACGAGCCCCTGGTGGGCGAGGTCGGCCACGAACGTCTCGGCGGTCTGCCGGCTGGAGAAGGCGATCGGCTCGATCGTCTCGAGCCCCGGGGCGAAGCTCACCTCGCGAATCAGCTCCGGCGGCGGTCGTCGGCCGGACGCCGGGCGGGTCTCCCCGCCTCCGGCCAACCGGTGGGCCCAGGCCCCCGCCGTACCGAAGCGGGTGAGCACGTCGCGGGCCCGCAGCGCCGCAAAGGCGCCCAGGGTGGCGATCCCCATCCGACGCAGCAGGCTGACCATCTCGGCGTCCTCCAGCACCTCGACCGGCAGGTCGGCCAGGAACGCCGCCGAGCCTGCGGCGGGGATGACGGCGCAGTCCTGCGGAGCGGCCCGCCGGGCGGCCTGCTCCGCGGCGAACATGCCGTCGGCCACGCCGAACCGGCAGTCCCAGACCTCGGCCTTGACCAGCCGCTCGGCCACCACCGCCGCCGCCTCGGGCTCCCCGCCGTAGAACCTGCTCGGTACCCGGAGGGCGCAGAGCCCCGGGCGGAGCGGCTCGACGCCGGGACTGACCTCTTCGATCGCTTGCAGCACCCGCTCGAAGTCACGCGCCTCCAGGTCGGGTTGGTGGTCGACCAGCAGCAGCTCGGGGCAGCGACCGGTGGCGTCGCGCTTGCGCATCCGCCGGCGGACCCCTTCGGCCCGGGCGGCCGTGGAGCAGGCGTAGACCTCTCCCTTGTGCAGCACCGCCACCGGGAGGTCGGCCGCCAGCCCCTCCTCGTGCATGGCCGCCACCACCGGCCAGTCCGGGCACCAGACCACCAACGACCGAACCGCCGCTGTCACCTCCGGCCTGACCTGCTGGACGGTCATCAGCTCGCCCGCACCGTGGGTAGGCGGCTGATCGACGCCAGGTCCGCGCGGGCTTCGGCGGCAGGGAGCTCGACGACGGGTACCCCGCCGGGCAACCAGAGCTCGGTCTGCCGGAGTCGTCCGCCGCGCTCGGCGGTGACGGTGGCCCGGCGGGCCGCAAGGTGCCCGTGGCCGCGGCCGATACCGCTCCAGCTGGACGTCTGCAGGGTCAGTCGGGCCTCGGGACGCGGCCAGTCCCGAGCGTCACCGGTGAGGGCGATCAACGTCGAGTCGCGCTGCCGCAACCGGGACGACAGCCGCTCGGCCTGCGTCGGGGGAACCGCGGCGGACGGTCGCGCCACGACCACACCCATCACCTCGGCCAGCGCTCCGACCACGCTCAGCCAGGCCGCTCCCGGCTCGGGCACCACCACCGTGCGCTCCAGCACCACCCCGAGGGCGCTCGCCGCCTCGAGGCCGAACTCGGGCACCCCGACGACCGCCGCCCACGCCCCGGCCTGGGAGGGGCCCGCCAGCAGCATCATGGCCAGCAGCGGGGAGTCGGTGGAGTAGCTGGTGCCGCTCCGCAGCTGGACGACAGGGGTGAGGGCGGGCAGAGTAGGCAGTGGACGTGACGACGCGGTGCCCTGCATGCGGTGCACCCGCTGCTGCAGCTCCTCGATCCGCTCCGCGGTGGCCATCGCCGTCATAGCTCAATAATCGAACATCTGTTCGAGAAGGTCAAGAGGCATCGTCACGCGGCATCTCTAGGGCGGAGGTGCCCCAGGAGGAGGGTCGCAGTGTCCGTGCTGGAGCGCATCCTGCGGACCCGCTGGCTGGTCCGGCTGCCCGTCCACCTCTACCGGGCGCACCTGGGGTTCCTGCTCGGCTCCCGGATGCTCTGCCTCCAGCACCGTGGCCGATCCAGCGGTCAGCCCCGCTACGTGGTTCTGGAGGTCCTGGAACGCCGGCACGACCCGGAGGCGTACGTCGTCATCTGTGGGCTCGGCCCGCGCAGTCAGTGGTACCGCAACGTGGTCGCTGACCCCCGGGTCCAGGTCTTCGCCGGGAGTCGGTACGCCGTCTCCGCCACTGCCGTCCGGCTGCCCACCACCGACGTCGTCGGCGTGCTGGATCACTACGCTGCGACCCGACCCCGTCTCTACGTCCGGTTTGCCACGCTGCTGCGGGGCTGGGCCGACGACGGCAGCGAGCCGGACTGGCGGACCCGGGTGCCGATGTTCGCCCTCACCCTCGACGCTGGATCTGCGTGAGGGCAGCTTCGGGTCTTGTCGAGCCGGGCCATGTCGCCATCACCACGACCGGTCCGATCAGCTAGTCGACCGACCAGTGAGGGGGCACGTGGTCTCGCGGGTACGGCAGGACTACCGGGCGGTCGGGAACCTTGGCCGGGGTCTCACCCTGTGCGGCTGGATCGGCCAGGTTCGGAGCGGCTCGACCGGTGGGAGTTGCGATCGCCGACCGCGCGGATAGCCGGTGGCCACCCTTCAGGCGCGTGGGGGCGGGTACGCGGCTCGCCAGGCGGCCTACGCTTGGACGATGAGTTCGGCTGACATCCGCTTCTACTTCGACCCGGTGTGCCCGTTCTGCTGGCTGACGAGCAAATGGATCCGGCTGGTGCAGGCCGAGCGGGATCTCACCGTTGACTGGCGGTTCATCTCGCTGCGGTTGATCAATTCCCACATCGACTACGACGCCCATTTCCCGCCGGAGTACGAAGCCGGTCACACGGCCGGCCTGCGGCTGTTGCGGGTAGCCGCTCGGGCGCGCGCCAGGCACGGTCCGCAGGCACTGGACCGGCTGCAGGCCGTCCTGGGGGCACACATCTTCGACACGCCCGTACCCACTGACGTCACCGACGAGGAGTCACACCGTGAGCGGCGTGGCACCCGGGAGTTCGTCGAGCCAATTCTGCGCGAGGCCGGTCTCCCCACCGACCTGGCCGATGCCCTGGACGAGGAGTCCTGGGACGCCGAGATCCGCGCGGACGGCGAGGAAGCGCTCACCCTGACCGGCAAGGACGTCGGCACGCCGATCATCCACTTCGAGCCCCCGGACGGAGTCGCGTTCTTCGGCCCGGTGATCAGTCGGCTTCCCGAGCAGGAGACGGCCGGCGAGCTGTGGGACCACGTGGTCGGCCTGGCCCGCTTCCCCGGGTTCGCCGAGCTGAAGCGCAGCCTGCGTGAGCAACCCCAGCTGGTGGGGTTTGGCGTGGCTCCAGGCTCCACCGGCAAGCAGGAGGACTGGCACGGTGGCAGTCGCCGCCAGAAGAAGTGAGGGCCCGATGACCGCGACGCCGGGCCGCACCTTCGAGCAGTCAATCCTCGTCGAAGCCACCCCGAGGGCGCTCTACGACCTGGTCAGCGACATCACCCGCACCGGCGAGTGGAGCCCAGTCTGCAGGGCGTGCTGGTGGGACGACGCCGCCGAGGCGGGCCAGGTCGGCGCCTGGTTCACCGGCCATAACGAACTGGCCGACCGCACCTGGGAGACCCGGTCCCAGATCACTGCCGCCGTTCCGGACCGCGAGTTCGCCTGGATCGTGGGAGGTCGCTTTGCGCGGTGGGGCTTCACCTTCGACCCCGACGGCACGGCGACGAAGCTGACCGAAAGCTGGGAGTTCCTGCCGGCCGGAATCGCCATGTTCGCAAAGAAGTATGGCGACCGGGCGGCGGCAGAGATCGACGAGCGCACCCGGCAGGCTCACCGCGGGATTCCCCAGACGCTTGCGGCGATCAAGCGGATCGCCGAAGCATCCTGAGTCTCCCGGACGCTGGAGGGCCGGACGCGACGGGATGACTCAGCGCGGTAGCTCGTTCCCACTCATCGCCGATCCTCGAGGTGGTAGATCTCGGTCTCGCTGGAGAACCGCGCGGCGTCGTGGTAGTCCTCGACGATCGCAGCAACACCCTTCTGCTCCACGACGGCTGGCACGTGGAGGCGAACCACACGCTCGGTTTCCGTCGATTCAGTGGTCATGACCCATCTTCTGTGATGGTTCGGCTGAGGTCTCGGTGCAACGTCAGGCACGCCACGTCAACGCAACCTCAACACCCAGCACACGACTCGGTGTCCCCGTCGGGCAGCTCAGCTGGACGCCGATGCTGCCGACGCTGGCGAATCCGGACTCGGCGCCCCAGTCGGTTCCGACTTTGTGACGGTGGGCCAGAGTGGAGCCGTGCACGACATCTGGACGATCGGCCACTGGACGTGTGCGGAATCGGCGTTCGTGGGGCTGCTCGACACGCAACAGATCGAGCTCCTCGTTGACGTCCGAGCGCACCCCGGCTCGCGTCGGAGCCCCCAGTTCGCGAGCGACGCGATGGTCGACTGGCTGCACCGGGCCGAGATCGACTACGTCCACCTCGACGAGCTGGGCGGACGGCGTCCCCGCCAGGACGTCGATCCCGAGCTGAACGCGGGCTGGCAGAACGCCAGCTTCAAGAACTACGCCGACTACACGTTGACCTCGCACTACGAGACGGGCATTGCCCGGCTGGTGGAGCTCGCTGCTGACCGTCGCACGGTGATCATGTGCGCCGAGCCGATGCCGTGGCGGTGCCACCGGGTCCTGATCGCCACCACGTTGACGTCGCGAGGCTGGGCCGTACGCCACATCATCGGCCCGGCCGAACCTCGCCTGCACGTGCTGGGTCAGTGGGGTGCGACGCCACAGGTCGACACCGACGCGAAGCTGACCTACCCCGGTGAGGCGCAGACGCCGTCGCAGTGAGGCCACCAAAGGGTTCGGGTCGGCTCCCGTCGGGGCGGCCGCACCGCTGAACAGGGTCTTCGGACCAGGCCTAAAGACTCTACGTAGGTCTGCTGATCCACGGTAGAAACAGGGGCGATCCGCACCAGACATCCTCAGGAATCGGAGTACGCCCATGGCCCCGAAGCACCTGCCGCTGCAGCCTGTTGGCCCGGTGGATCGTCGGCAGATGCTGATCGGCAAGGGCTGGGTGCAAGGCGTCGCGCTTGTGCTCGTCTTCGGCTTCTTCGTGATGGGGATCCTGGCCTACCGGACCTACACCGATTCCATGCCGGAGCCAGCCAAGGTCGTCACCGAGGCTGGTGACACGCTGTTCACCGCGGCCGACATCACGGCCGGGCAGGAGCTGTTCTTGGCCCGCGGTCTGATGGAGTACGGCTCGATCGTCGGCCACGGTGGCTACCTGGGGCCCGACTACACCGCGGACTACCTGCGTCGCGCCACCGACTTCGTCGAGGCTGAGGTCCGCGACCAGGGCGTGGCCGACCCGCATGCGCAGGTAGTCGAGCAGTTCCGCACCAACCGGTACGACAAGGCGACGCGGACGTTGACCTTCACCGACGCCCAGGTGCGGGCCTTCACGGCCAACCAACAGCACTACGCCGACTTCTTCGGCACTGACTCCACGAAGTACGGCCTGATCCCCCGGCTGATCACCGATCCGACCGAGATCCGCCAGCTGACCGCCTTCTTCGGCTGGACGGCATGGGCCGCGGCGGCGGAACGGCCCGGCCACAGTTATTCCTACACCAACAACTGGCCGGCCGAGCCTCGCGTCGACAACGGGCCCACCGCCGACGTGGTGGTGTGGAGCGTGCTGTCGTTAATCGTGCTGCTCGCCGGGACGGGGGGCCTGTTCGCGGTCTACGGTCGATGGAGCCAACGGATCGGTTGGCACAGTGCGGAGGCGCCGGCCATCTCGTTCCGCCAACCCGATGAGGTGTCCCTCACCCCGGCGCAACGGGCGACGGCCTGGTTCTTCTTCACCATCGCCGGGCTGTTCTTGATCCAGGCGGTGCTCGGCGGGGCGACCGAGCACTACCGCGCCGACACGTCCAGCTTCTTCGGCATCGACCTCGCCGAGTGGCTCCCGTTCAACCTGGCCCGGACCTGGCACGTCCAGCTGTCCCTGTTCTGGACCGCGGCCGGGTTCCTGGCGGCCGGAATCTTCTTGACCCCGTTCATCGCCGGCCGAGAACCGAAGCGACAGGCCACCTTGGTCTACATCCTCTTCGGAGCCGTCGTGCTGGTGGTGGTCGGCAGCCTGCTGAGCGAAGCACTGTCCATCCACGGCGTGTCCTGGGCCAAAGGACCGCTCTTCGCCCAGCAGTGGGAATACCTGGACCTGCCCCGGGTCTGGCAGATCCTGCTGACCGTCGGCATGGTCGTCTGGATCCTGATCATCTACCGCGGCATCCGGGGCCGGTTGAAGACCGAGTCCAAGGGCAACATGCCGTGGCTGTTCTTCTTCTCCGCCCTCGCCATCCCGGCGTTCTACGCCGTCGGCATGCTGGCCACCACCCAGACCCACTTGTCGGTCGCGGAGTTCTGGCGCTTCTGGGTCGTGCACCTGTGGGTGGAAGACTTCCTCGAGCTGTTCACCACCTTGATGGTCGCCTACATCTTCGTCATGCTCGGGGTGGTCCGGGAGCGGATCGCCGTCGGAGTGATCTTCCTCGACGTGATCTTGTACTCCGCGGGCGGCGTGATCGGCACCATGCATCACCTGTACTTCTCCGGCACCCCGGTGGAGCACATGGCCCTGGGGGCATTCTTCTCCGCGGCCGAGGTGATCCCCTTGACCTTCCTGACGATCGAGGCGTGGACCTTCCTGCAACTGGGAGCGCGGCAGGAGAGTCGTTCCCAGGGTGGGGCCTTTCCGCACCGGTGGGCGGTCATGTTCTTGGTGGCGGTGGGGTTCTGGAACTTCGTCGGCGCCGGCATCTTCGGGTTCCTGGTCAACCTGCCGATCATCTCCTACTACGAGATCGGCACCGCACTGACCGCCAACCACGCCCACGGTTCGATGATGGGGGTCTACGGCATGCTCGCCGTCGGCCTGGCCATGTTCGCGCTGCGCTACCTGATCCCCGCCGACAAGTGGCCCGAAAGACTGGCCAAGCTCTCGTTCTGGGGACTCAACATCGGACTTGCGTGGATGGTGTTCGCCGCCCTGCTCCCGCTGGGGATCCGGCAGCTGTACGCCTCGGTCAGCCAGGGCTACTTCGAGGCCCGCTCGCTCAACTACCTGGCGGGGGCCGGCAACCGGCTGCTGGAGTGGGGACGGATGCCGGGCGACGTGATCTTCATCCTGGCGGGCTGCCTACCGTTCCTCTACATCGCCTTCCAGGGGTTGCGCTACGCCCGGTTCCGGCAGACCACCCAAGAGCTACCGCAGGACTCGCTGTTCACCGAGCAGCAGCCCATCAGCGCCGACGGGTCGCGGCCCGACTGATGTCGGTCAACGTGCTGCTGGTCTGCGGCTACAGCGCCTTCCTGCTCGGCGTCGCCTACGGGTTCGACCTGATGGCCCGGCGGGTAGCGATCCGGGCGCAGCGCTGGCGGACCGGGAGCTTTCGCTACCACGCCGACCATGACGCCTGGACCTGCCCGGAAGACCAGTGGCTGTGGCCCGCCTCGTTCGACCCCGAGCAGCGGATCGTCCGCTACCGGGCCAAGCCGAGCGTGTGCAACTCCTGCCCGGTCAAGAGCACCTGCACGACCTCCGGGTTCGGTCGCGAGGTGACCCGGGAGCTCGACCCGTGGCCGCACTCGGAGGCCGGGCGGTTCCACCGCGGCCTCGCCTGCTGCATCGCGGTACTGGCCGCACTGTTCCCGCTCGGCATGCTGGCGTCGGGACCGACCTGGCCCGAGATCGCCCTCCTGATGAGCGTGGCGGGGTTGGTGATCGTGGGTGCCATCCCGCTGGCCCGGCACCTGTGGCGGACTCCGAGCAACTTTCCCGACCACGTTCCGCAGACCGCGATCTATGAGATCCGGCGCGACCGGTTCGGCACCCGTTGGGGGTCCTTCGCCGACCGGGACGCCGAAAAAGTACCCCCTAAGGAGAAGACGTGACCATTCTCGTGATCGTCGTGGTTGTTGTGGCCCTGCTCGTCGTCGCGTTGGTGTCGTGCGTGCGGGTGATCCGGGAGTACGAGCGTGGCGTGGTGTTCCGGCTCGGTCGGCTGCGGTCGCTGCGCGGGCCCGGACCGCGCCGGGTGCTGCCTGGTCTGGAACGGATGGTCCGAGTCGACCTGCGGGTGGTCACACTGACCATCCCACCGCAGGAGGTGATCACCCGCGACAACGTACCTGCCCGGGTCAACGCGGTGGTCATGTTCCAGATCACCGACCCGGTGGCCTCGGTGATGAAGGTGGAGAACTTTGCCGTCGCCACCTCTCAGATCGCCCAGACCTCGCTCCGCTCGCTGCTCGGGCGCGCCGACCTCGACACGCTGCTGGCCCATCGGGAGGACCTGAACTCCGACCTGCGCCAGACCATCGAGGCGCAGACCCTGGCCTGGGGCGTAGAGGTCGGTGTGGTGGAGATCAAGGACGTCGAGATCCCGGAGGCGATGCAGCGGGCGATGGCCCGCGAAGCCGAGGCCGAACGGGAGCGGCGCGCCAAGATCATCAACGCCCACGGCGAGCTGCAGGCCTCCGAGGAGCTCCGCCAGGCTGCCGACACGTTGAGCCGGTCCCCGGCCTCACTGCAGCTGCGTTACCTGCAGACCCTGCTGGAGCTGGGCGCCGACCAGAACTCGACGGTGGTCTTCCCGCTCCCGATGGACATCATCGGTCCCCTGGTGACCAAGTTCCTCACCCCGGTGGCCGCTGCCGGAGACGAGATCACCGCACCCCATCACGAAGCACCGCCCGCCAGCAACGGTGCCGCTAGCAACGGCGCCGCCCGCTGACACCGCGTCCCGCGTACCGCGGATTCTCCCGCCGCCGCGCTGGCCGGCTGCCCACCGCAGGGGTGGTTCGGCCGTCGGTCAGGGACGGAAGGAGGACCCGGTCCGTTCCAGGGCCCCGGCCTCCACGGGCAGCAGTCCGCGCTTGACCGCCCGCACCAGCTCGGCGTGGTCGGCCTCGGTCTGGTCGGCGTAGGCCCGAGCGAAGCGGGCCATGGCCCGGTCGAGCTTGTCCCCACCCCCCGCGTAGCCGGCGATCATGGACGCGCCGCTGGTGCGGGCGTGGCCCTTGGCCAGCAGGTGCCCGACGATCCCGGCGTAGTCGCTGAGGGCCGCGGCGTCGATCGCGTCCAGCGGGATCGTCCCATTCATGTTGCGGAACTGCCGGACGTAGTAGTCCCGGTCCTCGTGATCAGGACGGCCGTCCTGATTATCAAAACGCACCGTCGTCCATCCCAGCAAGGGATCGCTCACGGTCTGCAGAGCCTGCTGGTACTCCACCACCCGCTGCCCCTGGTGCGCGTGCCAGGCTGAGTCACCGTGCACGTAGCGAGCGAGCACCGAACGTCGCGCCTGCTTCAGCTGCAGGAACACCACGTCGTCGGGGCTGCTGCCCTCGAGCAGGGCGACGTACGCGCGCAGTCCGACGCTGCCCACTCCGACGACCTTGTGGGCCACGTCGATCAGCGTGTAGCCGCCCAGTGCTCGGCGCCAGTGCGGGGCCAGCGTGGTCAGGTACTGATCAAGCGCCGCACCGATCGCGTCCATCTCGACCTGGGGCAGCCGGGTGATCAGCGGCGGCTCTTCGACGATCCGTCGACTGCCCTCGTGCTCCCGGGTGAAGCGGGGCAACGCGCGGTCACTGGTCCGGTGCCGAGCCCGCTTGGCGGCCCGCTCGATCTCGTTCCGCAACGTCTTCTCGGTCGCGGTCTCGTGCAACCGACCGACGTCGAGCCGGTTATAGGACCGCATCAGCAACGGCTGGTCGGCGAGGAAACGCACCTCCGCGCGGTACTCCGCCACACACGACTGCACCGCGGAGCCGCACTGTGACTCGCTGGCCCCGTTCTCTCGACCGGCGACCCAGATGCTCGCCACGAGCCGACGCAGGTCCCACTCCCAGCTTCCCGGATGCGCCTCGTCGAAATCGTTCAGGTCGATCACCAGCTCGCCTTCGGGTGAGGCGTAGAAACCGAAGTTGCCCAGGTGAGCGTCACCGCAGATCACCGGGGTGATGCCGGTGGCGGGCAGGCTGGCCACATCGTCGGCCATCACGATGGCCGTCCCGCGGAGGAAGCCGTACGGCGAGGTGATCATCCGGGCCACCCGAACCGGGATCAGCTCGGGCAGTCGGCCCTCGTGCGAGGCGTTGATCAACGAGACCGGGTCGGGACGCCCCGAACGTGGTGTCCACTCCCCCAGGCTCTTGCGCGGCACCCGACCGCGCAGCTCCTTGCCCATCGCGTAACGATCTTCGCGCGACGACGGCCGGCGCCGCAGGGATGCGTAGTCCTCGCCGTCGGCCGAAGCCAGCACGGTATGGCGGCTCTGCGGCGGGCGGCTCGCAGTCTCGCCGTCGTGGGGGTCGTGGTGCTGCGGTTGGACGTGCTGCTCCTGGCTGTCCTGGCCGTGCATCCCGCGCCCCATGAGCCGACCCTACTGCGACGTCCAGGGCAGTTCCAGATGACGGGCCAGGCGCTCGACCGCCGTGTCGACGGCCAATCGGGCGGCGCGACCCAGGCCCGGCGCCAGCGTCGTCTCGACCTGCACCGACCGCCCAGACACCGTACGCTTCCAGAGCCCGACGTTGCGCCGACCCAGCAGCACCGTGCCGAGTCGCAGATCGTTCCCCGGCGGATGCGGATGCCGGTCGGCGCGCGGGAAGCTGATCGACGGGCAGCTCAGCGTCAGCTCGTCGAACAGCGGGACCAGCCAGGCCCTCCGGTCGTCATCGAGCGCCGCGTCGTAGCTCTGTCGCGGGTCGTAGCGAAGCTCGTGACCAGCGACGGTCACCTGTTCGAGCCGGGGATCCAGCCGACCCACCGCTGCCCGCGCCACGGTCGTGGTCAACGACGACCAGCGGACGAAGTCCTGCACGCTCGCCGGTCCGTGGCCACCGAAGAACCGCCGCGCCAGCTCGGCCTCGGGATCATCGGGGCGTTCGCCACGGCGAACTCGGTCGGCGACGTGCACGTAGGTGTGCTGGGCCCCGGCCATCGGCCCGCTGACCAGCACCTGCTCCAGCTCGGCGTGCATGACCACGTGAGCCAGCCGATCACCGGCGACCGGTTCCCCGGCCCGGGCCAGGGCGGCGCCGAGCTGGGCACGGGTCCGGGGACCGTGTGCCCCGATCTCCTCGACCATGATCGACGTGGTCCTCGCCAGCAGCTGCGCGTCGAGGCCGTGACGGCGGTAGATCGAGCGGTTGCGCTGGTGCACGCGCGGGGCGGTCAGCCGCAGGATCCACCCGAGGTCGCCGGGAGCCACGAAGTGCCACGTGGGCCGCACCACGTGCGTACGCAGGAACTCCCCGCGATCGAACGCCGTCCGAAGCTCACCAGCGGTCGACCGCACGTGATCACCGAGTCGGATGCTCACCGACCACAGCGCATGAGCGTGCTCCTGGGACTGCACGCAGGTGAGACCCCTGATCACCTCACCGACGGAGCCTGCCGGTACGCCGACCAACCTCTGCGCCTGCATCCGGCGGGCCAGCACCTCCGCCACGTCCATCTCGTCAGCCCCGGACCAGCCGCAGGAACACCGGCGGAGACCCGTTCGAGACGGAGTCGGTGTCGGCGACCTTGGTGAAGCCGGCGGCTTCGAACAGCCTGCGCGCGCCGACATGAGCCATCCTCAGATCCACCTGCTGGCCCTTGTTGTCGACCGGGTAGCCCTCGATCACCGGCGCACCGCGGTCCCGAGCGAACTCGACCGCACCCGACAGCAACCGGTGCGCGGCACGCTTCGGTCCCGCCACGGTGGCGACGTCGGCGAAGCGGGTTGCGGGGCGCACCCAGATCATGGCCGCATCATGGCAGACCGGGACTGATGGGCGCCCGCCTCAGAGTTCGCTCCAGTGAGCCGTCACCGTCGGCCACCGGTCGCCTTCGGAGGGTTCCCAGCGGTCGGGGTCGGCGGGCAGCTGCTCGCCGGTCCGGATGTCCTTGATCTCACCGTGTGCACCGGAGCCGAACCAGACGTAGGGGATCCCCCGCCGGTCGGCGAACCGGATCTGACGACCGAACTTGTCCGCCTTCGGTGCCACCTCGACCGGGATGCCACGAGCCCGGAGCCGCGCCGCGACGCCGACCGAGTCGGATCGGGTCTCCTCGGCGTCGACGGCCACCAACACGCAGGTGGGGGTGCTCCGCGAGGACCGCAGCGCCCCGCGGCCCAGCAGGGGGACCAAAATGCGGCTCACCCCGACCGACAACCCCACGCCGGGGTAGGTGGTCTTCTGGTCGGTCGCCAGCGAGTCGTAGCGACCGCCGGAGCAGATGGCCCCGAGTGACTCATGGCCCTGGAGCTGAGTTTCGTAGACCGTCCCGGTGTAGTAGTCCAGGCCACGGGCGATTCTGAGGTCCGCGACCAGCCGGCCGGGGACGTAGCGCGCCGCCGAGTCCACCACCGCGGCCAGCAGCTCGAGCCCGCGGTCCAGCTCCTCGGAGCGGACGCCGAGGGCCTGCACCCGGTCGACGAAGGAGGTGTCCGCGGTGCAGATGCCGGCGAGCCCGACCACGGCGTCCGCCTCGGCGGCCCCGAGACCGAGATCGTCGACCAGTGACGTACGCACCCGGTCGGCACCGATCTTGTCAATCTTGTCCACGACCCGCAGGACCGCCGCGGTGTCGTCGATCCCCAGGCCGGTGTAGAAGCCCTGGGCCAACCGGCGGTTGTTCACCCGCATCAGCGCAGGCGGCAGTCCGAGGTCGACGTGCAGGGCCTCCAGCGCCTCGAGGATCACCAGCGGCACCTCCGTGTCGTGGTGGGGGGCGAGCTCGCCCGAGCCGACGACGTCGATGTCGGCCTGGGTGAACTCACGGAACCGCCCTTCCTGCGGGCGCTCGCCGCGCCAGACCTTCTGGATCTGGTAGCGCCGGAACGGAAACGACAGCTGACCGGCGTTCTCGAGCACGTAGCGGGCGAAGGGCACGGTCAGGTCGAAGTGCAGACCCAGGTCATCGGTACGGCCCTCCGCGGCGTGCAGCCGGCGGACGACGTACACCTCCTTGTCGATCTCGCCCTGCTTGGCGAGCCGGTCCAGTGGTTCGACGGCGCGGGTCTCGATCCCGGCGAAACCGTGCAGCTCGAAGCTGCGACGGAGTCGGTCCAGGACGGCCGACTCAACGATCCGCTGCCCGGGGGTGAACTCGGGAAACCCGGAGAGCGGGGTGGGTCGGGGCATCACGGAACTCCTCGGAAAGCCTGGTCAGGACAGGTAGGACGCCGACAAGAACGCGTTCTGAGCGCGCTCGCGGGCCATGGTGGTCTGGGCACCGTGCCCGGGCAGGACGACCACTGAGTCGGGTAGCTGACTCAGGTGCCGGAGCGTGTCCAGCATCCTCGTGTGGTCCCCGCCCGGCAAGTCGGTTCGGCCGATGCTGCCGGCGAACAGTACGTCGCCGCTGAGCAGCACGGAGTCGATCGAGGCGTCGTCGGGGTAGGCGGTACGAAGCAGCACCGAACCACCGGTGTGGCCCGGTGCGAAGGTCACGGCGACCTCGAGCCCGGCCAGCACCAGCCGCTCACCGTCGACGTAGGTGCGCAGGTCGGTGGGCTCGACGAACACCGGAGCAGGCTCCCCCGGTGGGGCGACCAACGGGTGCATCTGCGCGGGCAGGGCCGCCATCGGGTCGCCCAGCATGTACCGGTCGGCTGCGTGCACCCAGCAGGGCAGCGACCACCGCGACGCCACCGCCGCCGCGTCCGCGACGTGGTCAAGATGGCCGTGGCTGAGCAGTACCGCGACCGGGGTGAGGCGATGCTCGGCCACCACGTCGGAGAGGGTGTCAAACGCGTCCATCCCGGGGTCGACGACGACGCAGTCAGCACCCGGAGAGGCAGCCAGCAGGTAGCAGTTCGCCGCCAGCGGCCCGGCCGCGAAGGAGGCGATCAGCACGCCAGGCACCCTATCGGGCAGGATTGGGGCATGAGTGATGACGCACGGGCCGACCCGAGCGCCGTACCGACGGGGCCGGCCGACGCCGATCTCCGGTTCCCCACGCCTGCGGACCCGTCCGTGGAGCCGGCGACGGTTGCCGACGACGACTCCCCGACCCCCGACCCGGACCCGGTGCTGCCCGCCGGCGAACTTCCGTCGCCGTCCGACTTCGCGGTCGAGGACGGAACCGGGGTCTCCACCGATGCCGATCCCGAGCCCGAGCCCGAGCCGGAGGCCGAGGCCGCTCCCGAGGCCGAGCCCGAGCCCGAGCCCGAGCCCGAGCCCGAGCCCGAGGCACCGCTTGCGTCAGCCGGGCCACGGCCGGGACCGGCGCCGCGCCCGGGCCCCGGGTCGACCCCGGCCGCCGCTCCTGCCC
>JBPCRP010000046.1:0-2866 GCA_050996715.1 Propionibacteriaceae bacterium
GCCGGTCGGGATGTCGCCGATCAGTACCAGCCGTGGGCGCTCTTGAAACCCCACGCGCTGCACGGGGTGCCGTACCGGCCTTTGACGTAGTCCAGACCCCAGCGGATCTGGGTCGCCGGGTTGGTGCGCCAGTCGGAACCGAACTTCGCCAGCTTGCTGGCGGGCAGGGCCTGGGGGATGCCGTAGGCCCCCGAGCCCGGGTTCTCCGCAGTCGTCACCCACATGCTCTCGCGCATGATGATGTTGTTGTAGCAGCTGAACTGGTCGGCGCCCCAGCCGTACTTGGTTGCCATGATCTGCTTGGCGATGCTCTTGGGGTCGCTCGATCCGGGCTGGTAGCCCAGCGTAGTGGCCCGGGCCTTGGCCGCCGCGGCCTTCTTCGCCGCGGCCTTCTTGGCTGCGACCCTCGCGGCTGCTGCCTTCTTTGCCGCTGCTGCCTTCTTTGCGGCTGCTGCCTTCTTTGCGGCTGCTGCTTTCTTGGCGGCCGCGATCTCGGCGGCCCGCTTCGTGGCCAGCTGCGCCTCGCGGACGGCGATCTTCTCCTGCTGGACGCGCAGCACGCCCTCGCGGGTCGTGGTCAGCGCCGGGCGCTGGTCCCCGCGCGACACGCTCCCCTGCTCGGCCCGGCCGGCCAGGGCAGAACCCTCGCTCGGCGAGCTCGCGGTCAGGGACGGGACGTCGCTCCCGACCTCGGTGGTGGCTTGGCCGGTCCAGGTGGTCGCCACCAGGGCGGCCCCCACGGCAGCGACCCCGAGCCCTGCTGCTACATGTCGAATGATTCGGCGCACGAGACCCGAAGATGCCACAGGCCGTTATCAAAACGAAATCAAACAGACGTGCCCACCCCCTCTCAGGCAGCGGGAGTGAGCACTCTCACAGCCTCAGACGGAGATGTCCTCCAGCATCTCGGTGACCAGGGCGGCGATCGGCGAACGCTCGGAGCGGGTCAACGTGACGTGAGCGAACAGGGGGTGGCCCTTCAGCTTTTCGACCACCGCCACCACTCCGTCGTGGCGGCCCACGCGGAGGTTGTCGCGCTGGGCGACGTCGTGGGTGAGCACCACCCGCGAGTCCTGCCCGATCCGACTCAGCACGGTGAGCAGGACGTTGCGCTCAAGGCTCTGGGCCTCGTCGACGATCACGAAAGAGTCGTGCAACGACCGACCCCGGATGTGGGTGAGCGGCAGCACCTCGAGCATCCCGCGATCCAGGACCTCCTCGATCACCGCCTTGCCGGTCACGGACCCCAGCGTGTCGAAGACCGCCTGAGCCCAGGGCGCCATCTTCTCGCCCTCATTGCCGGGAAGGTACCCGAGCTCCTGGCCGCCCACCGCGTACAACGGCCGGAAGACCACGACCTTGGAGTGCTGTCGACGCTCGAGCACCGCTTCGAGACCGGCGCACAGGGCGAGAGCCGACTTGCCGGTGCCCGCCCGACCGCCGAGGGAGACGATGCCCACGTTGGTGTCGAGCAGCAGGTCCAGGGCGACCCGCTGCTCCGCGGAACGGCCCGTCAGGCCGAAGGCGTTCCGGTCGCTCTTGATCAGCCGGACGTCCTTGGTCGGGGTCACCCGACCCAGCGCCGTCCCGGTCCCGCCGAGCAGCACGACGCCGGTGTGGCAGGGCAGGTCACGGATCGCGTCGTTCTCCAGCCGGCCGGTGTCGTAGAGCTGGGCGAGCTCCGCGGAGGTCACCTCGACCTCGGCCATCCCGGTCCACCCCGACTCCACCGCCAGTTCGGCGCGGTATTCCTGCGCCGTCAGCCCGACCGCCGACGCCTTGACCCGCATCGGCAGGTCCTTGGAGACCAGCGTGACGTCGCGCCCCTCCGTGGCGAAGTTGAGCGCCACCGCCAGGATCCGGGAGTCGTTGTCGCCGAGCCGGAAGCCCGCGGGGAGCACCTCGGGATCGGTGTGGTTGAGCTCGACGTGGATCGTGCCACCCTCGTCGTTGACCGGAATCGGCGCGTCGAGCCGCCCGTATTGGATCCGGAGGTCGTCGAGATGGCGCAGCGCCGTGCGGGCGAAGTACCCCAGTTCGGCGTGGTGGCGTTTGGCCTCCAGCTCCGTGATCACCACGATCGGCAGGATCACCTCGTGCTCGGCGAACCGACGCAGGGCGTGGGGGTCACTGAGGAGTACGGAGGTGTCGATGACGTAGGTGCGCCGATCGGCCGACGAGTCGACGCCAGACGTTGCAGGAGACACGGGACTGCCCTTCTTGGGAGCCGCACGCCATCCGCGTCCGGCCCCACGGTTACGTGGTCGGCCGGGTTGGATGTCGGACCGCGAACGGCCCGAGGGTCGTGCCCGTCTGACGGGGCATGCATCGCCTCCCAGGCGGAACCGCTTCCCCACGGTCCGCAGCACCGACGTTACGTCCGACCCGGGTGCATGATCATGCGGCACGCCGGATCGTCATGCGCTCGTCATCTGCGGGCTCGGCGCACCCGTCGACAGCACTGTCCAACGGTCTTCCTGATCGTGCTTGTGATGTCTCAGGACATTGGCGACAGTTCTGCATCGGGAGATCGCTGAAAGTTGGTGCATCAGGACTGCGGTGAACGTTTCGGCGCTGCGGGGTCGACCACCGCGGTTTCTGCCGTTGCCGACGTAGGTCGCTCCTGGTGCGGGTGGAGTGTTCCCGCGGCAGATCGGCGATTGGTTGCTTGTCGAGGTAGCGGAACAGGGTTTAGTGGAAGCGTTCGTTCTCGCGCTGGGTGGTGGGTTTGTACGACCTATCGTGATCGCTTCGGTACCCAGGCTCGACACGTGGGCCAGGAGCTGACCCTGGTGGCCCCGACGGGTCGGGTTGAGCGCTTGCCCGTTGTCCGACAGCAGCCGTTGCGGCACGCCGTGGGCGGCGA
>JBPCRP010000103.1:0-3007 GCA_050996715.1 Propionibacteriaceae bacterium
CCTGCTTCGACGATGTCTTCGATCAGCGCGACGACCAGCGGGGCGACCGACAGGGTCGCCTTGTTGCTGCCGAGCAGGTAGAGGGTGTCGCCGTCGGTGAGGAATTTCTCCGGGTTGAATCCCTGCCCGGGCTTGGGGGAGCAGGCCCGCGCGACGCGGGGGTCGGCGAGGCTGTCGAAGGCGCGGCGCACGCCGGCCCACACGCTGCCGACCTGGTTGGGCGGCGCGGCTTTCTGCTCGGCCAGCTCATCGCCCCATCCATCAGCCGCCTGCGGGTGTTCGTGCAGAATGGCGATGGGTTCTTCGGCCTTGGGGTTGCGGGCCCAGCGCATCACGTGGATCGCGGTCTTGTCGCCCAGCGCGGCGGCGTGCAGGTAGCAGCGGATCACCGCGGCGGTTTGCCCGGCCCAGAAGTCGCCGTTGGTGACGCCCTTACCGACCTGCGAGGCTTCGGCCATGCCGGCAGCGCGCACGATCGCGGTCGTCGGGTCGTCGCAGCCGCGGGTCGGGGACCAGCGCAACACGCTGGGCCAGCCGGAAATCTCCTGCGGGTCGAACACCCAGACCTTGCGACCGGACTGTTTGCGCAGCGCCACGGTGTTGAGCAGCACGTCGGGCTTGGTGGAAGTCGAGACCACGGCGCCGGGCGCGTCGGCGACGGCACGGTACATAAACCCGGTCCCCTTGCCTGCACCGGGCGGGCCGACGACCAGCACCGAGTCCTCGACACTCGCATACAGCGGCAGCCCGGCGCCCTGCATCCGGCCCAGTCGGGGCCCGCCGATCGGCGACCGCTGGCCCGGGCGGGTCAGCGCCGGGTGCAGCCGCCGGGTCGAACGCCGCACCGCCGGCACCCCGAGCAGCCGGCTGGCGGTCACCGCCCGCTCGTAGCCGGGCCGGGCCACCAGCAGCGGCACGAGCAGCAGCAGGACCGTGGCCAGCAGCGTGAGGTAGACGATCAGCGCGGCGAGGATCGCCCACCACAGCGTGGTGTTGCCGGCCAGCAGGTGCCGCTGGCCGCGGGGGTAGGCGCTCGCGAGACGGTCGGGTTCGCGCACCATTGAGCCGAGCAGGCGGGGGATGTCGCTGAGCGGCGGGAAGACCCAGCCGTGACCACGCAGCAGCGACGCGAACGCCACCGCCACCTCGGCAGCCACCCCAGCACCGCCGACGGCGACCAGCAGCGCGATGGCCGCGAGCAGCGCGGCGTCGGCGCCCGAGCGACGTGACCTGGCGCGGTCGCGGCTCACGCGAGCTCACCCGACTCCTCCTCCTGTGCGTCGGACGGGTCGGGGAGGTCGGTGTTGATCGAGTCGGCGATACCAAGCATTTTGCTGCTGGTTTGCAGCAGTGGCCAGTCCAGCTGGGAGTACAGGTGCTCAACAAGGTAGGAGCACAGCTTGCCGCGGATCTCGACCTGCCAGAGGCTCTCGCCGACGTCCAGACCGCCGATCTCACTCGCCTCGACGTCGGTCAGCGCCAGCATCTCCTGGGTGAACTCGAGCTGGTCGGCGGCCTGGTGGTAGGAGACCCGGGTGCCGGTCTCGGAGAGCATGCCTTCGGCGATCTCGCGCATCGCCGGGCTGGTCCCGCTGAGGTCTTTGATCTTGTGGAACACCAGCCACACGGCGATGCCCCATTGGCGAGACAGCTTCTGCTGCGCGGACAGCCGGGCGGCCAGATGTCCGTTGCCGACCCGCATGATCCGCCAGCATTCGTCGTACCAGATCTTGCGGCGCACCCCGTCCTGGCGCATCAGCGCCTGCTCCATCCAGGCCTGCGAGCAGGCCATGATCAGCGCCAGCGCCTCGTCCGAGACCTGCAGCCGTTCCAGGTTGAGCACGACGAGGTCGTCGTTGAAATCGATGCGTGTCGTGGAGGGACCGTCGAACATGCCCGCGAGATCGCCGTGCACGAGCCGGTCCAGGACCAGGTAGGCGTCGCGGGACGCGTCCTGAAACCCGCGCGTGTCGGCGAACCCCGCCTGCCGCGCGTCATCGGCGGTGAGCTCGAGCATCGCCGTGACCAGCTCGGGCAGGATCGGAGTGCGCCGCCGGTGAGCCGCCGCAACGCTTGGGTGATGGCCTTGCGCTCGGCGGGAGTGATCGAGCGGCCCAGGGTGGCGCCGGCCAGCGCGGCCAACAGTGAGATTCGGGCGTTGGTGATTTCGCGGACCCAATCCTCGTCGCTGAGCCCGACCGGGCGCGGCGGCACGTCGAGCGGGTTCAGCCGGGTGCGTAGACCCGGGCCGAGGAAGATCGGCTGGTAGCCCATCCAGCGGGCCAGTCGTGTGTATTCGCCCTTCGGGTCGCAGGGCACCACGCTCTTGATCCCGAACGCGGCGTCGCGCGCGATGGTCGTCTTCACCAGGCTGCTTTTGCCCGAGCCGACGGTGCCCTGGATGAGGCCGTTCGGGTTGAGCAGCATGCCCCGCTTGTACAACTCGAACACGTCGTAGACGAAGGAGCCCGACGAGAGCAGGTTGCGCCCGACCAGGATGCCGGGGGCGTCGATACCGGCCTCAGCGATGAACGGGTACAGGCCCTGGATACTCGACGTGGTCTCCTGAAACGGCGCCAACTGCATCGGGACGTACTCGCGGTTGGACCACTTCATCCCCCGCATCGCCCGCCGCTGCGCTCGCCGGGCAGCGGCCGCGGCGCGGCGCCGCTCGACCTTCGCCTTGCGGGCAGCGCGGCGTGCCTCGGCGGCGCTGGTGTCATTGCTCATCGGTATCTCCCTTCCCCGGGCGCCGGTCGGTGGGCCACCGCTCGGCTGCTCACGAGGCGACCCCCAGCCCGAGAGGGTAGGCAGCAGGCGGCGAAGGCGGCGGACTGCTGGGCGTAGAGGATCCGCAGGTCTAGGCGGGACAGGTTCGCCAGGGTCTGGATTTCGCCGGTGGCTTGCTCGAGTCCGTCGATGTCGTCGGCGCAGACGGCGACCAGCAGCACCATGCGCAGATAGCCGTGCCCGGCCAGCAGCTCACCGAGCTTGCGTTCGGTTTCGC
>JBPCRP010000154.1:0-33469 GCA_050996715.1 Propionibacteriaceae bacterium
CCGGCCTGATGGGGTCATTGTGCGCAAAATGGCGGGTTCGGGGCGGGTCAGTTGCGGTGGCGGCGGATCCGGACGGGGCCCTTCGCGGTCGAGGGGTCGACCACGTGTCCGCCCTGGGTGATGTCGACCTCGCCCGCGGCCACCAACCGGCGGGCGGCGGCGCGGGCGGGTTCCAGCAGCGGGCGCCAGTCGTCGGGGCGGACGGCGCGGGCCGCGTCGGAAGGACAGATGGTCGAGGTCGCCGCCCGGCTCGCCAACAGGTCACGGATCGCCGTTTCGAGCTGCCGGTCCACCGCACTGACCTTCTTCCGGCGACAGGCATCGCTGCAGTAGGTCACCTGGTCCCAGTCGCGCTCCCACTGCTTGCGCCACCGGATGCGTCGACCGCAGGAACGACAGGTCTTGTCCGGCGGGGTCACCCCACCATTCTGCCGCCCGCTACGGTTTGGGCACCGTCAACAGCCGAGAGGACGTGTCATGGACGACGCGCAGGGCCCGCCGACCGACGAAACGATCCAGGCCCAGGTCGAGGAGCTGCTCGCGCAGTTGACCGTGGCCGAGAAGGCCGGTCAACTCACGCAGTACTTCTACTTCGGTCTGGCCGCCGAGGGTGCCGCGGACCCGGTCGGCGACTCCGACCTCTCCCAGCAACCACGCATGGTGCACGACGCACTCTCTCGGGGCGGGGTCGGCTCGCTGCTCTTCGTCACCGACCCGGCGGAGACCAACCGGCTGCAGCGACTGGCCGTCGAGGGCAGCCGGCTCGCCATCCCCGTGCTCTTCGGGTTCGACGTCATCCACGGACTTCGCACCATCCTGCCGGTGCCGATCGCGCTGGCCGCCTCCTGGGACCCCGCCACGATCGAGGCCGGACAGGCCGTCGCCGGCCGCGAGGCCCGGGCCGTGGGGATCCACTGGGCCTTCGCGCCGATGGTCGACATCGCGCGCGACCCGCGCTGGGGCCGGATCGTCGAGGGCGCCGGCGAGGACCCCGTCCTCGGCGCGGCCGTCGCGGCGGCCCAGGTCCGGGGATTCCAAGGCCCCGCCCTCGGCACGCCCGAGCGTGTCATCGCCGGACCCAAGCACTTCGCCGGCTACGGGTACGCCCTCGGTGGACGTGACTACGACGAGGCCAACGTCTCCGACTCGGAGCTGTGGAACGTCGTCCTGCCGCCGTTCCGCGCCGCGGTCGAGGCCGGGGCCGGGAACGTGATGACGGCGTACATGGACCTGAACGGCATCCCGGCCGCCGGCAACCGGTGGCTGTTCACCGAGGTGCTGCGGGAGACCCTCGGCTTCGAGGGTTTCGTGGTGAGCGACGCCAACGCGGTCCGTGACCTGCTCACCCACCACTTCGCCGCGGATCTGACCGATGCCGGCGTCCGGGCGGTGAGCGTCGGGGTCGACATGGAGATGGCGATCGCCGACGCCGCCTTCCCGCACCTGCCGGCGGCCGTGGCGGCCGGCACGGTCGAGGAGGCCACGCTCGACGTCAGCGTCCGCCGGGTACTCGAGGCCAAGGTCCGGCTCGGACTGTTCGAGAACCCCTACGTCGACGAGGACCAGGCGCGGGAGGTGCTGGCCGACCCCGCCCACCGGGAGGTGGCACAGAGAGCCGCCGAGCGGACGGCCGTGCTGCTCCGGAACGAGGGCGGGCTGTTGCCGCTGGACACCGGGATCGCGTCGATCGCGGTTCTCGGCCCGTTGGCCGACAGCCGCCGCGACACCCTCGGCCCGTGGGTCTTCGACTACGACCTCGACGAGACGGTGACGGTGCTGGCGGGTCTGCGGGCAAAGGTCGGCGACACGGTGCCGATCAGCTACGCAGCGGGGATCCGACCCGCCCAGCGGAGCTTCCCGTCGATGTTCGACATGTGGGGTGACAACGTCCCGGTCGATCCCGACGACTTCGACGACGACGCGGAGCTGCAGCGGGCCGTCGACCTGGCACGCGACGCCGATGTCGCGGTCGTGGTGGTTGGTGAGTGGCAGAACATGATCGGCGAAGGGGCGTCGCGCTCGTCGTTGGAGCTGCCCGGACGTCAGCTCGAACTGCTGCAGGCGGTGGTGGCGACCGGGACCCCGGTGGTGGCGCTGATCATGAACGGTCGACCGGTCGACCTGCGCTGGGCCGCTGACCACGTGCCGGCGATTCTCGACGTCTGGTACCCCGGGACGCGGGGTGGGGCGGCGGTGGCGAACCTGCTGTTCGGCGACGTGGCTCCCGGCGGCAAGCTGCCGTACAGCTGGCCCCGGACCGTCGGGCAGATCCCGATGATCTACTCCCACACCCGTTCCCACGATCCCGGGAAGCAGGGCCGACGCTACTGGGACGAGTCGAGCACGCCGCTGTTCCCGTTCGGCCACGGCCTGAGCTACGCGCCGTTCCGCTACGACGGCCTCACCCTCGACCGCGACACCATCGCCGTCGACGAGACCCTGAACCTCACCGTCACCGTCACCAACGCGGGGGACCGCACGGCCGACGAGGTGGTCCAGCTCTACGTCCACCAGCGGTACGGGACCGCGTCTCGACCCGTCCGCGAGCTCAAGGGGTTCGAGCGGGTCACCCTCGCGGCGGCCGAGTCCCGCACCCTGAGGTTCCCGATCGGTCCCGACCAGCTCCGCTACTGGAACGCCGCCGTCCGCGACTGGGTGATCGACCCGTCCACCTTCGACGTCGGGATCGGCGGCGACTCGACCGTCGAGCTGGGGACCACGTTCACGGTGACCGCCTGACCCGACGCCACGAGACCGCGCTCAGCCGCGGGCGACCTCCAGGTGGTCCGCGGCGGCGTCGCGCAGGTGATCGAGGTCCGACGCCACGGTCACGAAAGTGAACCCTTCCTCGATCCGGCGCCGCGCCATGCTCCCCGAGGGCGTGTAGATCCCGGCCGCGATGCCGGCCGTCTCGCAGGCCCGCCGGATCCGCGTGACGGCGGCGTGGTGGTCCTCGGCCCGCTCCGGGTCGTCGGGTCGGGCACCACCGAGCGCGAGCATCAGGTCGGACGGGCCGATGTAGAGGCCGTCGAGTCCTGGGGTGGCGGCAATCTCCTCGACCCGATCCAGCCCGTCGGCGGTCTCGATCATCACCAGCACGAGGACCTCGGCGTCGGCCGCCGCCGGGTCCGGCCCGGTCCGCAGGCCCGCCCGCGTCGGGCCGTACGAGCGGATCCCGCCGGGTGGGTAGTGCGCGGCCCACACCGCAGCAGCCGCCTCGGTGACCGAGCTGACCAGCGGCACGATCACCCCGGCCGCCCCGGCGTCGAGCGCCCGACCGACGACGGCGGGGTCGTTGACGCCGACCCGCACCAGTCCGACCGTCGGGGTCGCCGCGGCGTCGATCGCCAGCAAGGCGGCCAGCATCCCCGTGTACCCGAACAGGCCGTGCTGGGCGTCCAGCACCAGGTAGTCGTACCCGACCCGGGCCAGCCGCTCGGTGGCCGTCGGCGCGTCCAGGCTGACCCAGTAGCCGACCACGGTCTCCCGCTGCCGCACCCTCGCGGCGAACTCCGCACTCATCTCGGCATCCTCTCAACCATCAGGGGAACAACCGCTGCCGGTCCCGGGGGAAGAGCGTCACCTCCCGGATGTTGGCCACCCCGCACAACCGGGCCACGAACCGCTCGAGCCCGATGGCGAACCCCCCGTGCGGCGGCATCCCGGCGGCGAAGGCTTCGAGATAGCCCGCATAAGCCGCCGGGTCCTGGCCCCGCTCTGCCAGCGCCGTCAGGTAGTCCTCGTGCCGGTGCAGCCGCTGGCCGCCGGTAACCAGCTCCAGACCGCGAAAGAGCAGGTCGAAGCTGTTGCTCCACCGCGGGTCGCCCGGCTTCGGGTGGGTGTAGAACGGCCGCTTGACCATCGGGTAGCCCTCGACCGCCAGGAACTCACTGTCGTGCTCGGCCAGGGCCCACTCCCCCAGCGCCCGTTCGGCGGCCGGGGACAGGTCGGGCTCGTCCGGGTCGGCGCCCGCGATCCGCAGCGCCTGGTCGAAGGGCACGACCGGGATCTGCTCGGGGACGACCGGGAGCACCAGGTCGGCCACCTCCAGCTCGCGCGCAGCGATCTGCGCCACCATCGCGGCGAGCACCGCACGCAGCACGGCCAGCACGTCACGGTGGTCGGTGATGAACCCGACCTCGACGTCGAGCGAGGTATAGCTCGCCAGGTGCCGGGCCGTCTCGTGCGGTTCAGCCCGAAAGACCGGACCCACCTCGTACACCCGTTCGAAGACGCCGACCAGCGTCTGCTTGTAGAACTGCGGCGACTGGGCCAGGTAGCCGGGTCGACCGAAAGTAGTCGAGGCGGAACACGTCAGCGCCGGACTCGGTGGCCGAGCCCACGATCTTGGGAGTCTGCACCTCCACGAACCCCGTGCCGTCCAGCGTCCGACGGAATCCCTGGACGGCAGCCGCCGCCACCTGCCAGCGTGCCCGTCGAGCCGGGTGGCGCCAGCTGAGAGCCGCGTGGTCGAGCTGGGCGGGCAGGCCGGCGGCCAGGGTCGGCCGCCAGAGCTCCAGTGGTACGGCGGTAGCCGGGCTGAGCACCTCCACCGAGCTTGCCTGCACCTCCACCCCACCGGGGGCCTGCTCGCGGCGGGTCAGCGTACCGACGACCTCGACCACCGACTCCTCGGCGAGACCAGCCGTCGCCGCGCGCAGGGCAGGATCGGTGATCACGACCTGGACCACACCGCTGCGGTCCCGCAGGACCAGGAAGCTCACCCGAGCCAGCACTCGGTGCCGGTGCACCCAACCCTGGAGCCGGATCTGGGTCAGGGCACCGAGCTCGACCAGCTCAGCGGCCAGGGTGCGTCGCGACGTCGTCGATCTCATGATCATCACCTCGTGCTCGTCGTCGAGCCCTGGAGGTGTGGGCGGGGGCCAGGTCGCGGTGCCACCACACCTTCGCCGGCGGCGCTCTCGATCACCGAACAACCGTGATGACGCGGGCGGACCAGCCTTGGTCAGCCGTACGCGGCCACCGGTCCGCTCGGGGAGGTGTCAGATCCCGTCCACGCGATACGCCTGCAGGCTAGATCGCCCGCGCGCCGACGTCACCAGGTTTTGCCTGCTGGGCCGTGACGCCGCTGCAGCCGAGCGGTGGCGGAGCGCTCCCGCTGCGGTGATCGCGAGCAGTCCGACCCCGCCGGCGACGAGCAGGCCGGCCAGGCCGTACCCGGAGTCGGGTTCGGCCTCGGCCATCTCGGGGCGCCAGAACGCCAGCACCAGGTTCACCAGCAGGGCCGGCACCGCGCCGAAGACGGTCGCCGCCCCGGTGAGGACGAGCCAGCGGGCTCGGTCGACGCCGGACGGCACCACGTCGCGCCGCAGGATCAGCCCCACGAACACGACGGCGGCCAGGTCGGGAGCCAGGTAGAACCAGAGCGAGCCGAGGACGGCGTCGGCCACGCCGGGACGCAACGGCTGGGCGAGGACGGCGACCGCGGCGGCGACCGGCTGCAGACCGACCAGCGCCCCGCAGCCGACCACAGTGGGCCGTAGTCGGGCGGCGACCAGGGCCGTGAACCAGGCCGACGCCAGCCCAAGGGCGCAGAGCCCGCCGAGCAGGACGACCCGGGTCGGATCGGCGCTGCTCAGCAGGGGGAGCGTTCCGTAGGGAGCCTGCCCGCCCGCGCAGGTCGGCGTCACCCTCACCGGGCAGTCGGCCCGGTGCCCCATGGTGGCCAGCGCACCGAGCACGCCGGCCAGGGTCAGCAGGACCGCGGCGAGCGTCCAGGTCCGTGGGTGGGCGACGGTGCTGCGGGCCGGGCGCTGACGGGTGGTGACAGACATCTGATGCTCCCCAGGTGGCCGTTGCCGGCCGCTGCTTCGACTGCCTGCAGGAGCGGGGTCCCGGCGGACTGATACGCCGGATGCGCACCGCCTCGGGGCCTCAACCGTCAGGCGTCCGCAGCGGTGAGGACCTCGGCCTCTTCCAGGGCCGTCTCCTCGACGTGACGATCCAGATGGGCGAGATGCTCGCGGCCGATCACCAGGACGACGATCGCGACGATCAGCGCGAGCGACCCAACCCAGTACGGGGAGGACGTACTCACCCGAGCGGCGATGACGCCCGCGACGGCGGGAGCGACCGCCCCGCCGAGGAAGCGGATGCCCGAGTAGGTCGAGGAGGCGACGCTGCGAGGCAGGTCAGTGGCCTCCATCACGGACTCGGTGAGCACCGTGTTCATCACACCGAGGAAGAGCCCGCCGGCGATCACGCTGCCGGCCAGGATCCACAGCCGATCGACGTTGAGGGCCATCACCCCCAGGTCGATCGCGAGCAGGGCGAGCATCGCGTAGAGCACGCGTTGCCGACCGAACCAACGGGTGAGTCGCGGGGCGGCGAACACCGAGGTGATCGCCAGGGCCAGCCCCCAGCCACAAAAGACCAGCCCGAGCTCGTGGGCACCGAACGGCTGGACCCCGGCGATCCTGGCCGCGGCCTCGAGGGGGAACGGGCTGTAGGCAAGCAGGGTGAAGAATCCGAAGTTGTAGAACAGCGCGGCCAGCCCCAGCGTGAGCAGGCTCTTGTTGCGCAGCGCACGGAAGGTCGCGGTGATCGAGATCGGCGCGGGCTTGATCGGCTGCTTTCCCAGCAGCACGACGATCGCGAGGAGGCCGATGGCCATCAGCACCGCCGTACCGAAGAACGGGCCGCGCCACGAGATGCTACCGAGGGCCCCACCCAGCAGCGGACCGGTGGCGATCCCGAGACCGAGCGCGGCTTCGTAGAGGATGATCGCCGAGTTCGTCCCCCCACTCGCGGCCCCGACGATCGTGGCCAGCGCGGTCGAGATGAACAGGGCGTTCCCGAGTCCCCAGCCCGCGCGGAAACCGATCACCTCGTCGACCGAGCCGGACGCCCCCGCCAGCGCGGCGAAGATCACGATCAGCGTGAGGCCGATCAACAGCGTCGTCTTGGCTCCGAGGCGGCTGGAGACCCAGCTGGTGAAGAACATCGCGGCCCCGGTGACGATCAGGTAGCTGGTGAACAGCAGCATCGCCTGCGCCGGGGTGGCGCCGAGCTGGGCGCTGATGGCCGGCAGGATCGGGTCCACCAGTCCGATGCCCATGAAGGCGATCACGCAGGCAAAGGCGACCGCCCACACCGACTTCGGTTGCCGCAGGATCGACGGCTTTGGCGGCGCCGAGGAGCTTGGGATCACTGGACTGGACGTGCTGGTCACCGCGAAAGTGTCCTCTCCTCAGGATGTTCTATAGTAACCCTAAGCAATCGTCTCGCCAGAGTGTTCCCGAACCCCCAGGTGACCTCCGCTACACCAGGCTGGCCCAGTCCGGACCGGTCTCGCCCAGCTTGTCGTCCAGCTTGGTGAACAGCGGGGTGGGCTTGGCCAACGGCGTCCCCGCCTCGAGTGCGGTGCGGTCCCAGTGGGCCTGCTCGGCGGCGTACTCCCCCATCAGCACGGGGTAGTCCGGGCCGCCCTCCTCGCTCACCTCGCGGATTTCGGGCTGCGCGGCCCAGACGCCGGTCCGACCCAGCGCCTCGTGCACCTGCTGCGCGGCGTGCGGCAGGAACGGGGTGAGCATCGTGTTGGCGTCACTGACCACCTGCAGCGCGGTGTGCAGCACGCTGTCCCGCCTGGCCGGGTCGTCGGAGAGCTTCCACGGCTCGGTGTCGGAGATGTATTTGTTGGCCGCACCCACCACCCGCATCGCCTCGCTGATCGCCTGCTTGAAGCGGCTGCGACCCAGATGATCGCCGACGGTGGCGAACGCCCCCGCGGAGAGGGCGAGCAGGTCATGATCGACATCACGCAGGTCGGTCGGGCTCGGCACGGCACCGAGGTTCTTGTGGGCCATGGAGAGCGAGCGGTTGACCAGGTTGCCCCAGTCGTTCGCCAGCTCGAAGTTGGTGCGTCGGACGAACTCGTCCCAGGTGAAGTCGCTGTCGGTGTTCTCGGGTCCGGCCACCGCGATGAAGTACCGCAGCGCGTCCGGCCCGAACTCCCGCAGGAAGTCACCGACGTAGATCACCTTCTTGCGGCTGGTGGAGAACTTGGCGCCGCTCATGGTGAGGAACTCGCTGCTCACCAGCTCATCGGGCAGGTTCAGTGCACCCCTCGGACCGACCTGGCCACCATGATCACCCTGACCGTTGTGACCGAGCAGGATCCCCGGCCAGATCACCGAGTGGAACACGATGTTGTCCTTGCCCATGAAGTAGTAGCCCTTGGACTCCTTGTCCAACCACCACGACTTCCAGGCGTCCGGGTTCCCGGTCCGGTGGGCCCACTCGACCGACGCCGACAGATAGCCGATCACCGCGTCGAACCAGACGTAGAGCCGCTTCATGGGCTGGTCGCGCCAGCCGTCCAGCGGGATCGGAACGCCCCAGTCCAGGTCCCGGGTGATCGCCCGCGGCTTCAGATCGGCCAGCAGGTTCTGGCTGAACTTGAGCACGTTCGGGCGCCAGTCGGTCCGGGTGGACAGCCAGCTCCCCAAGGACCCGGCGAGCGCGGGAAGGTCGAGGAAGAAGTGCTCGGTCTGTACGAACGTCGGCGTCTCGCCGTTGATCCGGCTGACCGGGTTGATCAGGTCGATGGGGTCGAGCTGGTTGCCGCAGTTGTCGCACTGGTCGCCGCGCGCCCCGTCGTATCCGCAGATCGGGCAGGTGCCCTCGATGTAGCGGTCCGGCAGGGTGCGCCCGGTGGACGGGCTGATCGCGCCCATCTGGGTCTTGGGTACGACGTACCCGTTATCGAACAGGCCCTTGAAGACGTCCTGCACGACCCGGTAGTGGTTCTGGGTGATCGTTCGGGTGAACAGGTCGTACGACAGGCCGAGACCCTGCAAGTCCTCCACGATCACCCGGTTGTACTTGTCGGCCACCTCGCGGGTGCTCAGCCCCTCGTTCTCGGCCTGGACCAGGATCGGCGTCCCGTGCTCGTCGGTGCCCGACACCATCAGCACGTCGTGGCCACTCATCCGCATGAACCTGGAGAAGACGTCGGAGGGCACACCGAAACCGGAGACGTGACCGATGTGGCGGGGGCCGTTGGCGTACGGCCAGGCCACGGCGGTCAGGACACGAGAACTCACCTGACGACTCTAGTGGCTCGCCCGAGACCTCTCGACCGAGCCGCTGGGGTTGCCTGACCCACACTTTTACGCTCGAACACCCCGTCGGCCCTCGAACAACGGATATCTGCCGAGTTCGAGGGACTAAGCGGTGTTCGAGCGCACGAGACGGGGTGTCAGGTGCTGATCAGAGCAGGGGTGCCACCAGTCGGCTGACCCCTTCTTTGAGGTGTCCGAGCACTGGTCGGCGGTAGACCACGTCGTGATCGAAAAGGGTGCAGCTCTGGAGGTCGTGCTCGAAGATCGTTCGCAACGCTCGCCCCAGCGCGTCGTCGTAGAAGAAGGCGTTCACCTCGAAGTTGAGGCCGAAGCTCCGGTAGTCGAAGTTGGCCGTGCCCACCGAACCGATCCGGCCGTCGATCAAGATCGTCTTCGCGTGCAAGAACCCGCCACCGTAGATGTAGATGCGGGCCCCGCAGAAGGCGAGCTCATCGGCGTAACTCAGCGTCGCTGGGTAAACCAGCAGGTGGTCGGGCTTGTCGGGGATCATCAGCTGGACGTCGATGCCCGAGCGGGCCGCGATCTCCAGGGCCGCCAGCACCGCCGCGTCCGGCATGAAGTACGGCGTCTGGATCCAGATCGACTCCTTTGCGGAGTTGATCATCTTGAGGTAGCCGAACTTGATCCGCTCCCACTGCGAGTCCGGCCCGCTCGAGACGATCTGCAGAGCCGTGTCGCCGGGCCGACCCACGACGGTGGGGAAGAACCGGCTCTCCCAGGCCACCGTGTCGACCTGGTCCGCGGCGGCGTTCCAGTCCATCAGGAACCGACGCTGGATCGCGGCCACGGCTCCTCCCTCGACCCGGAGGTGAGTGTCGCGCCAGTAGCCGAACTTCTTGTCGAGACCGAGGTACTCGTTCCCCACGTTGAAGCCGCCGACGTAGCCGACCCGGCCGTCGATCACCACCATCTTGCGGTGGGTCCGGTTGTTGATCCGAAAGTTGATCAAGGGGATCTTGTTGGGGAAGAAGGGATAGATCTGGCCGCCGGCGGCCCGCAGCCGGGCCAGGTGCCTCTTCTTGACGCTCTTGCCGCCCATCGCGTCGAAGCACAGCCGGACGTCGACACCCGCCTCGGCCCGCTCGGCCATCGCGTCGATGATCGACATCCCCAGCTCGTCGGCGCGGAAGATGTAGTAGAGCACGTGGCAGTGGTCGGTGGCGGACCGGATGTCGGCCAACAGCGCGTCGAACTTCTCCCTCCCGTCGTGGAAGACTGCGACGTCGTTGTCCTGGGTGAGCTGCGACCCGCGGTCGGCCATCAGCAGCTCGGTGACGCCGGCGTAGTCCGCGGCGGCAACGTTCTGGAAGTCGAACCGGCCGCTGGAGATCTCACGGCGCTGGTTGTTCGCGATCTCCCCGAAGTCGGTCCGGGTGCCCGACAGCAGCTTGAACACCTTGGCGCGGGTGAGCCGGCGGCCGATGAACACATAGAGGATGAATCCCACCACCGGCAGCAGGGTCATCACCAGGATCCAGGCCCACAACGAGGCCGGGTCCCGCCGCTCGAGGAACAAGGTGACGATCGCCAACGCGATGTTGGCCACGAGCAGCACGACCACCAGCATCTGGACCAGGCCCCAGACCTCGGCGGCACTCACCCGGTCGACCCGAGGGCGGCGAAGCCGGGCTTGATCACGTCCTCGATCAGCTCGAGTCGGGCGTCGAAACGCCAGAACGCGCTCTTGGCGGCGTTGATCGTGAACCACCGCACGTCGTCCATCGTGTAGCCGAAGGACCGACAGAGCGCGTCGAACTCCCGCGAGAGCGTGGTCGCCCCCATCAGCTGGTTGTCGCAGTTGACGGTCACCCGGAAACGCAGGTCCTTCAGCAGCCCGATCGGGTGCTCGGCGATCGAGGCCGCAGCCCCGGTCTGCACGTTGGACGTCGGACACATCTCCAACGGCAGTCGCCGGTTGCGCACGTAGGCAGCCAGGTCGCCGAGGGCGACCGACCCGTCCTCGCCGATCATGATGTCGTCGACGATCCGAACCCCGTGGCCGAGCCGGTTGGCGCCGCAGATCTGCACCGCCTCCCAGATCGACGGCAACCCGAACGCCTCCCCGGCGTGGATGGTGAAGTAGGCGTTCTGCCGCTTGAGGTAATCGAAGGCGTCGAGGTAGCGCGAGGGTGGGAACCCCGCCTCGGCGCCGGCGATGTCGAAGCCGGCCACGCCCTCGTGGCGGTAGCGGACGGCGAGCTTGGCGATCTCCCGCGACGGACTGGCGTGTCGCATCGAGGTCACAAGCTGCTGGACCATGACCGGCGAGCCGGCGGCGCGCGCACTCTCCATCCCCTCGCGCAGTCCGTCGCGGACGGCCTCGACGGCCTCGGCGGGGCTCATCCCCTTGCTGAGGTGCTGCTCGGGTGCCCAACGCGTCTCCCCGTACACGACGCCGTCGGCCGCCAGGTCGCTCGCGAACTCCCGGGCCACCCGCTGCAGGTGCTCGGGCCGCTGCATCACCGCAATGGTGTGCTCGAAGGTCGAGATGTAGCGCTCCAGCGAGCCCGAGCTGGCTGCGGTGAAGAACCAGCGGCCCAGCCCCTCCGCGGTGTCGGCCGGCAGTGCGTGACCCACCTCGTCCGCGATCTCCAGCACGGTCTGCGGCCGCAGCCCGCCGTCGAGATGATCATGGAGCGACACCTTGGGTGCGGCGCGCAGCTCCTCCAGCGTGGGGGAATCGGTGCTCATGTCTGCGTACGGTATCGGGCCACCACGTCGAGCTGCTCGGCTCCGAATGCCTGCGGCAACACCTGCGCCATGGCCACGATGCCCGCCGGACTGTCGATCCTCAGCTCGGGACCGCCGTTCTCCCACAGCAGCTGCCGGCACCGACCGCAGGGCATCAGCGGGCCACCCGTCGCGTCGACGCAGGCGAAGGCGACCAGCCGTCCCCCACCGCCGGCGTGCAATGACGAGACCAGGCCGCACTCAGCGCACAGGGTGACGCCGTAGGCGGCGTTTTCCACGTTGCAGCCCACCACCGTACGGCCGTCGTCGACCAGGGCCGCGGCCCCCACCGGGAAGTGCGAGTAGGGGACGTAGGCGTGGGTGGCGACCTCTCGCGCCGCAGCGCGCAGCACCTCCCAGTCGATGGCCTGCTCGAGTTCGCTCACGGGTCAATCGTGCCGTGCCGCTCAGCAGAAACCCAGCTGCGCCCACGCGTGGTAGATCGCGATCGAGGCGGCGTTGGTCAGGTTCAGCGAGCGCCGGCCCGCCAGCATCGGGATCCGCAGCCGATCGGTGACGCGGTCGTCGGCGAGGACCGCCGGGTCCAGGCCAGTCGGCTCCGGGCCGAAGAGCAGCACGTCACCGGCGCGGTAGTCGACGTCGGTGTAGCCGCGGGCCGCGTGGGCGGTGAACGCGAACACCCGGGCCGGGAGCAGGGCGGCGAAGGCGGTCTCCAGGTCGTCGTGGACGGTGAAGCTGGCCAGCTCGTGATAGTCCAATCCGGCGCGCTTGAGCCGGGTGTCGCTCAGCTCGAACCCCAACGGACCCGCCAGGTGCAGCTCGCCCCCGGTCGCCGCACACAGCCGGATCGCGCTCCCGGTGTTCTGCGGGATTCGGGGGGAGTGGAACAGGATGCGTACCGGGCAGGCCATCGGGCCATTCTGGGGCGATCGGTCGGCGGTCCTCATTCCGGCAGCACGAGTCGCCGCCGGCTGCCGAACCGCCGGGGTCGCCCGTCGACGGGGTCGGCGAACGCCAGCTCGTGGGCCACCAGCTGCAACGGGTGCGAGAAGTCGTCCACCTCGACGTCTCGCACCTCCGGGTAGAGCGGGTCGCCGACCATCGGCAGGCCCAGCCCGGCAAGGTGCACCCGGAGCTGGTGGGTGCGGCCGGTCCGGGGGTGCAGCCGGTAGGCCGCCCACGGCCCGTGCACCGCCTCCAGCTCCACCCACGTCTCGGCGTTCGGCGGCAGGTCGGGCACCACCTCGGCCTGCAGGGTCCCGCGCCGCTTCACCAGGTGGTTGCGAACCGTCAGCGGCAGGGTCAGCTCGGCCCGGTACGGCGCCAGCGCCCGGTAGGTCTTGGTCACCGTCCGGTGCTCGAACATCGACTGGTAGGGCCCACGCCACCGACGCTCGGTGGTCAGCAGCAAGACCCCGGCCGTAACCCGGTCCAACCGATGGGCGGGTGCCAGGTCGGGCAACCCCAGCTCCTCACGCACCCGTACCACCACGCTCTGGGCGACGTGGCGGCCCCGGGGGATGGTGGACAGGAAGGGTGGCTTGTCGACCACGACCAGTCGCTCGTCGCGGTGCAGGACGGTGAGCTCCCCCGGCACCTCCGGCTCGGTCCGCAGCTCGCGGTGGAACCAGACGAACGTGTGCGGGGTGTACGGGTCGCCGGGACGAACCGGAGCGCCGTCGGCCCCGACGAACCGCTCGGCGCTCAGCATCGCCGCGACGTCAACCTGTGCGGGCAGCTTGTCGGCCAGCCAGGTGCCCATCGTGACCCACGGCGGAGCGGCGGCCGGGTCCCGGTCGGGAGTCCGGACCCAGGCGGCGTCCAGGCCGTGCCGGCGCGGTAGCGGTGAGCGGGGAGGCAGAAGGATCAGGCCTTGACGTATGGTTCGCCGTCGGCCGCCGGGGCCCGGACCCGACCCACCAACCCGGCCACGGCGATGATCGTGGCGACGTAGGGCAGCAGGAGCAGGAACTGGCTGGGCACCGGGGTGCTCAGAGTCTGCAGCTGACTGGCCATCTGGGTGACGAAGCCGAAGAACAACGCCATCACCGCCGACCATCCCGGGTGCCAGCGGCCCATGATCAGCGCCGCGAGCGCGATGAAGCCGTTCCCCACCGTGAACTCCTTGGAGAACGCGCCGGTGGAGGCCACGGTGAAGAAGGCTCCGCCGAGACCGGCGAAGACGCCGCCGGCCAGCACGGCTGACCACCGGACGCCGGCCACGCTGATGCCGACGGTGTCGGCGGCCTCGGGATGCTCGCCGACGGCCCGGATCCGCAGCCCCCAGCTCGTCTTGAAGATCACGAACCAGACCAGCAGCACGGACAGGCCGGCAAGGTAGGCCAGGATCGTCTGCTCGAAGAACACCGGGCCGAAGAACGGGATCGACGACAGGCCCGGGATCGCGACGGTGGTCAGGATCGGCGCGGAGTTGTAGGTGCTGGACGCCGGCTGCACGAGCTGGTCGAAGAGGAAACCGGTGACTCCCGTGGCCAGCAGGTTGAGCACGACCCCGAGCACCACCTGGTTGACCTGATAGGTGATCGCGAAAAGAGCCAGCAGGGCCGCCATCGCCACCCCGGCGACCATCGCCGCGACCAGCGCCGCGACGACCGACTGGGTGACGCTGCCCACCACGGCGGCGGCGAAGGCGGCCGCCAGGAACTGACCCTCGATCGAGACGTTGACCACCCCCGCCCGCTCGCACAGCACACCGCAGAGCGCACCGAAGACCAGCGGGGTGGCCAACGCGAGGGTGCCGGCGAACTGGTTGCTCACCGGGAAGGGGAGCGATCGACCGGCCGCCGCCCAGGTCAGGAAGCCCACCACGAAACCGATCCCGGCTACCGTGCCGGCCACGGCCGGCAGTCGACCGGCCAGCCGTCCCGAGAGGAATCCGGCTCCGGCAGCCAGGCAGAGCACCGCGCAGACGATCACCACCGGCAGCCCGGGCACGGTGATCACCGGCAGCTGTACGTCGTCGAAGGCGTTGGACAACGCAAACCGCGCCGACCCCGTGGTCGAGGCGAGCAGGACCAACAGCACGATGCCGACGACGACGACGAGCGCACCGACGCTCAACCGTTGCCGTCGCTCCTCCGCCGACTCGAGATAGGTCGGCGTCTCGGGGGCGCCGTCGGTGGAGCGGGATGTCACCGTGGTGCTCACGTCAGGGCTCCCGTCGCGGGCGGGCCGAGCGGTCGAACCCGCCGGGTCTTGATCATCGGTAGGACGGTCGTCACCAGCGCAGGCGCGGCCACGAAGAGCACGATCAGGGCCTGCAGCACGGTGGTCAGCGTCAGCGGGGTCTGGGCCACGCTCTGCATGGCCTGGCCGCCCGCGTGCAGGGCGCCGAAGAGCAACCCCGCCAGCACCGTGCCCAGGGGGCGGGAGCGACCGAGCAGCGCGACGGTGATCGCGTCGAAGCCGACCGAACCCACCAGACCGGCGGACAGCGGCACCGGCGTGCCGAGCACGCTCGGGGCGAGCGCAGCCTGGACCCCGGCCAACCCGGCCAGCGCCCCCGCCAGGGTCATCACGATGATCGTGGTCCGACCGACGCTCATACCGGCGGTCTCGGCCGCGCTGGGGTTGGCACCGACAGCGCGGATGGCGAAGCCGACCGTCGACCGTTCGAGGATCCACCAGACGACGAGCGCCGCCACCAGCGCGATCAGGAAGCCGAGGTGGAGCTGTCCGCCCGCCAGCCGGGGCATGGTGGCGTTCCAGTCCACCACCGGGCTGATCGGGTCGGTCCGCCCCGGTCGCTGGAACGCCGTGGTGGTGAGCAGATAGGCGAGCAGACCCGAGGCGATGTAGTTCATCATGATCGTCACGATCACCTCGTGGGCCCCGGTACGCGCCTTGAGCCAGCCGACGATGCCGCCCCAGATCGCCCCACCTAGCACGCCGGCCGAGATCGCCACGAGCAGGTGGATCACCGGCGGCAGGTGCAGGGCGAAGCCGACGTACGCGGCCAGGATCGACCCCCAGATCGCCTGCCCCTGCGCGCCGATGTTGAACAGACCCGCCCGGAACGCGAGTCCGACACCGAGCCCGGCGCAGATCAGCGGGGCGGCCTGGGCGGTCGACTCGGTGATCGGCCCGTAGCCGCCGAGCGCGCCCTTGATCAGCGCGCCGTAGGCCGAGGACACTTTGTCCCAGGAGGCGCCGAGGGCGTCCCCCGGACGAGCGAACAGGTAGGAGAACGTCGAGCGGACCCCGGTGTCGGAGACGACCATCAAGATCGCCCCGACCAGGAACGCCAGCACGAAGGCGACCGCCGTCGTGGCCAGATCGGTCCACGGCAGCTGACGGCGCGGGGCGCGCTCGGGCCCGGTCGGCGTGCTCACCTCACCACTCCCTTGTCGGGCGCCGCGGTCTGGCTGACGGCGGCCGTCGCCTCGTCGGTGGGAACCCCGGCCATCATCAGCCCCAGCACCTCCCGGGAAGTGTGCGCGGGCACGATGCCGGTGATCCGGCCGCGATACATCACCGCGATTCGGTCGGCGAGCGCACTGACCTCGTCGAGCTCGGTCGAGATGATCAGCACCGCGGTGCCCTTGTCGCGCTCGGTCACCAGCCGCTTGTGCAGGAACTCGATCGCGCCGACGTCCACGCCACGGGTCGGCTGGCTCGCCACCAGCAGCGACAGCGGCCTCGACATCTCCCGGGCCAGCACGACCTTCTGCTGGTTGCCGCCCGACAGCGAGCCGGTCGGGGTGTCGACGGACTGCGTACGGATGTCGAACTCGGCTACGAGCTCGGTCGCGTTGTCCCGGATCGCCGCGATCGAGAGCCGGCCCCCGCGGGCGTACGGCACCTCGTTCACGTGGTTGAGCACCAGGTTCTCCGCGACCGAGAAGGTGCCGACGAAGCCGTCGTGCTGCCGGTCCTCGGGCACGAAGCCGAGTCCCGCCGCGATCCGCTCCCGCGGGGTCAACCGGTTGAGCAGCCTGCCGTCGAGAGTGATCGTCCCGGTGGAGATGGCGATGACGCCGAGCAACGCCTGGGCGAGCTCGGTCTGCCCGTTGCCCTGCACCCCCGCGACGCAGACGATCTCGCCGCCGGCGACCTGCAGGTCGAGGGCGTCGACGACTACCGCGCCGTTGGGGCTGGCGACGGTCAGGTGGCTGATCTCCAACCGGGTCGGTCCGTCGAGCGCCGCCCCCTTGTCGACCCGGAGGCTGACTGCGCGGCCGACCATCAGCTCGGCCAGCTCCCCCTCGCTCACGTCCGGGGCCGCCGAACCGACCACGCGTCCACGACGGACCACCGTGATCGTGTCGGCGATCGCCATCACCTCACGCAGTTTGTGCGTGATGAAGACGATCGCCTTGCCCTCGTCACGCAGTGAGCGCATCACCGTCATCAGCTCGTCGATCTCCTGCGGAGTCAGGACGGCCGTCGGCTCGTCGAAGATCAGGTAGGTCGCGTCGTTGGCCAGCGCCTTGAGGATCTCGACCCGTTGCTGCACGCCGACCGGCAGGTCGCCCACCATCGCCGCCGGGTCGACCCGCAGCGAGTAGCGGTCCGACAGCTCCTGCACGGTCTGCTGGGCCCGGCGCATGTCGAGCACACCGGCCCGGCTCTTCTCGTTGCCCAGGATGAGGTTCTCCGCCACGGAGAAGACCTTGACCAGCATGAAGTGCTGGTGCACCATGCCGATCCCCGAGGCCATCGCCTGCCGGGGGTTGGCGAAGGTGACGACCCGGCCGTCCACCTCGATGCTGCCTTCATCGGGCTGCAGCAGACCGTAGAGCACGTTCATCAGGGTGGACTTGCCGGCGCCGTTCTCCCCTAGCAGGCAGTGGATCTGGCCGGGAGTGATGTGCAGGTCGATGGCGTCGTTGGCCACCAGCGAGCCGAATCGCTTGGTGATCCCCCGCAGCCGCAGGCCCGCCGATCCGGGTTCGGCGGGCTCCGGCTGCGGAGTGGGGTCGTGCTCGGTCGAGACCACAAATCAGGTGATGGGCTGCGACTTCGACTCGATCTTGATCGCGCCCGACTCGATGTCGGACTTGATCGTGTCGATCTCGGTCTTCAGGTCGGCGGGCACCTTGGAGTCGAACTGGTGGTAGGGCGACAACCCGGTGCCGTTGTTGGTGAGGGTCCCGACGAACGGCTCGTTGGTGAACGACTTGTCCTGTGCCGCCTTGATCGCGTCGGTCACCGCGACGTCCATGCCCTTGTAGACGCTGGAGATGATGTTGGCGCAGTACTCCGAGGCGCTGACGCAGCCGTCGGTGTCGACCCAGATCGCGTTGACCTTGCCGCCGCTGGCCTTCGCCGACTGCAGGGCGCCGGTGCCGGCCGGACCGGCCACCGGGAAGATGACGTCGGCACCCTGGCTGATCAGGTTGGTGGCGGTCTGCTTGCCGCCCTGGACGTTCTCGAACGGGTTGTCCCCGGGCACGAACTGGCCGTCCTGCTTGGTGGCGTCCCAACCGAGCATCCGCACGCTCGCGCTCTTCTTGCTGTTGTAGTACTCCACGCCCTGGGAGAAGCCGTCCATGAAGATCGTCACGGTGGGGATCTTGGCGCCACCGAAGGTCGCCACCTTCTTGGTCTGGCTCATCCCGGCCGCGAGGTAGCCGGCCATGAAGCTGGACTGCGCGGTGTTGAACACCAGCGGCTTGAGGTTCTTCACCGTGGCGTACTTGGGGTCGTTGTTGTCCACGATCGCGAAGTCGATGTCTGGGTTGGCCTTGGCCGCGGCGAGGGTGGCGTCACCGAGCAGGAAGCCGACGGTGACGATCATGTTGCACTTCGCGTCGACCATCGAGGCGATGTTCTTAGCGAAGTCGGAGGTCGTCTGCGACTCCACCGAACCGATCTCGATACCCAGGCTCGTCTTGGCGTCGGTCAGGCCCTTGTAGGAAGTCTGGTTGAACGACTTGTCGTCGAATCCACCCGAGTCGGAGACCATGCAGGCCTTGTAGTCCGAGGCTCCGGCGCTGGCGCTGGTCGACCCGCTGGGCGCGCCCGAGGTCGACGAGCCGGACTCGGTCGTCCCCGGCGGCTGCGCGCAACCCGCCAGCGCCAGGCCGGTGGCGGCGATCAGGGCGGGAACACTCAGCAGGGGCTTCTTCAGGTGCTTCACGTACGGAGCCTCCTCGGCATCAGGTGGTGGGGCCGGTGGCCCGGTACGACACCGCAGGCTGATCGGTGCGCCCGGTGCCCCCAGGGGGGGCCGGTGTCGGTGACGCACGCACTCTAACCAGGCCGACGACAAAACGTCGCGTCCACGACGATCTGCCCCGACATCAGTGACGCGTTCGTGACCACGGCGTGGCTAATCTCCCGCGCCCCTCCCCGCCTCCTCGCACACCGTGGACCGACGTCGCACAGGAAATAGTTGCTGCGGAGTCGACGAAGGTGTGCGACGTTGAAGGGAGTCGGTCGTCGAATCCCGCGGGATCGCCCAAAGTACGTCTTTGGCCGCCTCGACGCACCCTTGCCGTACTCGCGCACCTGTCGCTACCAGTGCGTGACTACCGGAGGGGTGCGTCAGCCCACGCAGGAGGTGCGTCAGCCCACGCACGGGGTGCGTCAGCGCCGTCACCGGCCGAGGACACCGGCGCCATAGGGTGTCTCGGCCTCGGGGTCGGCCTGGAGCAGGGCCACCCCGGCCAGTAGCCGCAGGCCGATGCCGATCGCTCGCTCGTCTACCGTGAAGTGGGGCGTGTGAATGTCTGGGGCCGTGGTCTGACCCGGACGGCGGACGCCGAGCCGGGCCAGGGCACCGGGGACCTGCTGCAGCATCCAGGCGAAGTCCTCCCCACCCATCGACTGCTCGGTCGACACCACCGCGGTCGGCCCGACGAGCGCCTCTGCGGACGCCTCGAACCGGGCCACTCCCCCGGGGTGGTTGACCGTCGGCGGGACCCCCTCGGTGACGCTCACGTCGACCCGGACGCCGTAGGGGGCCACGATCTGCCGGATGATGTCGGGCAGCAGGGCCTCGGCCTGCTGCCACCCCGGGACGGTCAGCGCGCGCAGGGTGCCCTCGATGTCGCCGCTGCTGGGGATCGCGTTGCCGGCGGTCCCGGCCACCATCCGGCCCCAGACCAGCGACACCCCGTAACGCGGGTCGACGCGCCGGCTGAGCAGCAGCGGTGTGGTGGTCGCGACGGCGCCGAGCGCGCCGACCAGGTCGGCGGTCAGATGCGGCCGGGAGGTGTGTCCACCGGGACCGTGCAGGGTCACGTGGACCCGGTCGACCGCGGAGGTGATCGGTCCGACGCGCAGTCCCAGCTGGCCGGCGTCCACCCGCGGGTCGCAGTGCAGGGCGTAGACCTCGGCGAGGTCCTTGAGGGCTCCGCCGTCGATGGCGTCCACCGCGCCGCCCGGGCTCGACTCCTCGGCCGGCTGGAAGATCAGCCGCACGTCGCGGGTCAGCAGACCTTGGTCCCGGAGTGCGACCAGCAGCAGACCCAGACCCACCACCACGGTGGTGTGTACGTCGTGCCCGCAGGCATGACTGAGACCGGTGGTCACCGAGGCGAACGCCGCCCCGCTCTGCTCCAGGATCGGCAGCGCATCGATGTCGGCGCGAAAGCCCATCCGCCCCCCGGTCGGTTCGACGCCGTCGGAGGCGGCGATGTCGACGAGCGCTCCCGTACCGACGGGCAGCACGGTTGATTCCAGCCCGACTTCGGCCAACGTGGTGCAGATCCGCTCGGTCGTGCGGTGTTCGGTGTTCGCGATCTCAGGATGCGCGTGGACGTCGCGCCGGAACGCGACCAGGGCAGCGTCGAGCCGCTTCACCTCGGACAGGATCGCGGCGTGAGCGGTTTCGGGGACCACGAACGGCATCGGACCATCCTCGCAGCACCGTGATCTCGCGCCGGGACGAGGCGGCTGAACGGCCGCGACCAGTTAACGGTTAATCGGGCTTCAGAACGCGGACGGCGGCTGGTAGGTCCCCCAGACCCCGCGCAGGGTGTCGCAGACCTCGCCCACGGTGGCGCGCGCAGCGAGGGCCGCCCGCAGCGGGACGAGCACGTTGTCGGTCCCCGCCGCGGCGGCCCGCAGCGCCGCCAGCGCCGCCGTGTGGACGTCGGCGTCGCGTTCGGTCCGTAGGGTGGCCAACCGGACCGCCTGCTCGGCCTCGATCGCGGGGTCGACCCGTAGCGGCTCGTACGGCTCCTCCTGCTCGAGCGCGTAGCGGTTCACCCCGACCACGACCCGGTCCCCAGCGTCGATCTGCTGGGCCACCACGTAGGCCGCAGTCTCGATCTCCCCCTTCTGAAAGCCGTCCTCGATCGCGGCGACAGCCCCACCGCGCTCGTCGATCGCGGTCATCAGCGCGACGGCGGCAGCCTCGAGGTCGTCGGTGAGCGACTCGACGACGTACGAGCCCGCGAAGGGGTCGACGGTCTTGGTCACGTCGGTCTCGTAGGCGAGCACCTGCTGGGTCCGCAGCGCGAGCCGGGCGGCCTTGGGGGTGGGCAGCCCGATCGCCTCGTCGTAGGAGTTGGTATGGAGCGACTGCGTGCCGCCGAGCACGGCCCCGAGCGCCTGCAGGGCCACCCGCACCAGGTTGATCTCGGGTTGCTGTGCGGTCAGCTGCACACCGGCGGTCTGGGTGTGAAAGCGCAGGGTCAGCGATTTGGGGTGCTGCGCCCCGAACCGCTCGCGCATGACGTGGGCCCAGATCCGCCGGGCGGCCCGGAACTTCGCGACCTCCTCGAGCAGGGTGGTCCGGGCGACGAAGAAGAACGAGAGTCGGGGGGCGATGTCGTCGACGGCGAGGCCGGCCGCCAGCGCCGCCTCGACGTAGGCGATGCCGTCGGCCAGGGTGAACGCGACCTCCTGGGCGGGCGTCGCCCCCGCCTCGGCCATGTGGTACCCGGAGACCGAGATTGTGTCGAACCCCGGCAGCCGACCGGCGCAGTAGCCGAAGGTGCCGCTGACCAGCCGTAGCGACGGCGCCGGCGGGAAGATGTAGGTGCCGCGAGCGATGTACTCCTTGAGCACGTCGTTCTGCACGGTGCCGGTGAGCCGGGCCGCCTCGACGCCCTGCTCCTCGGCGACGAGCTCGTAGATCAGCAGCCACACGGCCGCAGGGGCGTTGATCGTCATCGAGGTGGAGACCTGACCGAGGTCGATGTCGGCGAAGAGCAGCCGCATGTCGTCGATCGAGTCGATGGCCACCCCGACCTTGCCGACCTCGCCGGCCGCGATCGGGGAGTCGGAGTCGTAGCCCATCTGGGTGGGCAGGTCGAAGGCGACCGACAACCCGGTGGTGCCGTGGCTGATCAGCTCGCGGTACCGGGCGTTGGACTCCCGAGCGGTGCCGAACCCGGCGTACTGGCGCATCGTCCAGGGCCGCTCGGTGTACATCAAGGGGTAGACGCCCCGGGTGTAGGGGTAGCTCCCCGGTTCACCGAGCGCCGTCTCGGGGTCGAAGCCCGCGAGGTCGGCCGCGTCGTAGCAGGCCCGGAACGGGGTGCCGGACTCCGTCGTGCCGTCGTTCATCGCTCCTCCTTGCCTCGGGGCCCTGGTGGCCACTTTGGCACGGGGGGCCGGTGATCGGCCGGCCGACCTCGATCGGGTCAGCCGCTCACGGCAGGGCCCGGACCAGCGCCTCGGCCCGCCTCACCATGGCGGTGGTCTCGGTCCGCCAGTCGGGTTCCTGGGCGCGGTAGGGGCCGGTGGCCAGCGAGACGATCACCGCGGCCGTACGCAACCGGAGCTCGGTCGGGTCGACCCGCGTCTCGAAGACCGGCGCCCAGGTACGGATCAGCCGCTGGACCCGAGCCGCCTGGACCTTGTCCATCCGCTGCACCGTCGACAGGTGCGCCAGCAGGCAGGCCAGGTCGTCGGCGCGACGGCCAGGGCCCGCCGTGTCGACGTCGAGGACACCCGAGATGCCGCCGTGATCTACGAAGAGCTGACCTTCGTGAAAGTCGCCGTGGGTGGGCTCGTCGCCCGGCGCCGACCCGGCGAGCCCGGTCTGGATCTGACCGGTCAGCCAGGACAGCTGCGGCTCCAGCTCGGGCAGCGCGGCCAGGATCATCGCGGCGTACTGGTCGAGCGCCGCCGACCAGGGACGGCGGCGGGCGAGCTCGGCGATCGGGGCGGGCATCGCGTCCAGCAGGGCGACGAGCTGCTCGGCGCGCACGGGTGGCTCGGGATCGAAGATCGCGTGCGCCAGGGGCGTACCCGGCAGCTGCGCCAGCACCAGCAACGAGTCCGAGGTGGCCGCGACGACCGGCGGCGCGGGGAGCCCGGCGGCCAGCAGCAGGTCGTGCCGACGGAGCACGTCGGCGAACAACGCCGGGCGCAGCACCTTGACGTAGCCCACCCAGACCCCGGCGCCGAGCTGGACCGTGGCTCGCAGCACCGCCCGCCGGCGCGGTCGGTAGCCGATCATCTCGAGCTGGACCTGGTCGGGGCGGACCGGTCGGTCCCACCGCCCCGTCAGCACCCGGTGCTCGGTCAGCAGAGCCGCGAACGGTGCCGCCTGAGTGGCCCGGGGCAGCCCCGGGAGCTCGGGATCGTGGGGATGCAGCCAGACGGCGACCTCACGCTCGCCGTCGGCGAAGATCACCGCCCGCTCGTCGCCCGCGGAGCGACCGCCCGACCGCGCGCTCGCCCCGAGCATCTCGGCTCGGCGACCGGAGGGCCAGTCGACCATCGCGGTGTAGGTCGCGGTCGTCGCGTGCCGCGGGGTGGTGTCGATCTGGTCGATCCGCCACGAGACCAGCGTCCCGCCCGCACGCTGGACGGCCGCCGCCAGCAGGTCGCCCACCTCGTCGGTCGAGAGCAGCCGCGACCCGTCCACGTCGCTCCCGTCCTGCTCGGCGGGGTCCGTTGAGGGCGTCATCGGGGCGATCCTGTCATCCCGGCGCCGGACGCCTGTGCCGGACGTCTGCGCAGGCCGCCTGCCCTGCGACGATGGCCCCGTGAACGTCGCCATCACCATCGTGGGCATCGCCGTGGTCGTGGTCGTGGTCAGCGCTGCGGCCAGCCGGTTCCGTCTCTCCCCACCCCTGGTGCTGCTGTTGGTCGGGATCGCGATCGCGTTCGTCCCGCAGATCCACGACATCAGGCTGACCTCCGACATCGTGCTGCTGGGCCTTCTCCCGCCGCTGCTCTACGCGGCGGCCATCCGGACCTCGGTGATCGACTTCCGGACCAACATCCGCGCGATCAGCTCGCTCTCGATTGCCCTGGTCGTGATCACCGCGCTGGCCGTCGGCCTGGTCGGATGGCTGCTGCTACCGCCGAGCGTCCCGTTCGCGGCCGCCTTCGCCCTCGGGGCGGTCGTGGCGCCCCCGGACGCGGTGGCCGCGACCAGCATCGCCCGTCGGGTCGGGCTGCCCCGCCGGATGGTGACCATTCTCGAGGGTGAGTCACTGCTCAACGACGCCACCGCCATCACCTGCCTGCGCGTCGGCCTGCTCGCGCTCAGCGCCACGGTCGGGGTCGGCGACGTCGCAACCGCGTTCCTTGTGGCCCTGCTCGGCGGCGCGCTGGTCGGGGCCGCGATCGCCGGGGTGGTGGTGGTCGTCCGCCGCCGGATCAGTGACCCGATCCTCGACACGGCGATCTCGCTGATCGTGCCGTTCGCCGCCTACCTGCCGGCCGAGGAGTTCGTGCACATCGGGGGGGCCCACGGGTCGGGGGTGATCGCCGTGGTCATCGCCGCACTGATCCTCGGCCACTACGCGCCGATCGTGCAGACGGCGCAGTCCCGGCTCAACGAGCGAATCAACTGGCGGACGATCTCCTTCCTGCTGGAGAACGCCGTCTTCTTGCTGATCGGACTGCAGACCAAGAACATCGTCACCGACGCCGCGAGGTCGCCGTTGGGCTTCGGCCGCACCCTGCTGCTGACCCTGGCCGTCCTCGGCACGGTGGTTGTCGTTCGGCTGAGCTGGCTCGCCGGGCAGCGCTTCGTGTTGTTCAAGCGCCGGGGTGATGACGTGCTGCGGACGCCGTGGGGGGCCAGCCTGGTGCTCGGCTGGGCCGGGATGCGTGGCGTGGTGACCCTCGCCATCGCCTTCCTGCTTCCTCTCGACACGCCAGAACGCGCCTCGTTGATCTTCTGCGCGCTCGGGGTCACGGCCGGCACCCTGCTGCTGCAGGGCACCTCGCTGCCGTGGCTGGCGCGGCGGGTGGGCCTGCGGGGACCGAACGCCCGGCAGGACGCGCTCGCGATGGCCACCGTGCTCGAAGCTGCCGGCCGGGCCGCTCTCACCCGCCTCGAGGACGTACGCCGTCCCACCGACTCCGCCGAGACCCTCGAGCGGCTCCGGGATCGGATCGCCTCTCGTCCCAACGGCATCTGGGAGCGTCTCGGCGCCAGTAACGAGGTTGAGACCCCATCCGAGGAGTACCGCCGGCTCCGGCTCGCCACTCTCCAGGCTGAGCGTGACGAGGTGCTGCACATCCGCCGGAACGGCACGGTCGACAGCGACGTGCTTGAGGCGGTGCTCACCTCCTTCGACGTGGAGGAGTCGATGCTCACCGCCATCGACAGCCGGTGGGAGCAGGCACGAGAGGACAACCTCGAGGTGCCGGCGGGCATCCGTCGCACGTGCGACCACCTCGACGACGCGCCGCACGAGATCGCGGTCGACGGTCCCGGCACCTGCCTGGACTGCGAGCGCGAAGGCACCCGACCGGTCCACCTGCGGATCTGTCTGACCTGCGGCAACGTCGGCTGCTGCGACTCCTCGGTCGGCCGCCACGCCAAGCGCCATTTCGAGGCCAGGCTGCATCCCGTGATGCGCAGCTTCGAACTCGGCGAGAACTGGCGCTGGTGCTACGTCGACCAGCAGCTCGGCTGAGGGAAACCAAGTTAACGTGGTTTCCTGGTGCTGTGCACGGCAGATTTACCGTGCAGAGTGGAGAACAACCAGGTTAACGTGGTTTCCCGCGGGCGCCTCAGGGCAGCAGGCCGACCTTTGCGTAGACGTCGGCGAGGGTACGGCTGGCCACCTCGCGCGCCTTCTCGGCACCGTCGCGCAGGACGGCCTCCAGCTCGGACTTCTCGCCGAGCAGCTCCAGGGTCCGTTCGCGGTACGGCGCGGCGAGGGCCGACACGGCGTCCGCTGCGGCGACCTTGAGGTGGCCGTACCCCGAACCTGCGAACTGCTCGACCAGCTCCGGCACCGGAGTCTCGGTCAAGGCGCTGAGGATGGACAGCAGGTTGGCCACCCCGGGTTTGGTCTGCTCATCGAAGGCGATCTCGGTGCCCGAGTCGGTGACCGCGGACTTGATCTTCTTGACGTTGGCCTTCGGTTCGTCGAGCAACTCGACGATGCCGGTCGGGGCCGAGGAGGTCTTGCTCATCTTCTTGGTCGGGTCCTGCAGATCCTGGATCTTGCCGACGGCCGGCAGGATGTGCGGCTCCGGAACCACAAAGGTCGCCCCGAAACGGTGGTTGAACCGGCCAGCCAGGTCGCGGGTCAGCTCCAGGTGCTGACGCTGGTCCTCTCCCACCGGAACCCGCTCGGCCTGATAGACCAGGATGTCCGCCGCCATCAGCACGGGGTAGAGGAAGAGCCCGACCGAAGCACTGTCGGTCCCTGACTTAGCCGACTTGTCCTTGAACTGGGTCATCCGGTTCGCCTGCCCGAACCCGGTCTGGCAGGCCAGGATCCACGTCAGCTGGGTGTGCTCGGGCACGTGGGACTGGACGAAAAGGGTCGACCGCTCCGGATCGACGCCGCCCGCGATCATCTGGGCGGCGCTGCGCAGGGTCCGCTCGCGCAGCACCGCGGGCTCCACCTCGACGGTCAACCCGTGGAGGTCCGCCACCCCGTAGAACGTGTCGTAGTCGTGCTGCAGCGCCACCCACTGCCGCAGCGCACCCAGGTAGTTCCCCAGGTGCAAGGAGTCGGCCGTGGGTTGCATGAACGACAGGACGCGAGGCTTCGGCACGTGCGGCATCTTTTCACGGGCCCGCGCGCAGCCCCAGTCGTTACCGGCTGCTGGCCCGCTCGTGGGCAGCCTGGTCGGTACCGCCGACGGTGGCTGCCGCCTCGAGGGCCCTCGGGTCGCTCCCCGGATCGGCGGTACCGCCAGCTGGATCGGGCCGCTCGGCCGACTCGGCCCGCCGCACCAGGATCTGGGCCGCGCGACGGCCGTCGAGCTCGGTGACCCGCAGCTCCAGCGGCTCGGTCTCCTCCGACCGGTCGACCCGGACGCCCTCGGCGAGCACCGTGTCGCCGATCGCCGGGATGTGGCCGAGCCGGGCCACGACGAAACCCGCCACCGTGTCGTAGGGGCCTTCGGGCAGCTCGTAGCCGGTGAGTTCGGCGAACCCGTCGATCGTGCAGAGCCCGTCCAGGACGCGTTCTCCGACGGCATGGACCGGCTCCACGGCCACCACGTCGTACTCGTCGGTGATGTCGCCGATCAGCTCCTCGACCAGATCCTCCATGGTCACGATGCCAGCGGTGCCGCCGTACTCGTCGAGCACGATCGCGAGGTGTGCCGACGCCCGCCGCATGTCGGTGAGGGCTCGCAGCACCCGTACGGTGTCGGGCAGCGAGAGCACCGGCCGCGCCAGCTCGGAGACCGGCGTGCTCCGGGTGCTCATCTCGGGATCGAACAGGTCCCGGACGTGCACGAACCCGATGATGTCGTCGGCGGAGTCGCCGGTCACCGGGTAGCGGGAGTGCGGCGCGCTGCGGAGGTCGCGGACCGCCCGGAACGTCGGCAGGTCACCGGGCAGGAAGTCGACTTCGGTCCGCGGCACCATCACCTCGCGGAGCCCACGTGAGCCCGCGTCGAAGACGTCGTCGACGATCTGTCGCTCCTCGGCTCCCAGGGTCTGCGACCCGCTGACCATGGCCCGGATCTCCTCGTCGGAGACCTGCTCGCGGGCGGCGCCGGGATCACCACCGAGGATCCGGACGACCACGTTGGTAGACACGCCAAGCAGCCAGATGACCGGTCGTACCACCCGGGCGATCCCGTCCACCAAGGGCGCCAGTGCGAGCGCGAACCCCTCGGATCGCTGCAGAGCCAGGCGTTTGGCGGTCAGCTCACCGAGCACGATCGAGACGTAGGAGATCAGCGCCGTGATCCCCACCAGGGCCACGGCGTCGGCCAACCCGCTCGAGAGCCCCCAACTCCGCAGCACCGGGGACAGGTCGTTGGCCAGCGTCGCCCCACCGAACGCGGCCGAGAGGAATCCCGTGAGGGTCACCCCGAGCTGGACCGCGGACAGGAAGCGGTTCGGGTTGGCGATCACCCGTTGCACCACCGCACCCCGGCCGCCGCGCTGGGCCATGGCCTTGACCTGGCTGTCGCGCAGCGAGACCAACGCCATCTCCGCGGCGACGAAGAACCCGCTGAGCACGATGAACAGCAAGATCAACAAAATGTCCGGTAGCACGCCACTCACGAGACGGACTCACTCCGCGGGGTCCGTTCGGTCACGGTGCCCAGCCTACCGAGCGAACCGGGGTCTCCGGCTTCCTGCGACGGCCTCACCACGCTTGGATGGGCCCATGGCCACTCCCAAGGAGCCGCCCGTCCGGTTGCTGGGGCCGGTAGCGCACCTGGTCGCGGTGCCGACGCTGGTCGACCCGGAGCGCGGGGTCGTGCTGCGCGCGCACGACGAGGCCGACCTGGCCCGGGTGGTCGAGCAGAGCCGCGACGCGCAGACGCTGGCCTGGACGAACGTCTCGAGCCCGGCCGGCGGGTACCGCCTCCGGGACGCCCGCGACTTCCTCGCCGCGTCCCGCCTGGGGTGGCGGGACGGCCGGATCCGGACCTGGGCGGTGAGCGGTCCGAACCCGGCGGGTCCCCCGCGGTACGACGGCACCATCACCCTGGCCCTGCTGGACGAGCGCCGAGGCGACCTGAGCTACGTGCTGCATCCCGATGCCCGGGGTGCCGGCACGATGAGCGCCGCCGCGCGCCTGGTGGTGGCGTTCGGGTTCGAGGTCCAACGGCTCGATGTCCTGCGCTGGGAGGCCTTCGCCGGCCACGTGGGCTCGTGGCGCGTCGCCGAGTCCGCGGGGTTCCGCTGGGAGGGGCTTCGACGGCGGGCTGCCGTGCACGGTGCCGAGCTCCGGGACGTCTGGACGGCCTCGATCATCGCTGCCGACCGCCGTACCCCGGTCGAGCGCGGCTGGACACCGCCCACGTTGGCCGGCTTCGACGCGGAGGGCGGTGGCGCTGGGGCGCGGGTGACGGCCCGGCCGTTCCGCGCCGACGACGTGGGCCGGGTCGTCGACGCGTACCGAGATCCGGACCTGCGGCACTGGCTTGCCGGGCTGCCCGAGCCGTACGCCGCCGCGGACGCCCACGCCCACCTCGCCGACGCCGCCGAGCAGGCGCTGCGTCGCCATGGCCTGACCTGGTGCCTGGCCGATCCGGCGGACGACCGCTGCCTGGGTTCACTCACCCTGACCATGGTGGACGCCCACTCCTTGAGGGCCGAGGTCGGGTATTGGGTGCACCCGGACGCCCGGGGCTCCGGGGTGGCCACGGCGGGGCTCCGGCTCGTCTCCGCGTGGGCGCGGGAGTCGGGCCTGGTCACCTCGATCCTGGTCCGCTGCGCCGAGGGCAACCGGGCCTCGCAGCGGGTGGCCGAGCGTGCCGACTACGTGCGCCGCGGGGTCCAGCCGGCGGCCGAGCTGCTCGGCGACGGCACCCGGGTCGGGCTGGTCAGCTTTTCCCGCCCGTAGGCACCAGCCGCCCCATCAGGTGCGGAGCCAGCGGCACGTCGATGTCCAGCACCACCGAGCAGTGGGCACCGCGCTGTTCGGGGTAGCCGGCGTACATGCCGCGCAGGTCGCAGATGGTCTGCCCGCGGCCGGGCCCGTCGGAGTCGTCGACCGTGGCCCGCACGACGGGGGCAAGGGTGGCGTTGACGCCCCCGGTGAGGATCGCGGCGGCGAGCGGGTCGTGCAACGCCGAGCATCGCCGGCCCAGGATCGGACGGTAGAAGTCGAAGTAGAGGTCGAGGATCGCCCCCAGCGCTTGCGGCAACGGGTGTGCAGCGGCCAGCAGCGCTCGGCGGTCGGACTCCTCGAGCAGATTGACCATCGTCACGTCCAGCGGGACGAGGGTGACGGGCCAGGGTGCGTCCAGCACGACCCGGGCCGCCTCGGGGTCGTTGGCGATGTTGGCCTCCGCGACCGCGCTGAGGTTGCCCGGAACCAGGGCAGCCCCGCCCATCACGACCACGTCGGCCACCAACTCGGGCAGCCGCGGCTCTAACTGCAGCGCCAGGGCCAGGTTGGTGAACGGCCCGACGGCCAGCACCCGCAACCTGCCCGGGTGCTCGTGGGCGAGGCGGACCAGGAGCTCCGCAGCGCTGCCCTCGATCGGCTGCTCGGGGCTCGCGGGCAGCTCGACGTCGCCGATCCCGTTGCGGCCGTGGACCAGGGGGGCTCCGCCGGCGTAGCGACCCCGCAGCGGGTCGTGCGCCCCCACGGCGACCGGGACCCCCGTCACGCCGGCGAGGGCGAGCACGTCGAGCGTGTTGCGCGCGGCGCGGGCGGCGTCGATGTTGCCGCTGACCGACCCGATCCCCACCAGCTCGATCTCCGGGGACGCCACCAGGTAGCCCAGGGCCAAGGAGTCGTCGACTCCCGTGTCGCAGTCGAAGTACACAGGCATCGGCACGAAGGCGAACCTACCAACGGCCCGACCCAGGCCTCGGTGCGGTGCGCTAACGTCAGCCGGGCACGAGGCAACCGCACGCACGACCACCCGTACGCCGCCGGATCGAGGAGAACATCTGTGGCCAGCACTCCAGTCAAGGTCGCCGTCACCGGCGCCGCCGGGCAGATCTGCTACAGCCTGCTGTTCCGGATCGCGAGCGGCGAGTTGCTCGGTCCCGACCAGCCCGTGCAGCTGCGCCTGCTGGAGATCACTCCGGCGCTGAAGGCCCTCGAGGGCGTGGTGATGGAGCTCGACGACTGCGCCTACCCGCTGCTGGAGTCCGTGGTCATCGGCGACGACCCCAACGTGGTCTTCGACGGTGCGAACATCGCCCTGCTGGTCGGCGCTCGACCGCGCACCAAGGGGATGGAGCGCGGAGACCTGCTCGAGGCCAACGGCGCGATCTTCAAGCCGCAGGGCCAGGCGCTGAACGCCCACGCCGCCGACGACGTGAAGGTGCTGATCACCGGCAACCCGGCCAACACCAACGCCCTCACCACCCTGAGCAACGCCCCGGACATCCCCCGCGAGCGGTTCAACGCGTTGACCCGTCTCGACCACAACCGGGCTAAGGCGCAGCTCGCCGCCAAGGCCCAGGTGAGCGTGAACGACGTCCAGCACGTGACCATCTGGGGCAACCATTCCGCGACCCAGTACCCGGACATCTTCAACGCGACCATCAACGGCCGCAACGCCGCCGAGGTCATCGACGACCAGGCATGGGTCGAGTCCAGCTTCCTGCCGACGGTGCAGAAGCGTGGTGCCGCGATCATCGAGGCCCGCGGCGCTAGCTCGGCGGCCAGCGCCGCCAGCGCGACCATCGGTCACATGCACGACTGGGTGCTCGGCACCCCGGCCGATGACTGGGTGTCGATGTCGGTGCCCAGCGACGGCTCCTACGGCATCGCCGAGGGCATCGTCACCTCGTTCGCCTGCACGGTCAACGACGGCCGCTACGAGATCGTCGAAGGCCTCGAGGTCAACGACTTCTCCCGTGCCAAGATCGACGCGTCGGTCGCCGAGCTCGGCGAGGAGCGCGAGGCCGTCAGCGCGCTCGGCCTGATCGGCTGACCCTGCCGGGGGGGACGGCGGACGAGCGAGGCGGCAGAATGACCACGTGCACCTGAGGTTCCACCGATGAGTCCAGCCGGTGGGGATCCCGACGACCCCTCCCTCCCCGGCCCTGGCACCCCCAACCCCTTCAGCCGGGAGGGGGCGACTGCTGGCGGCTCCACCCCGACCGACCCCACCCCGACCGGCCCGCCGCCGGTGGCCCCCACGACGGCGGGCTGGCCCGGTTACCCACCGGCCGGCCCGGAGCCGGGCCCGCGCGACGACACCACCGGCTGGCCGGGGCCACCCCAGCCCGACATCCAGCAGGGCTACCGGCCCGCTCCCTCTCCGGGGCCGTACCCGCCCGCCGAGGTCGCCCCGTACGGCCCGACGGCGAGCTACGACCCCACCAACCCCTACGTCTCGAATCCCGACGTCCCGAATCCCGACGTCCCGAATCCCTACGGCTCGAATCCCTACGCCCCGTCGCCGTTCGCCCCCTCGGCCTACGGTCTCGGTTCCCCCTACGGCGTGGCCCCGCAGCACCCGCAGGCCGTGACCGCCCTGGTCCTGGGCATCGTCGGCCTCGTCGTCTGCCCGCCCGTCGGCATCGCCGGCATCGTCACCGGGCTCCGGGTCCGCCGTGATTGCGACGCCCAGCCCGGTCAGTTCACCGGTCGCGGGCTGGGCACCGCGGGGCTGGTGCTGGGCATCGTGTCGATCGTGGTGATGATCTTCTGGATCGTGGTGGTCGCCGGGGTCTTCGCGGCAGACTACTGAGCTGCGAGTGAACCGTGGACCAAGTCCGCGCGGGTGCGTCGGTGATCGTGGAACGCGACGGCGGATCAGCGTCATCCGACGCGGCAGCGAAGTCGATTCCTGGCTGCTCAGCGACGCCGCCGACCACGAGCTGGTGCTCGCCGCCCACCGGTCTTAACTGCCGCCGGGGTCGCCGCCGCTCGATCGAGTTGGCCCAGGCCGGGTGCGGTCTCGGCATCCTGGGTGTGCGCCATGGACCTACACGTTCGACCACCAGCGGGCGACGCCCCGACGGGCGGCGGGGCGCTGCGAGGACTACGGCGTTGAGGTCGACGGGTGCTGGCGGACGCGGTAGATCCCACGACACCGGCGGACCTGACCACCACCCTGACCAACGGCAGGCTGCGGTACGCCCCGGCTGTGACCCGAGATCGTCGCTGCCTGGCGCTCCGCGCACCTGGACCGCTGATCTTGGTGTCCGCGGGCGCTTCCGACCGGTGACACCTTGCCGATGGTGGGCCCGTATCCTTGTCTGGTAAGAGTTTTTGTCAGACCCGGTGGTTAGTGTCGGATCATGGTGGCGATGCCGGAAGCGATACCGGAAGCAAGCGGGCTGGCCACGCTGCGGGCCGCCGTCGATGAGCTGACCGCCCTCGACCTGACCGGATGCGATGATCATGGTCTGCTGGCGTTCACCCGCGAATTCGAAACACTACGCAACCAGCTGACCCGGGTTGATCACCAGATCGTCTCCGCGATCGACACCGGCGGCCTGGTCGAGCGGTGGGTGGCCCGATCGGCCGCGGGAGTCCTGCACCAGGCCCTCGGCGTGTCGAAGGTCGAGGCACGTCGACGGGTCAACGCCGCAACCGCGCTGGCGGCGAGCTACACGCCGACCGGAGAGCCGCTCACGCCCCGATTTCCCGCCCTCGCCGGGGTGGAGACCTCTGGGCGGCTCGGCCGTGACCACCGCGACGTCGCCCTGCACTGCCTGCGCACCCTCGACACCCGGTTCGGCGCCCCCGAACCGGTCCTCACCCACGCCGACCAGAGCCTGGCCCAACACGCCCCCGACCTCGACCCCGAGGGGCTCCGCGAGGTCGCCCAACACCTCATCGACGTCGAATACCCCGGCGGACTGCTCCCCGACGACGCCCAGGTCGACGCCGCGCGTGAGGTCCACCTCCGGCCCAAGCCCGACGGCTCCTACCGGATCAGCG
>JBPCRP010000030.1:0-20564 GCA_050996715.1 Propionibacteriaceae bacterium
CGCCTCCTTGCCGCCGTGGGCCCGGGCCGAGCTGCGGCTGCCCACCCTGCCGATCACCGACCGGCTGCTCGCCCGGCCGGCAGCCCGGGTCGCACTCGGCACGATCCGCTGGGCGCTCTCGGGCTGACGACTCCCGTGTCGAGCAGTCCTTCATTCCATGAGCGACAACTGACGAGGGATGTTAGCGTCGGCCGGTGTCGCGCCCCGTCGTCAGCGTCGTTCTGCCCACCAACCGAATGAGCCCGCATCTCGGTTCAGCCCTTGATTCGCTGGCCGCCCAGACGTTCTCGGACTGGGAACTGATCGTCGTCGACGACGGCTCGGGGCGCAGCGACGAACTGGCCCAGGTGCTCAGTCGACACGTCGACGACCGATTCCAACTACTCCAGCAGGACTCACTGGGTGTCTCGAGCGCGCGGAACGTCGGAGCTTCCGTCGCAGTCGGCGAGTTCCTGGTTTTTCTCGACGACGACGATCTCATGCACCCCGCCCGCCTGGAGAAGCAGGTGGCCCGCCTGCAGCAGTCGGTCGACTGTGGTGCTTGTTATTGCGGTGGGTGGCACGTCGACGACGCCGGACAGCGTGGCTCGAGCTGGAGCGCTTTCCCCCCTGATCGCACTCGGCTCCTCAACGGACAGAGCCCGCTACCGCGCATCCAGACCCTGATGTTCCGGCGTTCCGTCTTCGCCCAGCTCGGCGGGTTCAACTCGGCCATCCGGCTGTGCGAAGACCACGACCTCACGCTGCGGGCGCTCCAGATCACGCCGTTCTGCAGGGTGGATGAAGAGCTTGCCGCCTACCGACGTCACCGTGGAAACACGACCGCGATCGCCAACGTCACGGTGTTGCGCGCCGGCGAGAACGTCGTTCGCTACCAGGTGGAGTCTGCGCGCCAACGCGGCGACGTCGACGTCGAAAGAGCGCTGCGCGGCAACTTGGCTGAACTTCGACGCGGTGGGGCAGAGCGGTGCGGGGCCGACAGCATCATTGCTCTCCGCCGCGGCGAGCTGAGTGACCTGGCGCGGGCAGCAGCGTGGGGTCTGTCACGGTCGCCGGCGCAGTTCACCATAGGTACCGTCCGACGCGTGTCCTTGCGGCTGCGACGAACAGGTCGCCGTTAGGTGCGAACGCTCAGAGTTGCGCCCGCCGCGTGCCGACGACCCCAAGGACGAGGGGCGTAGGGGCGAGAGCCCGCCGCTGACCCTCCTCGTCCTCCGGCCCCTCCGCGTGTTAGTGATACTGGCATGCGATGGCCATGAGCGAGACGGAGCAGGCCCGCAGCCATCCCGCCCGCAGCTATCCCGAGGGGGTGACCTGTTGGGTCGACACCACCCAACCCGACGTCGACGCGGCGCTCGCGTTCTACGGCGGCCTGTTCGGCTGGACCTTCCAGGACGCCATGCCGCCGAACGCTCCCGCGCGCTACGTGATCGCCCAGCTCGACGGGAGCGACGTGGCGGCGGTCGGTGGGCCGGAGACCAGTCCCGCGACCTGGAGCACCTACGTCGCAGTCGACGACGTGGACGCAGCGACCGAGCGGTTGGCCGGGCTCGGAGCCCAGGTCCGCACGCCCCGGCGGAGGCGGGTCCGGGCGGTCGCACGTCAACCCTGATCGATCCGGAGGGGGCCGGGTTCAAGCTGTGGCAGGCCCGCCGCCGGCTGGGGGCCCAGATCGTCAACGCACCCGGGGCATGGAACTTCAGTGACCTGCACAGCCACGATCCGGCCGCGGCGGCGGCGTTCTACTCCGCCGGCTTCGGCTGGGAGGTCACCGACCAGGGCTGGGCGACCTCGATCCGCGTTCCCGGGTACGGCGACCATCTCGAATCCACGATCGACCCCGATATCCGTACACGACAGGCGAGCGCACCGGAGGGGTTCGCGGACGTCATCGGCGGCATCCAGGCGGCGAGTGAGGGCGAGGACCCCCACTGGCACGTCACCTTCAGCGTCTCCGACCGGGACGCGAGCGCAGCCGCCGTGGCGCGACTCGGCGGCGCCGTGGTGACCACGTTCGACGCCGGCTGGGTCCGGGCCGCGGTCGTCACCGACCCGCAGGGCGCGGTGTTCACGCTCAGCCAGTTCATCCCGGCTGACTCGAGCTGAGGCTCAGCGCGCCGCGAAGAGCGGAGGCAGGATCAGCAGCATCGTCGCCGACCAGGTGACGTGGGTCAGGATCGGCCCCAACACACCGCCGGCGGCTCGGCGCTGCAGGCCGACGACCACGCCGAGGACGAGGGCGGCGAAGACGAGCACGGGGTTCCCGCTCGCCACCGTCACCAGGGTGTAGATCGCGGTCGAGATCAGTACGGGGTGCCTGCGACCGATGGCGGCGAAAAGCGCACCGCGGAAGAACAGCTCTTCGGCGAAGCCGTTGCCGATCGTGATCAGCAACACGATCCACCAGATGCCCTCGCGCGCGTAGCCGAGCACGTTCTCGGTGTAGGAGGCCAGCACCGGGACCCGACGGAAGATCAACCCCCCCACCACGAAGGTGAGCCCGAGCAGCAGCCCGAGCAGGATGGGCATCAGGACCGGCCGGCGCAGGCTGCCACGGAACTCGATGTGGCCGAGGTGCAGGGGTCCCGAGACCAGGCTGCCGATCACCCACGTGGCGGCGAGCGCAATGGTCAGGGGATAGAACTCCGGTTGCCCGAACTCCACCGAGAACGACAGCCCGAGCAGGGTGGCCCCGACCACCAGCGTCACGGCCGCCACGATCCGGCGCCGCCGGAACGCTCGGTCCGACTGGTGGTGGTCGCGTGCGACCTTGTCGACCAGGATCCTGCGGGTGATCCGGAGCGACCGGTCGACGTAGTTCACCCAGCGGTTACGGCGGGCGCCAGCAGCAAGGGGGGCTGCCGATGACCCGGCTGCGGGCACCGGCGGTTCGGACGCCGCGGAAGGGCTCGATCCGGCGCCAGGGTCACTCACGCGTCCTGCTCGACCGGTACCTCTTCGGCCCTGGCTCGCTCGGCCAGGGCCGCGCGGACCGCGTCCTCGTAGCCCAGCACCGGGCCGGGGACCACGTCGGTGATGGAGTGGTCGCTCACCACCACCTCGTTGGTCATCGAGTCGATCAGGTTCCGGCCGGTCTCGACGTCGACGCTGGTGACCAGGGACAGCCAGCGCGAGGACAGTCCCGGGGTGAGCACGGGCACGACCAAGATCGGCAGTGCTCGTCCGTGGCGCATCTTGGCCACGCGCTGGAGCATCTGTCCGTAGGTGAGCACGTCGGCCCCGCCGACCTCGTACATCCGCCCGTAGGTCTGCGTCTTGCCGAGCACCCCGACCAGGTAGCGGATGACGTCGCAGAGCGCGATCGGCTGCGTACGGGTGTTGACCCACCGGGGGGCGACCATGGCCGGCAGGTGGGCGACGAGCTCACGGGTCATCTCCCAGGAGATCCCGCCGTGACCGACCACGATGGCCGCACGCAGCGTCGTGACCGGGACCCCGCCCTCGCCGAGCAGGCGCTCCACCTCGCGGCGGGACTTGAGGTGGTCCGACAGGTCGTCGCGCTCACTGCCCAGACCGCCGAGGTAGATGATCTGCTCTACTCCAGCGTTGGCCGCGGCAGCACCGAAGGCCCGAGCGGCGTCGGCGTCTTTGGCCACGAAGTCGGCGGAGTCGAGGGAGTGCACGAGATAGTAGGCGGCCTTGACCCCGCGGAACGGGGCGTCGAGCGAGGCAGGGTCGGAGACGTCCCCGGCCACGGGCGTACCCGCTCCGTGGTAGTCGTCGGGGCGCCGGGTCATCGCCCGGACGTCATGGCCCGCCTCGACCAGGGCTCGGCAGAGGTGGGAGCCCACGAATCCAGAGGCGCCGGTCACAAGAACAGGAGTGGTCACACTTCTCCTTCTGCAGATGAGGTGCTCCCCGACGCACTCGACTCTAGGAGAGAGTGGGGGCGTGGATCTGCCAGGGGTGGCCGCGGAGCTGTACGCGGCGGCACCCGAGGACTTCGTCACCCTCCGTTCCGCGCGGGCCGCCGAAGCGAAGAAGGCCAAGGACCGTGAGCTCGCGACCGCGGTCGCCGCCCTGCGCCGACCCACGCGTTCGGCCTGGTTGGTGAACCAGCTGGCGCGCGAGGGGGCAACCGAGCTCGCCGAGCTGCTCGACCTCGGCGAGGCCTTGGCCCAGGCGCAACGCGACGCCGCCGGGACCGACCTTCGTCGGCTGTCAGCCCAGCGGCACGCCGCGGTCACCGCACTGGTCCGGCAGGCCACCACCATCGGGAGCGACCGCGGCCACCACGCCTCGGAGGCCACCCGGCAGGAGGTGGGTCAGATCCTGACCGCGGCGCTGGCCGACCCGAGTCTGGCCGCCGTCGTCCGGGCGGGCGTGGTGACCCAGGCCGTCACCTACGGCGGGTTCGGACCGGATCTGGTGCTGGGCTCGGGTCCGGGATCGCCGCGCCCGCCCACGTCGCTGGACAGCCACCGAGCGAAGAAGAAGCGGCAGAGCGAGGACGAGCAGCTGCGCGAGGCCACCGAGGAGGCAGAGTCGGCGATCGAGCGGCTGGCCGCGGCCCGCACCGCCCAGGCGGAGGCCGAGCAGGCCGAGGCCCACGCTCGCGCGTTGGTGGCGGAGACCGGGCGGGCGGTGGCCGACGCCCGCCAGCAGCTGACCGAGCGCGAGCGGGCCGAGCAGCAGGCGCGATCGGCGGCGAACGACGCGGCCGCTCACCTCGAACGCACCCGGGCCGCGACGACAACCGCCGAGCAGGCGGCCGCCCGCGCCGCAGCCGAGCTGACCCGCCTGCAGTCCTGAACGCTGGTGCCTGGGCCGGTTCTGGTCTCGTCCCTGTCGGAGGTCTCGGCCCCGATCAGCGGTACTGCGGCACCGACACTGAGGCTGGCCCCGTGCCGGCCCGGGCCTCGGGGGCGAACCGGCGGGTCAGCCCGACTCGCTTGGCCTGCCACAGGATCAGGGTGACCGCTGCGCCGTTGACCACCAGCTCGATCAGCACGCCGGCCAGGTTGCCCGTGGTCTCACCGTTGATGAAGGCTTGGCTCCAACCCCCGTAGACGATGCTGACCAGCATCAGCAGCACGTTGTTGGACAGGTGGATCGCGATCGCCGCCTCGAGCCCGCCGGTCCGCCAGGTCACGATCACGCACGACAGCGCGAAGATGCAGAGCTGGGCCAGGACGTAGGGATCCGGGCTCCCGTGTGCCGCAGCGAACAGCCCCACCGCCGGGATGGCGCCGACGACCAACCCCACCAGCGGGCGCCGGAACCACGATCCGACGGTCTGCAGGACGAGGCCTCGGAACGTGTACTCCTCACCGGCGCACTGCAACGGGGTGGTCACCAGGCAGATCGCGATCAGCACCCCCCAGTAGGCGGGCTTCGGCTCCGGGTAGGGGGCGGCCACGGTGGAGAGTCCGACGTAGACCGCCCAGATGGGCAGGGTGACGGCGAGGCAGCGAGCCATCCAGCGCCAGCGGAACCTGCCGGCCACCGAGGTGAGGAAGCCAGGCCGCTGCCGGTAGACGATCCAGCGGGCCAGCATGGCCATGGGGACCAGCACCAACAGGGAGAAGTTGAGGAAGAAGAACGAGGTCGGGCCGATGCCACCGCGACCGACCACCAGAGTGCTGGCGAGGAATTCCTGCAGGTTCGGCACTCCCCGAGCCACCCCGAACAGGGCCAGCAGAACGCTCCCCAGATTGATCGCCACGAACGCCAACGCGGCGAACAGCACCATGGTGAGTAACGGCTTCCACCAGCGCTGCCGGGGGGTCTGGAGCAGCTGGTGGTACTCGACCGCCGAGACCGGGAGCGTGGGCGGCTTCGGCGGACGGACCCAGGCTGGTACGGGCGGCACGGGCCCGGCGTACGGAGGGCGCGCGGTCGGTCCGTAGCCCTGTCCCGGCTGCGGGTAGGGCTGAGAATACGGCTGCGGGCCGGGCTCGACGGTCCACCAACCCGAGGGCCGGGCGATCGGCAGGCCGGTCGGCGGTGGCAGCGTGCGCGGGTCGACCTCGACCGGCTCCTGGCTTCGGGGGGCGTCAGATGTGGGCATGATGGGTCAAGTCTGACACCGCCGAGAAGCACCTCCGCGCCCGGAGCGACCTCGTGTTGACGAGGCTCCGGGCGCGGTGAGCGCTGTGGACGGTGCCGTGACCGGGCCGGTGAGAGCGCGCGGGGACGTCAGCGACCGGCCGCGTGGTCGATCGTGTCCTCGATGTCGGTCGACTCCCCGCGGGTGGTCGGCTCCTGCTGGCTGGTCGGCTCCAGCTGGCTGGTCGGCTCCTGCTGGCTGGTCGGCTCTTGGTGGCCCGGCTCCACCGCCGCGGGCGGGTCGGCGGCGATCCCGACCTCACGGCGCTTGGTGATCGCCACGGCCACCACGATGATCGCCAGCGCAGCGAGGGCGATCACGTAGCGGAGCGGGTTCGGGTCACCCGACAGGGTCGACATCGCCACCACGGCCGGCGCGATCAGCACGGCGACGAGGTTCATCACCTTGATCAACGGGTTGATGGCGGGGCCGGCGGTGTCCTTGAACGGGTCACCGACGGTGTCGCCGATGATCGTGGCCTCGTGGGCCGGGCTGCCCTTGCCGCCGTGGTTGCCGTCCTCGATCAGCTTCTTGGCGTTGTCCCAGGCCCCACCGGAGTTGGCCAGGAAGACCGCCATCAGGGTGCCGCAGGCGATGGCACCGGCCAGGTAGCCGGCCAGGGCCGGGGCACCGAGACCGAAGCCGACGGCGATCGGGGCGAAGATGGCCAGCAGACCCGGGGTCGCCAGCTCGCGGAGCGAGTCCTTGGTGACGATGTCGACGACACGCCCGTACTCCGGCTTGCCCGTGCCTTCCATGATCCCGGGGATTTCACGGAACTGGCGGCGGACCTCGTAGACCACCGCTCCCGCGGCCCGGCCGACGGCACTGATGGCCAGACCGGAGAAGAAGAACACCACCGCCGCACCGATGATCAGACCGACCAAGGTCTGCGGGGCGAAGACGACCGCCTGCGCGGTGAAGTCGGCGTACCGCTCGGCGAGGACGGTGGCGATCGAGTCGGTGTAGGACCCGAAGAGGGCGGTAGCCGCCAGCACGGCGGTGGCGATCGCGATGCCCTTGGTGATGGCCTTGGTGGTGTTGCCGACCGCGTCGAGCTCGGTCAAGATCTTGGCGCCCTCGCCGTCCACGTCCCCCGACATCTCGGCGATGCCCTGGGCGTTGTCGGAGACCGGGCCGAAGGTGTCCATGGCCACGATCACGCCGACGGTGGTGAGCAGACCACAACCGGCCAGAGCGATCGCGAACAGGGCGACGACGCCGGAGCCCCCGAGCAGGAAGGCGCCGAAGACGGCGGCCGCGATGACCAGCGCGGTGTAGACCGCCGACTCCAGGCCGACCGAGATGCCGGCCAGCACCACGGTGGCCGCCCCAGTCAGGGAGGTCTTGCCGATGTCCTTGACGGGACGGTCCTCGGTGCCGGTGTAGTAGCCGGTGAGCGACAAGATCACCACGGCGAGCAGGATTCCGATCACCACGGCGCCGATCGCGACCACCCGCGGGTTGTCGATCGGACCGGCGGTGATGCCCTCGACGCGCAGGCCCGCGAACGTGCTGGGCAAGAAGGCGAAGGCGGCGATCGCGCAGAGCACCGCCGAGATGACCGCGGAGAGGTAGAAGGACCGGTTGATCGTCTTGAGGCCGTTCTCCCCCGCCCGCGGCTTGGTGAGGAAAATGCCGATGATCGCGGTGATGACGCCGATGGCCGGCACGATCAGCGGGAAGACCAGGCCGTAAGAGCCGAAGGCCGCCTTGCCGAGGATCAGCGAGGCCACCAGCATCACGGCGTAGGACTCGAACAGGTCGGCGGCCATGCCGGCGCAGTCCCCGACGTTGTCGCCCACGTTGTCGGCGATGGTCGCCGCGTTGCGGGGGTCGTCCTCGGGGATGTTCTGCTCGACCTTGCCGACCAGGTCGGCGCCGACGTCGGCCGCCTTGGTGAAGATGCCGCCGCCGACGCGCATGAACATGGCGAGCATCGCCGCACCGAAACCGAAGCCTTCGAGCACGGTCGGGGCGTCACTGCGGAAGACCAGCACGACGACCGAGGCGCCGAGCAGACCGAGGCCGACGGTGGCCATACCCACGTGGGCGCCGGTCCGGAAGGCGATCTTCATGGCCGGCTCGCGACCCGTGTCCCGGGCGGCGGCGGCGACGCGGACGTTGGCCCGGACGGCCAGCCACATGCCCATGTAGCCGATCAGGCCGGAGAAGAAGGCGCCGAAGATGAAGGCGATCGAGCGGGCGACCTTCAGGGCCAGATCGCCGAACTCGCCGTCCCCGTGGACCGGGAGGATCAGCAGGAGCAGGAACGCCGCGATGGCGAAGACGCCGAGCGTGCGGAACTGCCGACCCAGATAGGCCGCCGCTCCTTCCTGGACGGCCTTGGCGATCTCGCGCATGCTCGCGGTGCCGTCGGGGGCCGCCAGCACCTGGCGGCGGAACATCATGGCCATGGCCAGCGCGATCACGGCGATGACCGCGATCACGCCGAGGATGGCGAGGTAGGAGACCGGGAGGGTCACCGCCAGGGGGACGACGAGGCTCACCGGGGCAGATCCGAACATATGTTGAAACTCCTGAACGCCTGAGGCACGGTGCCTGGGAGGAGCGCGGCCCCGGCTGCTGGGGCCCCGCAGACCATGCGGGAGTCTAACCAGATACCTCACTGGTCCGCTGCCACCGCGCGGCGCACCGTCGACGTCGGTGGCAGGTGGCAGCCTGACGGCCATGACGAAGCGACCAGTGGCGGCGACCCGTGTCGACCGCCGCTGACTACGCTCACGGGTCTGCGAGCCCGTTCCCGGCGGGGGTCGGCCGTCGGTCCGTCGGCGAGCCCGACGAGGTGGCAAGCTGGCTGCGACGACTCGACGAGGGCCAGATCTCGCACGTGAAGGTGCTGCCCGCCCGGCAACCGACGTACGGCGACTGGCCGCATTGGCTACCACGTACCGTCCGGCAGGCGCTGGCCGACCGCGGGCTCGAACGGCCGTGGGTCCATCAGGTCGCAGCGGCCGACGCCGCCTTCCGCGGCCAACACGTGGTCGTCTCCACCGGTACGGCGTCGGGAAAGACGCTCGCCTATCTCCTTCCCGTGCTCGCGGCGACTCACGGCGGTCTCGACGCGGTCGTGTCCCAGCCGGTGCTGGACGCGTCGACGCGGGCCCGGGCCGAGCTGCGGGCCCAGCTGATGCGACCGCGGCGCCCGCACACCGCGCTCTACCTGAGCCCGACCAAGGCCCTGGCCCACGATCAGCTGCGGGTGGCCGACGAGCTGGCGATCCCCAGCTGGCGGGTGGCGACCGTGGACGGTGACTCCGACCGTGGCGAACGGGACTGGGCCCGACAGCATGCGGCCTACATGCTGACTAACCCTGACCTGCTGCACCGCAGCCTGCTGCCGAACCACGCACGCTGGTCGGGCTTCTTGTCGACGCTGCGCTACGTCGTGGTCGACGAGTCGCATCGCTACCGCGGCGTCTTCGGCAGTCACGTCGCCGCCGTCCTGCGCCGGTTGCGCCGCATCTGCGCGTCGTACGGCGCAGCGCCCACCTTCGTGCTGGCCACCGCCACCAGCAGCAACGCCGCCGAGGCCGCGGCCGAGCTGATCGGCGCGGAGCGGACCGACGTGGTCGCGGTGAGCGACGACGCCTCGCCCCACGGCCGGGTCAGCATCACCTTGTGGGATCCCGACGGGGCCGGCCGGCGGTCCCCGGCACCGATCGGTCCGGCGAGCACCGACCGCGACGCCGCCCGGCTGCTCGCCGCTTCGGTTGACGCGGGCCGGCAGACGGTGGCCTTCATCCCCTCGCGCCGGATGGCCGAACAGGTCGCCATCTGGGCCCAGAACCGTCTCGGTCGACACCTCACCGATGTCCCGGACACCCCCGGCTCGTCGGCTGAGGTCGCAAGAGCCGGGGGCCCACGGGTCGAGGGCCCACGGGTCGAGGCGTACCGGAGCGGCTACCTCGCCGCGGACCGTCGCAGCGTGGAGGCGCGGCTGCAGGACGGCCGCCTCGCGGGCGTGGCGGCCACCAACGCGCTGGAGCTGGGCGTCGACATCGCCGGCCTCGACACCGTGGTCATCGCGGGCTTTCCCGGGACCCGAGCCGCCCTATGGCAGCAGGCCGGCCGCGCAGGCCGGGCGGGCCGCGACGCCGACGTCGTGCTGGTCTGTCGTCGTGACCCGCTCGACGCCTACCTCTTCGGTCACCCGCAGCTGCTGCTCGACGCCCCGGTCGAGGCCACGGTGCTGCACGCCGCCAACCCCTACGTGCTGGGTCCGCACCTCGCCGCGGCGGCCCAGGAGCTGCCGATCACCGTCGAGGACCAGAGGTGGTTCGGACCGACCACCCGCGGTCTGCTCGACCAGCTCGTGGCCCAGGGCGCGCTGCGGCGCCGGTCCTCGGGCTGGTGGTGGACCCGCGACGACCGCGCCGTCGACGCCGTCGACCTCCGCTCCAGTGGTGGCGGTTCGGTCGACATCACCGAGGTCGGCACCGGTCGGGTGCTCGGTCAGGTCGACCCGGTTCACGCCGACGGTGCCCTGCACACGGGTGCGGTCTACCTGCACCAGGGCGACACCTACCTCGTCGACGAGCTGAACCGCGACGAGCACGAGGCTCTGGTCCGTCGGGCGCGTCCCGGCTACACCACGCAGCCGCAGGGCACCCACGACCTGGGGATCCTGCGCACGCACCGCTCCCGAGTGTTCGGCATCGGGCGGCTCTCGTTCGGTGACGTCGAGGTGCGTTCCCGGGTACACGCCTACCTCCGTCGCGACGAGGTGACCGGTGAGGTCGTGGACGAGCACCCGCTGGAGTCGCCCGAACGGGTGCTGCGCACCGCCGCCGTGTGGTGGACCGTAGACCCGAGTGCGTACGGCGTCCCGCTCAACCCGATCCAGCTCGCCGGAGCCAGCCACGGCGCCGAGCACTGCGCCATCGGTCTGCTTCCGCTCTTCGCCCCGTGCGACCGCTGGGACATCGGTGGCCTGTCGACCGTGCTGCACCCTGACACCGGTTTGCTCAGCGTCTTCGTGCACGACGGCCACCCCGGGGGGGCGGGTTTCGCCGAACGGGGCTACGACGTGGCTGAGCAGTGGTGGGCCGCCACCCGGGAGCAACTGGACTCGTGCGCGTGCCCCGACGGCTGTCCGTCCTGCGTCGTGTCGCCCAAGTGCGGCAATGGCAACCAGCTGCTCGACAAGCGGGCCGCGTCGGTTCTGCTCCACGCGCTGCTGCGCTGACGCCACCCTCGCCCTTCCCCAGCGCATCCGGACCCGACGCCAGCGAGGGACCGCCCATCACGAATCCTCCAATCACGGATCCTCGATCAGAGGTCCGGCGAGCGCTCGACCCCTCATCACCGCAGGCAGACCCGGCACCCGACGACCGACGTCGACCTCAGTGCCGACGGTGATCACGAAGTCGCCGCTGTCGCCGACCACGTCGCAGTCCACCAGCCGAGCCCCGTTGGCCCGCGCCACCACCGTGGCCGCAGGGCAACCGTGAGTCCCCGACCCAATACCCGCCGACCCGCTACCCGCCGACCCGCTGGTTGCGGACCGGTAGGCGGCCGCCCCGGCGAGCGCAGCGAGATCGGCTGCCGAACGCGCCCGGTGGCCCGCCACCAGGTAGCCACCGATCGTCGCGCCGACCACGAGCAGCACCAGGCAGCAGACCATCAACCCGACCGCGAGCACGGTCCCGGTCCCCCGCTCGCTGCCGACGGCCCGACCTCGCGGCGCCGACCAGCCGGCCGAGACCGCGGCCGACGCGGTGACGTCCGACCTCCGGCTCATCTCGTGACCCCTGGCTCGACCACGGCCTCCGCGCTCGCCCGCACCGTGACCGGAGGGAATGCCCCGCCTGGGGGGACGACCCGGGCCCGGACACCCACGATGACCCGGTCCCCACGCCGGTCGACGTGCACCACGGCGTCGGCCGGGGCGGTCGCTTCGGCGGCAGCCACACCCTTCCTGTCCCCCCGGGCCGCCTGACGGGCTACCGCCGACGCGGTGTCGATGCAGGCCATCTGCACCATGACGAGGAACAGGGCCCAGCTCACCATCGCGAGCATGATCAGCACAGCCAGCGTGGACAGCGCCAGCTCGACCGTGACCAGACCGCGGTGGCCGCGGCGGGAATGGCGTCCGTTCATCGTCATGGTGGCCGCTCAGATGAGCGTGACGGCCTTCTTGAGGACGTTCACGATGACCTTGGTCAGCATGGCCTGGATGGGTCCGCTGGTCAGCACGGCGACCAGTACCCCGACGATCGCGACGGCCGCGATGATGGCCATCGCCCACTCGGCGGAAACCAGACCACGCTCGGAGGGGTGCCTGACGGCGGACGAAGCTCCCACCAGCGCCAGGGAGGGCGAGCGGCGGGTGGGCGGATCGACGACGTCGTGCGTTGCGGTGGTGGGATCGGCGACCGGATCGGCTCCTTCGGCGCACGAGACCGGGCCGGCGAGAACGAGCTGGGACATGAGTTCCTCCTGGGTGTCGGCGCAGGTCGCGCCGGGGGTGGTGCCGTGGACCCCGGCTCGTGGCGAGCCGGACGGCGATCTGCTCCTACCCTCGGTGCCCGGTCGCCCCCTGTTCCGCCGGTCCTCAGGGCTGGGGACGGTGCTCGGAGAACGTGCCAGGCTGTGGACAGTGCGGCTCAACGCAACGCCGCCGACAGCACCGAGCCGATGATGGGGACGACGCCGATCAGCAGGAAAGCGGGCAAGAAGCAGACCATCAGCGGGACGACGCACCGTACGCCGACCGCCCTGGCCATCGCCTCGAGCTCGGCCTGTCGCAACCGCCGCGCTACCCGCGCGTGGACCCCGAGCAGCTCGACCAGACGGGTCCCTGAGGCCGCCGAGCGGGCCAGGTCGATGGCGACCGGTCCCAGCACGGGGTGACCGCGCAGCTCCCGCCACGCCTCGTCCTCGGCTCGACCTAGCCGTACGGCGGCCACCACCTCGGCGAGGTCGGCGGCGAGCGGGCCGTCCAACACCTCCGCCACCGCCTCGGTCGCCGAGCGCAGGGGGCGCCCCGCCGCCAACCCGGCCGCCAGCAGGTCGAGCGCCTGGGGCAGGTCCAGCACCAGTCGGACGCGGCGGCGGCGGACGGTCACCGGCTCCAACCGACCGAGAACGACCACCGCGACGACCCCGAGCACCGGGAGAGCGACCCCCATCGCCGAGCGGAGGGGTTCGGACCACCGAAGGGTCCAGAGCCCGACCGCGCCGAGACCGACCGCGACAAGCACGACCCGGCGACCCAGCGGCGAGGCGTCGGGCCGGGAGGCCAGGTGCTCGACCAACCGCCGGCGCGCCCGAGAGCTCGTCGGCCGGGCTGAGCGGGGCGACCCGGAACTCGACCCCGCCGCCTCCGGGATCGGCCGGCCACGCCGCGGCCAGACCAGCACGGCGGCCGCGGTCGCCACGACCGCCATCGCTTCGTCGGAGCCGATCACAGCTGACCCGCCACCCGACCGGCGATCCGCTCGATCCACCAGATCCCGGCGGCAGCCAATCCGGCGCCGGCGACCAGGCACAGCCGCCCCGGGGTCGAATCGAGCAGGAAGTGCACCGGATCGCCTCCCATGGCGAACCCCAGTCCGATGCCGACCAGCGGGAGCACGGCCATGATCCGGCCGGTGGCCCGGGGCGCCGAGAGCTCGGCGGCGATCGTGAGCCCGAGCGCCTCCTCGGCCTCGAGTGCTTCGGCGATCTGCTCGAGCGTCGGCGCCAAGGGCGCGCCGGTGCGGAGACAGAGCCGCCACCCGCGGGCCAGGTCGGCCAGCCCGAGCAGGCCAGCGGACCGGCTCTGCTCCTGCCAGACGGCGGCCGGGTCGGCGCCGAGCAACTGGGCCGCAGCCCCGTGCCTGAGCACCTCCCAGTCGGTCGCTGCGTTCTGCAGCGCGTCGGTGGCGACCAGACCCGCCTGCAGCTGCACGGCCAGGCCGGAGGCCGCCCTGGCTACCTCCCGGCGGCGCCGTCGGACGACCCCGGCGCTCACGTGCCCGACGGCGAGGTGCCCCACGGTCAGCCCCGCCACGCCCAGGGCGGCGACCAGCGCGCCCGCCCGCGGCCCGACGAGGAGCGTCAGGGTCACCGCGAGCCCGAGCACGGCGATCACCAGCACCGCCGCCCGCACCCGCGCCCGGGCGTCCGGCCGCGCCGGTCGAACGGTGGCTGCGGCGGGACGAATGACGAGTCGTCCGCGACCGGGTCCGACCAGCAGCCACCCGGCGAGGGCGGCGGAGCACGCCGCGAGGACCGTCATCGCTGCAGCAGGTGCTCGAGCACCGCGCAGCCCGGACCGCGGACGGCCCGGGCACCGTCGAACCTCACCGCCTCGACGGCCTCCACCCAGCCCGCAGCCGACCTCCGGAAGACGACGACCTGCGCGACCCGGCGGATCCCGTCGCGGCCCCGGGCGACGTGGATGCCGAGGTCGAAGGCCGACGCGAGCTGGGCGTGCAGGGCCGACCGCGACATCCCGCCCAACGCGCCCAACGCTTCCAGTCGGGCCGGTACGTCGGCCGCCGAGTTGGCGTGCACTGTGCCACAGCCGCCCTCGTGGCCGGTATTCATCGCGGTCAGCAGGTCGCACAGCTCACCGCCGCGGACCTCGCCCACCACGACGCGGTCCGGACGCATCCGCAACGACTGCCGCACCAGGTCGGTCAGGGTGATCGCCCCGGTGCCCTCGGCGTTAGGCGGCCGCGCCTCGAGTGCGACCACGTGCGGGTGCCGCGGGTTCAGCTCGCGGGAGTCCTCGACGATGACGATGCGTTCGTCCGGGTCGACCGCCGCGAGCATCGCGGCCAACAGAGTGGTCTTTCCCGACCCCGTACCGCCGCTGACCAGGAACGCGAGCCGTGACTCGACGATTCGCCGCAGCAGCCCACCGCAGGCCCGGCCGAGGGACCCGCGGGCCACGAGGTCGTCGAGAGAGAGCAAGGCCCGACCGGGAATCCGCAGCGAGACGCAGGTGCCGGGCGAGGAGACCGGCGCGAGCACCGCGTGCACCCGTGTCCCGTCCGCGAGCCTGGCGTCGACGAAGGGCACGGCGTCGTCGAGCCGGCGGCCGACCGAGGCGGCCAACCGCTGCGCAAGCTGGCGGACCTCCGCGTCGTCGCCGAACACGACCCCGGCCTTCTCGAGTCCCCGGCCGCGGTCCAGGTAGACGGCGTCGGGCCCGTTGACCACCACGTCGGTCACCCCCTCGAGCCTCAGCATCGGGTCGAGCACGCCGGCCCCCACGCTGTTGCGACGCAGCTCGTCGAGCGCGTCGAGCAACGAGGCGTCACTCACCGGCTGTCCGGTCGCCCGCATGGCCGACGCCACGTCGGCCGGCGTGTAGGCGCGGCCCAGACCGGCCAACCGGGTACGGATCGGACCGAGCTGCACCGCCTGCTCGCTGCTACTCACCGCGCCCACCCGCAGCTCCTGGTCGCTACCGGTCGCTCGGGACCGGAGCGGCTCATCCGCCGAACCCCCGTCGCGGACGGGTGTCTCGGTCGAGCGGCAGCACGGCGTCGAGGAGTTCGGCCGCGACCCGACCCAGGGAGCTGCCGGCCCGCCGACCCGGCGGTTCACCTCGCTCGGCGGACCGGCGTACGTCGGCGTCGTCGACCACGACACCGAGCACCGGCCGACCGAGCCCATGACCGACGGCGCTCGGCTCCAGCCCGCCCCGGACGGCGCGGACGACCAGCTCGGTCTCGGCACCGAGGTCGGTCAGCCGCCCCAGCACCTGCTCCGCGGCCGCTACGGCCCGTACCCGGGCCGGCACGACCAGCATCGTGCGGTCGGCTTGACCGACCACCGCACCGCCGATGCCGACCAGGTCGTGGCGACCGACGTCGACGACCACGAGTGCGTGACTGCGCCCGACCGAGGTGAGCACGGCCGTCATCGACTCGGGCCGCACCTCGGCGGGCTCGCGATCATGACTGAGCAGGTCGAGCCCGTCGACCTGGAGCACGTGTCCTCGCAGGTCCCCGACGTGGCCCTGGGCCCGCGCCAACCGGCTCCAGCGCCACCCGGACACCCGTTCGGCACCCAGGACCACATCCAGCCCCCCACCCAACGGGTCGGCGTCGACCAGGAACGTGGAGAGCCGGCGGCGGACACCCGCACCGGCCACCGCGGCCGCCAGCGTCGAAACGCCGGCACCCCCAACCCCACCGACCACCGCCACCGTCCGGCTGTCCCGGCGGGAACCGGACACGTCGGCCACCGCCCCGCTCAACCAGCCCGCCGACTCCGGGAGGGACACCACTGCCGCGCCCAGCGGGGCGGAGCAGGCCGCCAGCTCGTGCTGCCGCGACTCCGGGCCCACGACGTAGGTCTCGGGTCGTCGTGGCAGCCCGAGCCCCAGCAACCGAGGCGCGAGGTCGATCCCGACGATGATTATCGTGGCTGCACTCCAGCTGGCCCGCGCCGCCAGCGGATCGTCGATGACGGCCGCCTCCACGCCGGCCGACGCCGTCACCGCGAGGGCGTGGTCGAGGAGCTCGGCGTCGGCGGTGACCACCACGACACCGGCCGTTCGGTTCGGGGGAGCGAGCGCTACGGGTCGCTGACTGACGTCCACACCCCTACGTTTGGCGGCGCCCTCGGCGCTGTGCCGGCGCTGGGCGCCGGCTGTGGACAACGTTCGGGTCGTTGGTCGACCTGTGGACAGGGCATCGATCCACGACCTGCGCGACACGCTTCCCTACTCTGTAAACGATCCAATGACCTACCAGAAGTGCCTCAACCCTTTCCTTTCCGCCGATGAGGGAGTAGAAAGAGGTCACGGAACGACGGCTTCTCTTCACACCAGCAGCAGCACGACACCGCAGCGGATCGCGATGATCGGCTGTGAGTTACTGGTCTCGGTGAAGGCGACGATCCCCACCCGAACTCTGAGCACCCACGCGGCGATCACCCATCCACGACGGGTTGTTGACATCAGGCTTGACCTGGGCCAACCGCAAACGAATGCACGCATGGTCACTCAGAGTTCGTGTGTCAGCGGCGCCCGTACTCGCGGACGGGCGTCGCTGCGCGTCCGGACCCGATAGCGTCGTCGCACCCGACGTCGCGATTACCTCAGCCGGCTCACCGTCGAAGCGGGGACTCCTCAGCCCCGCGAGCCAGGGCCAGAGCGCAGTGCAGGATCCAGTCCCGGACCCCGGTGACCGACCCGTCGGCGTAGCCGGCCAGCAGCGTCGCGTAGCGCGGACCGGCCGCGAGGTGGCCCGCCTCCGGCACCAGCGCGCCACGTGGGTCCACTCCGGCCTCGATCAGCACCAGGTGCTCGACCGCCCGGGCCACGATGCCGTCGCCGCGGCCGAACGGCGCCAGGCTGGCGATCTCTCCGTGAGCGACGGCCGCGAGCACCAGCGCCGGCACCCGCTCCGACCCGGACAGCAGCCGATTCAACCCGACCACCCGGTTCGCCACCTCGGGGTCGTTCCGCAGCCTGCCCGCCGCCTCCCCACTCACCTCGCGAGCCACCAGGGTGTGCAGGCGAGCCAGCACCTGGCCCGGGGAGACCCGCAGCACGGCGGCCAACGGCACCAGCTCGGTCGACATCCGGATGGCCCCCGCCGCCCACTGCCCGGGATCGACGCCGGTCAGCGTGCCCTCGAGTTCTGCCGAGGCCCGCGCACCCGCCACCAACGCCGCCGTCGACTGCTCGGGGGTGATCCGGCGCAGTCCGCGGTCCCGCAGCACCGCGTCGGCAGCGTCCCGGGCCGCCGCCAACCCGCTCGGGACGCCCTCCAGCTCGGCGAGGTCGGCCAAGGGGTCGCTCATGACACTAGAGTTTGGGGCATGAGTGGGCAGTCACGCGGGCCCTACCCCCCGGCCGTGCCGGAGTGGATGGTCAATGCGTCCTCGGCCCGGATCCTCGACCTCGCGTCGGGAGGCGGAGCCTTCGCGGCGATGCTGGTCGGGGGCGGGCACCAGGTCTTCTGCGTCGACCGGGACCCGGCGCAGGCCACGGCAACCGCCGTACGCCTGGGCTCGATCCGGACGACCACCGCGCAGGCCGAGGCGCTGCCGTTCGTCGACGGGTGCTTCGACCGGGTCACCGTCGCCCAGTCGCTGCACCGCTTCGCACCCGGTCTCGCGCTTCCCGAGATCGCCCGGGTGCTGCGTCCCGGCGGCGCACTGGCGGTGGCCTACAACACCCGCGACGACACCGTGCCCTGGGTGCGAAAGCTGATCATGCTGATGCAGCAGGCCGATCCCGACGCGATGCGCGGCGACTATGGTGCCGACTCCCTCGACGCAGTCCGCGACAGCCCCTACTTCGGCGAGCCCGAGCGGCGGAACTTCCGCAACTGGGTGCCGATCACCCGCCCGCGGCTGCTCGCCATGGTGCAGCGACGCCCGACGACCGCCCGTCTCGAGGCCGACGTCCGTGAGTCGTTGCTGCGTGAGGTCGGGGGCCTCTACGACACCTACGCCCGCTCCCCCGAACCCCTGCTGCTGCCGTTTCAGGCGTCGGCCTGGCGGGTTCGGGTGGACCGCAGCCAGCTGGTGTCCCGGGCTCCAGCGGACGACGCGCTGCAGATCCCGGTCGGCTTCTGAGCGTCGACGCCCGTTAGGGTGACCTGAACCAAACGGGCCGGTGACGCCGTCGTCACCGCGGAAGGTGGGTCATGGCCGACCACGCGGACCCGGCGGGACAACTCGACCGGCGCCACGACGACTACGAGCGCATCGCCCACTCCGAGCAGTTCCAGCTGCTCCGCCGTCGGTACCTGCGCTTCGCCGGCCCGGCCGTGATCGCCTTCATGGTCTGGTACGTCACCTACGTGCTCGCCAACAACTGGGCCCGGGGCTTCATGGGCACCCGGGTCGTCGGGCACGTCAACGTCGCGCTGGTCTTCGGGCTCCTGCAGTTCGTCTCCACCTTCGTGATCGCCTACGCCTACGCCCGACACGCGCACCAGGCGCTCGACCCGATCGCCGACGAGCTCCGGGCCGACTTCGAGAGCCGGGACCCCGGCCGGACGGTCGAGGAGCAGCCGTGAGCAACAGCGCCCTGACCATCGGGCTGTTCCTGCTCGTGGTCGCCTTCACCCTCTACGTCACTTTCTTGGCCTCGCGATCCAACACCACCACCACCGACTACTACGCCGGCGGCCGTTCGTTCTCCGGCTTCCAGAACGGGTTGGCCGTCTCCGGTGACTACATGTCGGCGGCGTCGTTCCTCGGGATCTCGGGAACCATCGCGCTGTACGGCTACGACGGCTTCCTCTACTCCATCGGCTTCCTGGTCGCCTGGCTCGTCGCCCTGCTGCTGGTGGCGGAGCTGCTGCGGAACTCCGGCCGGTTCACCATGGCCGACCAGCTCGCGTACCGGATGCGTCAGGTGCCGGTGCGCTCCGCTGCGGCGACGTCGACGATCGTGGTGTCGATCTTCTACCTGCTTGCCCAGATGGTGGGGGCGGGCAGTCTGGTCGGTCTGCTGCTGGGGGTCTCCAGCCCGCTGCTCAAGGACCTGGTGATCGTCGGGGTCGGCATCCTGATGATCATCTACGTCACGCTCGGCGGCATGAAGGGCACGACCTGGGTGCAGATCATCAAGGCAGTGTTGCTCATGGTCGGCACCTTGTTGATCACGATCCTGGTACTCGCGCAGTTCCACTTCAACCTCTCCGAGCTGCTCGGTGCCGCCGCGGACAAGTCCGGCAAAGGCGAGGCGTTCCTGCAGCCGGGTCAGCTCTACGGCAAGGACCTCGTCGGCAAGTTCGACTTCCTCTCCCTCGGCCTTGCCCTCGTGCTGGGCACCGCGGGGCTGCCGCACATCCTGATCCGCTTCTACACCACCCCGACCGCGAACGCCGCCCGCAAGTCAGTGCTGTGGGCGATCGGGCTGATCGGCGCGTTCTACCTGATGACGTTGGTGCTCGGCTTCGGCGCTGCGGCCCTTGTGCCGACCGGACCCGGGACACCGGTGGCGGTCTCGAAGGGCAACGTGGCCTCACCGCTGCTCGCCCAGGCCGTCGGTGGCGGCGAGGACAGTCTCGGCGGCGCGATCCTGCTGGCGGCGATCGCTGCCGTCGCGTTCGCCACCATCTTGGCCGTGGTGGCAGGGCTGACCCTGACCTCAGCCTCCTCGGTCGCCCACGACCTTTACGCCAGCGTGCTCAAGAAGGGCACGGCCAGCCAGAAGTCCGAGCTGATCGTGGTACGGCTGGCGGCCTTCGTGATCGGCGCGGTGTCGATCCTGTTGGCCATCCCTGCGCAGCGACTCAACATCGCCTTCCTGGTGGCCCTCGCCTTCGCGGTGGCCGCGTCGGCCAACCTGCCGGCGCTGCTGTTCAACCTGTTCTGGCGCCGCTTCACGACCACGGGTGCGGTGGCTAGCATCTACGGCGGACTGATCGCGGCCGTCGGCCTGGTCTTCTTCTCCCCGGTCGTTTCGGGGTCACCGTCGTCGATGCTGCCGAACTCCGACTGGGCCTGGTTCCCGCTCAACAATCCCGGACTGGTGTCGATCCCGATCGGCTTCCTGTGCGGCGTC
>JBPCRP010000033.1:0-10886 GCA_050996715.1 Propionibacteriaceae bacterium
CCGTCGAACCCGCAACAGCATCCAGATCACCAGCACGAACAGGGTCGGCGGCCACACCCAGCTGAGCACGTCTCGCACGGCCGGTGACCCGGTGAGCAGGGCGAGGCCGATGGCGGCCATGTATGCGGCGGGCGCGGCGGCCCACCGCTGGGGCTGATCGCTGAACCGGATCGACAGCACGGTCAACAAGGCCCAGCCCAGCGCCAGCCCGAGCAGAACCATCCCCGTGAGCTGGTGCTCGACGGCCGGGACGAACGGGGCGACGACGAGAACAGTGGCAGCCGTCAGTCCGGTGACCATCGAGGCAGCGAGGATCGACCCCATCCTGCGTCGGGTGTCCCGCGGCCGTTCGGGCAGGTGGATCTGGCTGGGCTGGATGGTCGTGGTCGTCATCATGATGAGGGCTCCGTTGCTGCGGTCGTTGGGGACGGGTACGAAATGAGCTGGATCTGTGCGGTCAAGCCGATGTGGTGGCTTCATCTGCGGGTTAGTGGTGAGCCCTGACAGTGGCCGGGTCGCGCCGGGAGCCGTTCCCCGTCCTACGTGCGGTCGACGAGGAGCTGACCGCCGAGGTCGCTGCCGTCGTTGGCGATGTCGGACAAGACGATGACGGCCTTGTGTCGGGGGCGGTCGAGGCCGAGATAGGAGGCGTAGCCGCTGGTCTGCCCGGCGTGATGGGTGATGGTTTGCCCAGTCACCCAGGTGGAGGTGTGCCAGAAGCTGCCGATGCGGCTGTTCGACTGGTCGGTGGCGGTGGTGGGCTCCAAGGCGGTCATACCGGGGGCGGTTCCGTCGAGCAGTGCCGTGGCAAGCTTGGCGAGGTCCCTGGTGGTGGAGACCGCAGCGCCGCCGGGGGCGTAGGCGTCCATGACCCACGGCTGGGTGGGGAGACCGGATTCGGACTTGCCGCCGGCGACGAGTGGGCGTCCGACCTGGATGGCCGTGTCGGACATGCCGAGCGGCTCGAACAACCGGGTGCGCATCAGGTCGGGGTAGCTCCGGTGAGCTGCCGCGGCGACGGCCTGGCCGGCAATGGCCGACCCCAGGGTGGAGTACGCGTAACGGCCGCGGCCACTCAGCGTCTGGTTCCTGGTCTCCTCGATCAGCTGCGCGCTGTCGGCGGTGAAGAAGTTCATGCCGAGCGGCGCCATCCAGGCGGCGCGGCGGACGGTGGCAGCGCCGAACTCGGCGTACCCGGCCGTGTGGGTAACGAGCTCCTGCAAGGTGGCGGAGCCAGCCGGTGAGCCCTCCAGCTGCGGAAGGTAGGTGGCGACCGGGGCCTCCATGCGGACTTCTCCGCGGTCGACGGCGTCGGCGATGACCAGGCCGGTCATCGCCTTCGTCATCGACCCGACTTCCATCGGGGTCGTATCCTCAGCTCCGATCCCCGCCAGCCGTACCGGCCGGCCCGCCTCCAGGTCGATTTCGGCGACGGCGACGGCGTGATTGCTGCTCAGCCAGCCCTTTCGAGCCTGCTGGTCGATGTGGGCCAGGACCGCGGCGTCACCGTTGCGGCCGACCGCCAGGTCTGGGGTCAACACCCAGGAGACGACCGCCACGGTCACCGCCCCGATGAGCACGGTGAGCACAAGGCGACGCGAGACGAGGTAGCTCCCGGCCAGAACGACGAGCATGAGCAGCGCCTGCCAGCTGTCGTCGACGTACCGGCCGTAGCGGTCGCCACCTACCGACGTCAGCACCATGGACACGGGGACCGCGACCAGGACCCCGGCGACCAGCAGCTTTCCCATCCAACCGTGTGCGAACAAGGCGGTGTCCCGCAGCAGCAACTCCCGCAGGGGTCGGCGCCGGACCAGGGTGTGGAACGCCGCGAGCAGCAGCACCCCCAGCAGGACGACGCCTACCAATCCGAACCCGAGCAGGGAGCCGGTCACGGCCCAAAGGACGACCAGGCCGAACCCGACGACCGCCTCCCTACGGTGGCGGTTGGTGGAATTAGCGTGACCGGATGGGGGAGGCTGGTCCGACGATGGCGATGTTGGCGTCTCGGGGAGGAGGTTCAGGGTGGAAGACATCAGGTGCACCTCTGTGCGTAGTAGGAGCTCACGAGCTCGCCGATGTCGGCGGGCGCCTTCGCCGGAGTGCCGGCGTCGTAGGGGGGTCGGGGGTCGTATCCGAGGGTCAGCTGGACCGTCTGCGCGACGGCCGGGCCGTGGCTCAGTCCGAGCAAGGTCAACGCCAGGTCGATCCCGGCCGAACCGGCCGAGGTCAACACCTTTCCGGCCCGGACGACTCGCGCATCGCTGAAGGTGGCACCCAGCTCCGTCAGCCGCTGCGCGCAGGCCCAATGGGTAGCAGCCGTGACACCCTCGAGAGCACCAGCGGCGGCCAGGTAGCTGGACCCGGTGCTAACGCTGAGAGTCCAGGTCGTCGTCGCGTGCACGACACGGATCCACTCGACCAGGGTGGGGTCCGGGGTGCACGAGCAGTCGCTGCCTGGTACGACCAAAACGTCGGCGGAGGCGACGTCACCGAGGCCCGCGTTTGCCTGCAGGGCACACATTCCGGTGTCGTCGACGACAGCGCCGGCCCGGACACCCACGAACTCGCTGCGGATGCCCGGTGCGGCAGCGAGAACCCGGAAGGTTCCCACCACGTCCAGTGCGGTGAACCTGGGGTAGAGCAGGTAGGCGACCTTCATGTCTTTAGCCTGGGGCCGCACGACACCACCCACCAGGACACGTTGTTGACGATGTCGGCCACCGTCTCTCAGGCGTACCGTCGGCACATGGAACGCCGATGACTCCTACACAGAACCGACACTCGAACGAGCCGGCGCTCGACGAGCTGCTCGTCGAGCGGAGCGTGGTCATCGTGACCTTCGACGCGGGTCAGATCCTCGACGTCACCGGGCCGCTCGAGGTCTTCTCCAGCGCCTCCAGGTTCCTACCCGCAGTCCGCTACCGCACCCAGGTCGTGACGACCAGGGGCGGCCCTGTTCGCGCCAACTGCGGACTGGAGTTCGCCTCGGTGGCGATCGGCGACGTCACCGGTCCCGTCGACACCCTGGTGGTGGCCGGCGGGTCCGGTATGGACAGCGCGGTCACCGACATTGAGCTGCTTGCCCAGATCAGGAGGCTGGCTGCTGACGCACGTCGGGTCACCTCGGTCTGCTCCGGCGCATTCCTGCTCGCGGCAGCCGGCCTGCTCCAAGGGCGGCGGGCCACCACCCACTGGGCAGACTGCCGCCAGCTCGATGCCACCTACGCCGACGTGACCGTGGAGCCCGACGCCATCTACGTCCACGACGGCAACGTGTGGACCTCCGCAGGCGTCACCGCCGGGATCGATCTGGCCCTCGCGCTGGTCGCCGACGACCACGGACACCAAGCCGCGGCCACCGTCGCGCGGCAGCTCGTCGTCTACCTGCAGCGCTCCGGCGGACAGGCGCAGTTCTCCGCCCTCCTGGCCGGCCAGGCCGCCGACACCGAACCGGTTCGCGACCTCCTGTCGTGGCTACGCGACCACCTCACCGACGACCTGTCCGTGCCGGCACTAGCCCGCCAGATCAACCTCTCCGAACGACAATTCACCCGCGTGTTCAAGGCCGAGGTCGGTGCCACCGCCGCCGACCACGTCGAAGCGGTCCGGCTCGACTCGGCACGCCGACTCCTGGAGACCACCAACAGGACCATCGAACAAATCGCGAAGACGTGCGGCTTCGGAACCCCCGAGACCATGAACCGAACCTTCAAGCGGCGGCTCAACACCACTCCCGGCGACCATCGCCACCACTTCCGTGGAACCACACCCGTGGTACTTCCGGCTCCTTCACGACCCGGGATGATCACTTACGGTCAAGCTCCGCGCCCCTCGACCAACCGGACGGCCAGTGCGTAGCTGCCGAGGGCGGCCGCGCAGGTGATGACAGCCTGGCGAGCTGCAGGGGTGCGCCTCGGGCCGGAGCAGGTCGACGGCCGCCAGCGGGAGGCCGAAGGCGGCGGCGGTCAAGGAGAACACCAGCACCAGCCGCCCATCAGTCGTGAACGTCGCATCGTCGATGTCGTGGCACACCCTAAAAGTCGTCCTCGACAGGTTTCGGCTAAGCATGCTAGCTTTACGGCTATGACCTATAGTCAATTGCAACGGCCCGAGGGCCGACTTGCTTACGAGATGACCGGCACCAGCGGCCCGCTGGTGATCTGCGTGCCGGGGATGGGTGAGCTTCGGCAGAGCTACCGTCTGCTGGCGCCCCTCCTCGTCGAGAAGGGCTGCCGGGTGGTGACCTTGGACATCCGTGGCCACGGCGACAGCGATGCCACCTTCAGCTCCTACGACGACGTCGCCCTGGCCGGCGACATCCTCGCGCTCATCGACGAGCTGGGCGAGCCGGCGTTCCTCGTCGGGAACTCCATGGCGGCCGGCGCCGCCGTGATCGCGGCCGCCGAGGCGCCTACGCAGGTCACCGGAATTGCCCTGCTCGGCCCGTTCGTCCGCGACCCCCAGGGCGGCGCAATGGCTAAGCTGCTGTTCCGGATCCTGCTGACCAAGCCGTGGGGTCCAGCAGCCTTCCTCTCCTACTACCCCCAGTGGCTACCCGGAACCAAGCCCGCTGACTACCAGCAGCACAAAGCACAGGTCCGGGACAACCTTCGGCGTCCCGGGCACTGGTCGGCGTTCGTGCAGACCACCCGGACGTCCCACGCGGAGGCCCAGCGGAGACTCAGCGACGTCCACGCCCCCGCCGTGGTCGTGATGGGGGCAGCCGACGTCGACTGGAAAGACCCGGCCGCGGAGGCGGCGTGGATCGGCGAGCAGCTGCACGCACGCATCGTGATGGTCCCCGACGTCGGTCACTATCCGCAGGCGCAGGCACCCCAGATCACCGCAAACGCCGTCGCCCAGCTCATCGAAACCGTGGGTCGTGCCTAGGGCCGGGCTCTCGCCGGCGCGGGTGGTGGACGAGGCGGCACGGCTGGTCGACGAGGTAGGCCGCGAACGGCTGACCCTGTCCGAGCTGGCCAAGCGGCTCGGCGTGGCGCAGCCCAGCCTCTACAAACATGTCCACGGACTCGACGGCCTCAACCGAGCGCTGACCATCCTGGCGCTCTCCGAGATCGGTGCGACGATGCGACGAGCCAGCACCGGCCAGGCAAGAGAAGACGCGATCGGTGCGCTAGCGAGCGCCTACCGGACCTACGCGGTGACCCACCCCGGTCGCTACGGCTACGTCATGCGCGCCCCCCCGTCGGGCGACGTTGCCTGGGAGGCAGCCGCCGCCGAGATCCTCTCGATCCTCGACGATGTGTTTACCGGATACGGCATCACCGGTACCGACGCCGTCGACGCGGCCCGGTTCGTACGCAGCGTGCTGCACGGGTTCGTCAGCCTGGAACTCGGCGGCGGGTTCGGACTGCCGCAGTCAGCCGATACCAGCTTCCGACGCCTCGTCCACGCCACCAACCGGGCACTCAGCGCCTGGTGATCCCGCCAGGGCGCCAACCGTCAGCACGATAGCGAAGCCATCGAGAGCCGCGCCCGGCCACCACGAGGACCCGGTGAGCCAGGAGCCGCTCAGCCGAGCCGTTCTGCCGCGTCCGGCAACGGATGTTGACGTCGTGATGAGCGGACGGCTAGGACGCGGTCACCGGTGCGGAGAGTGCACGTCGCCCCACGGCGACCTCAAGCGCCTTCTTGAACCGCCTCGCAAGGTGCGGACAGGGCGGGGCAGTTCGGGCAAGGTTGACGGACGCTAGTGCTCGTTGAGCGAACGGGTGAGGCCGTCGAGGATCAGCTCGAGGCCGTAGCGGAACTCAGCACCGAAGTCATAGTCGGGTCGCAGGATGTGCTCGGTCGAGAACTCGCTCAGATGAGGATATTCGGTGGCGAGATACTGAAGCATCATCGACTCGGCAACCTCGGCGACGGTCTCGGGGCCGTTGATCGGCAGGGACGCCTCCGAGAGGGCGAAGCCGTAGATGTAGCTGTCGAGCAGGGCGAAGGCGTGGGCAGTCATGAGCACCGAGAATCCTGCTCCTCGCAGGGTGCCGATGACCGCGTCGTGGTGCCGGAGAGTGGCCGGACCCGGGTGGGTTCGCGACTGCAGCAACGCGATTGCCCAGGGGTGGCGCCTCAGCACCTGGCGCCCGGAGCATGCTCGGCGTTCCATCTCCGACCGCCACGCGCCGCTGGTGGACGGGAGTTCGATCTCGCTGAACACCAGGTCGACGATGCCGTCGACGATCTCGCCCTTGTTCGCGACGTGGTGGTAAAGCGCCATGGGTTTGACCCCGAGATGGTCGGCGAGCAGGCGCATCGTCAGAGCGCCGACGCCCTCGGCGTCGGCGACTTCCAGAGCACCGTTCAGGACTCGCTCGCGGCTCAAGGGCACGCGCTTCTCTTCTGGGCTCTTCGTCGACGGTCTTGGCATGGTGTCGCCGACTATAGCGTTCCCGTACTTTGTACGGTACGCTCCGTACTAAGTACGTTTCGTGCCGGCGCCAGCCCCGCAACCCCGAGGAGAAGTCATGTCAAGAAGCAAGATCGCCACCACCGTGGGCATTCTGTTCATCGCCCAGATGGTCACCGCCATGATCGGAACGTCGCTGATCCACGCATTCGTGGATGGCAACACCGAACGGGCACCACTGACAGCCGGCGTCCTGCTGATGCTCTGTTCCGGCCTCGCCGTCGTTGGCATCGGATTTCTGATGTACCGGGTCTTGAAGGACGTCAACCAGAAGGTAGCCCGGTGGTACCCGGCGCTCCGGATCACCGAGTTCACCGTGTCCACCGCCTGCGGTCTGTTCCTGCTGATCCAGCTGCAGGTCGTTCCGAACCACCTCCTGTGGGTTTACATCCCCACCGGCATCGGAGGCCTGGTTCTCAACTACCTGCTCTTCGTTTCGCGGTTGATTCCTCGGTCCATCGCCGTGCTCGGACTTATCGGCTACGGCCTGTTCTCGCTCGGGGTGCCCCTGGACCTACTTGGCGTTCTCAACATGAACGAAGGCGCCGGGATGCTGATCCTGCTTCCCGGACTCATGTACGAGCTCATCATCCTCCCGATCTGGTTGATCGCGAAGGGATTCACGTCTCCGTCACACGCAACATCCGTCACATCATCGGCGCTCGCGGCAGTCAACTAGCCAGCCCCAGTCGCCCGGTCTGGCTCAGCTCAGGGCAACCGGTCTGCGCCAGCATCCGCGCAACGAGCTTCGAGGACGCGTTTTCGACGAAATGACGGTGCCGCGCGTCGCGCCGGCCGCGCACAGCTGCCCCACGTTACGACGCCTTTGCTGCCGCAACCTGCTTCTCCCCCGTCGACGAATGAGCCCATCACGGGTCCAATTGAGGCCCATCCCCCAACTGCTTGATCCACCCACAACTCACCTCACTGCACGCAAGGAGCTCACCATGACATCAACCAGTCAGCGCAATAGGCTGGGACGCGACACCCAGAGTTCAGCGTCAACGGAAGGAACGATGCAGGCGATCGTGCAGACCGGGTACGGCTCCGCCGACGTACTGCGGCTCGAGTCGATCGCCAGGCCGGCGATCGCCGACAACGAAGTGCTGCTGCGTGTGCGCGCCGCTGGTCTGGATCGCGGCACCTGGCATCTGATGACTGGTCAGCCATACCTACTCCGACTCGCTTTCGGCATCCGCAAGCCCAAGCACCCGGTGCCGGGCAGAGATGTCGCCGGCGAAGTTGTGGCGATGGGTTCGGCGGTGACCAGATTCGCCGCCGGTGACGAGGTGTACGGCGTCGCTGCCCCGCACGGTTCATTCGCCGAGTACGCGGCGGCTCGGGAGGACAAGCTGGCTCGGAAGCCAGCCACCCTCTCCTTCGAGCAGGCCGCGGTGGTCCCGGTCTCCGGAATGACAGCACTGCAAGCGCTCACCGATGCCGGCCACATTCAAGCCGGTCACCAAGTGCTGGTCACCGGCGCCTCAGGCGGCGTCGGGAGCTTCGCGGTACAGCTCGCCAAAGCCTTCGGGGCCGAAGTGACCGGAGTCTGCAGTACGCCGAAGATCGAGCTGATCCGAGCCCTGGGCGCAAGCCACGTGATCGACTACACCCAGGATGACTTCACCGACAGTGCCCGCCGCTACGACCTGATCCTGGACATTGCAGGCAACCCAGCCCCAAGGCACCTCCTACAAGCGTTGACGCCCACCGGGACAGCCGTCCTCGTCGGCGGTGGACGCGGAAAGCTGACCGGCGGCATGGACCGACAGGTGCGGGCGCTCATCCTGTCGCTCTTTGTCCGCCAACGGCTGACCGGCTTTCTCACCAAGGAGCGGGCAAGGGACCTCGAACGGCTGACCGACCTGATCGAGGCGGGGCAGTTGACGCCCAGCGTGGACAGAATTTACCCGTTGGCTCAGGTCACCGAGGCCATGCGACACCTCGCTGCCGGGGACGCTCAGGGCAAGATCGCCATCACGATCTGACCGACAGACTGTGGTTCCCCCCGAATCGTGGTGGTTATGGGCGTCTGAGTTGGACAGTTTGGTGGGAATCAGCAATTGGTTCAGGCAACCAGTTCAGGGCAAGATGCCGTGACGGTTGTAGTCGCGTACCGCGTGAGAGACGTCCTCGTCGACGAGGTCTGCGTTGATGGCGATGGCGGCGGCGGATCCTTCGCCGGCCGCGGTGATGACCTGAGCTCGTGGGTTTGCAAGATTGCCCGCCACCCAGACGTCGGCCACGCTGGTGGCACCGTTGGCGCCGGTGACAACCCAGCCGCGTTCGTCGAGGTCGCAGTCAAGACCAATCAGCAGGTTGTTGTTGGGGACGAATCGCGGGGGCACGAATAGCGCGGCACGGGGAACGACTTGGCCGTCGTCCATCTGCACCCCGGTCAGCTGGTCGTTGGCGACGAGAACCTCGGAAACGCTACCTTCGACAATGCCGATGGCCCGGGCCACGAGCTGGGAGTGCTGATCCGGTTTCAGCGTGTCGCTGGGGGCGAAGAGGACGACGTCGTGGGACCACTGGCGGATGATCTGCGCATAGCGCACGGTGTCCGGACCGTTCCAGACAACGCCGAGCTGTTGGTCGCGCACTTCCCAGCCGTGGCAGTAGGGACAGTGCAGCACATCGCGTGCCCACCGGTCGGCCAGGCCGGGGATGTTCGGTAGCTGGTCGCGCAGGCCGGTGGCCACGAGCAGCTTTCGCCCCGACATCCGGTCGCCGTCGGCCAAAAGGACCTGGAAACCATCGTGGCCACACCGCACCAGATCTTTCACAGTGCCAGTCCTGACGGTGCCGCCGTAGGCACGCACCTCCTCCCGGCCGGCGTTCAGCAGGTCGCCGGGCGGCATGCCGTCGCGCGACAGGAACCCCTGCATGTGGGCGGCTGGAGCGTTACGCGGAGAGCCTGCGTCCACCACCAGGACTCGGCGGCGGGCTCGGGAGAGCACGAGGGCGGCGGACAGGCCGGCGGCTCCGCCACCGATGATCACAACGTCGTATTTGTTCATGTCCGCCACTGTGCGCCGCAGCCGTGAGGTCGGCAACAAACGTTGCTGTTTCCGGGACGGCGCGGTGGAATGGGGCGTGTGGAGGACACGATGAGCGCCATTGCGACGGCGCTAGACCAGGTCGGACCGCGGCTGAAGCAGCTGCGTGCACAGCGGGGGGTGACCCTGACTGCGCTGTCGGAGGCGACCGGCATCTCGAAGAGCACACTGTCGCGCCTGGAGACCGGACAACGCCGCGCAAGCCTGGAGCTCCTGCTACCGCTCGCGCAGACTTACCGTGTGCCATTGGACGACCTGGTCGGAGCACCAGAGGTCGGCGACCCACGCATCCGGCTCAAGGCCACCAAAGTCCACGGCCGCACGGTGCTGCCGCTGACGCGCTCCCCAGGAGGTTTGCAAGCCTGGAAGATCATCGTCCCAGCGAGCAACAGCACACCCGCGCCCAAGACGCACGACGGGTACGAATGGCTGTTCGTCCTCTCCGGCCGGATGCGTCTGGTCCTGGGCAACCACGACCTCGTTCTCGGCGCCGGTGAGGCTGCCGAGTTCGACACCCGCGTCCCGCACTGGTTCGGCAGCACCGGCGACGGACCGGCTGAGATCCTCAGCATGTTCGGGCCTCAGGGTGAGCGCGTGCACGCCCGGGCCAGAACCACCGGTAAGCGAGGGCCCGTGGAATGAGGCGGGTATGACGCGGCCATTAATGGCCACGAAGCTCTACGTCCCTCGGCTGCGGAGGGGTCTGGTGGCACGTCCACGACTCGTGCAGCGGCTCGAGCGAGGAGCTGAGGCACGGTTGATTCTCGTGTCCGCCCCGGCTGGGTTCGGTAAGACGACGATCCTGGCGGCGTGGCTGAACCAGAGGACGGCAGCGACTCGACGCGTCGCCTGGCTCTCGCTCGACGCCGCGGACAACGAACCCACATCGTTCTGGACCTACCTGGTGACCGCCGTCGATCAGGCCGTACCCGGCCTGGCCACGGGTGAGTTGCTTAAGCTCCTGTCGGCCGCCCCTCTACCGTCCGAGGAGCTGGTCACGACGCTGCTCAACGAGCTGAATGCCGTACCGGAGGACGTGTGGCTGGTCCTCGACGACTACCACCTGGTCGGCGATCCCCAGGTCGGCCAAGGAATCGCCTTTCTGCTGGAGCATCTGCCGCCGAACGTCCATATCGTGCTCAGCACCAGAGCCGACCCCGATCTGCCGCTGGCGCGGTGGCGGGCGCGGAGCGAGTTGGTCGAAATCCGGGCGCAGGACCTGCGGTTCACCTCAGAGGAGACCGCCGCTTACCTCACCGAGGCGATTGGTCACGAGCTCACCGCCGGAGACGTCGAGGTCCTCGAGGCGCGCACCGAGGGATGGATCGCCGCGCTGCAGCTGGCCGCCCTTTCGCTTCAGGGCCGTGCAGACGTGAGCGGCTTCATCTCCCGCTTCG
>JBPCRP010000100.1:0-14558 GCA_050996715.1 Propionibacteriaceae bacterium
GCACCACGTGGAGCGTCGTCGGGCCACTGCGCGTCGCAAGGCGGACAAGGGATCGATGGGTTCATGAGCAGCCACCGCCCGAGCCTGAACGCGGAACCACCACCAAGAACCTCGGACCTGTCACCGATGTCCTGATCAAAACCGTCACCCATGTCCTGCGAGATGACACTTTCTGATTTTGCTGGATTCTGTTAATATGAACACATGTTCGATTCAGTGCTCGACGCGGCAGGGTCGCTCGACGCTCTGGTCGACGTCCGACGCGCTCGAATCGAGCGTGAATGCGCCGAACTGGTGCTCGTCGGCCGCTACGCCGACACCTGTCCCCCACTCGAGGTTCACCGCGGCCGGTCCTACGGATCGGCCGGCACCCCGGCCGTGGCCGAGTTCGCCGCCGCTGAGCTCGGGGCGGTGCTGGCCACCACGACCAACGCCGCGGCGACTCTGATCGGCGACGTCCTCGACCTGCGGCACCGCCTCCCGTTGCTGTGGGTCCGGGTCGAGGCCGGGGCGGTGCCGGCATGGAAGGCGCGGGCGGTGGCCCGGGCCACCCGCGAGCTGTCGCCGTCCGCGGCCGGATGGGTCGACCAGGCCGTCGACGGGCTGCTCGAGCGGTTGGCCTGGCCTCGGTTCGAGGCTGAGCTCGACGCAGCGGTCATCGCGGCCGACCCGGTCGGCGCGGAACGACGTGCCGCCGCATGGGCCGCGGACCGGTTCGTGCGGTTGGGCCGCACCGCTGGCCACGGCTACAAGCTGTTGATCGCGCGTGCCGCGGCCGGTGACGTGATCTGGTTCGACGCGATGGTGTCGCGGATCGCCGAGATCCTGCACCAGCAAGGCGATACCGACCCGGCACAAGTTCGGCGCTCCAAGGCCATCGGCGTCCTTGCGCAACCCGCCCTGGCGCTGCGGATGCTCACCGAGCACCACGATGATGCCGCCGATCCGGCGATGCCCACTGAGCCCGAACCTCACGAGTCCGAGCCTGACGCCGAGGCGGATCCCGACCCCGCCCCACCGCCACAGCCCGCTCCACCGCATCAGCCCGCCCCACCGCATCAGCCCGCCCCACCCCATCAGTCGGTACGGCTCGGGGTGCCCGACCGGATCGATCCCACCGCCGCGGCTCCCCGGGTCGTGCTCCACGTGCACCTGAACCGCGACGCCCTCACCACCCGCACCGGGTGCGCCCGGATCGACGGAATCGGACCCGTCACCGTCGGTGAGATCCAACGCTTCCTGGGCACCCGCCCGGTCCGCATCCACGTGCGACCGGTCCTCGATCCCGACACCGTGGTGCCCGTCGACGCCTACGAGATCCCCGACCGGCTCGCAGCAGCCGTTCGCCATCGTCACCCCGTCGAGGTGTTCCCGTTCGGCACTCAACCGGCCCGGAGCCCGTTCGGGACCGCGGATCTCGACCACACGGTTCCCTACCTCGCCCGCGAGCGAGGCGGACCACCGGGTCAGACGCGGCTGGACAATCTCGGTCCCCTCAGCCGCCATCACCACCGCGCCAAGACGCACGGCGGCTGGAGTGTGCGCCAACCCGAGGCCGGAACGTTCGTGTGGCGTTCCCCGCACGGGCACGTGTTCACCGTCGATCCGACCGGGACGTGCCACCTCGGCTCCGGGGCCGCTGCTCGCGCGGTCTGGCAGGCCGTCCGCGAACAATCCTTGTCCCACCCGAACCGTCCCGTCGGACGGAGTACAGCGTGACGGCCCTCGGATGCGGGTCGCTACGTCCCGGGTCGGTCTCGAGGTTGCCGCCGCGGCGTCGTCGCCCACAGCCGTGATCCGCAGTTCGCGGTGAGGACAGCACGCGACCGAACCATCCGGAGTCTCGTCGGTGCCAGGTGCGAACGTAAACGTGCCCGTTCGCCGTCACCACCCAAATCGGGACAGTCGCAGCGAACCGTCCTGCCGTCGGACAGCGATCAATAGCTCCCGAGCCGCACCGATGATGCGTCAGCGGCCGAAGCGGCGCTCTCGCTGACCGTAGGAGCGCAGCGCCCGGATGAAGTCCACCTTGCGGAAGTCGGGCCACAGGGCCTCACAGAAGTAGAACTCGCTGTGCGCGCTCTGCCACATCAAGAAGCCCGAGAGCCGCTGCTCGCCCGACGTCCGGATGATCAAGTCGGGGTCGGGCTGCCCGCGGGTGTAGAGGTGCTCGGCGATGTGCTCGATGTCGAGGGTCTCCGACAGCTCCACAATGCTCGTGCCGGTTTTAGCGTGTGCGGCGAGCAACGACCGGACGGCGTCGCGCAGCTCGTGCCGGCCGCCGTAGCTGACGGCGATGTTGACGGTCATCCCCTCGAGGTCGACGGTGTCGGCGGCGGCCTTCTTGAGCACTCGGGCCGATTCCTCCGGCACCAGGTCCAGCGCACCGACCGGGTGCACCTTCCAGCGTTGGGCCTCGGCCAGGTCAGTGACGAGCTGTTCGATCACCCCGAGCAGCGGACCGAGCTCTTCGGTGCTGCTCCGTTCGAGGTTCTCCGTCGACAGCACCCACAGCGTCACCACCGGGATCCCGATCTCGTCACACCACTCCACGAACTCGGAGAGCTTGTCCGCACCCGCCTGATAGCCAGCAACCAGCGGCTGACCCGGAGCGTTCATCCGGGCCCAGCGACGGTTCCCGTCGGCCAGCACGGCGACGTGCCGCGGCAACCGGTCGTGGTCGAGCTCGGCGATCAGCCGGTGCTCATAGGTCGAGTAGAGCAGTCCGGAGGGATGCAGGCGGTCGAAGAACTCGCGGATGCGCTCTCCTCTAGCCATGCACGGCAGGGTACGCCGGGGGCTCCCACGATGACGCGCAGACGGGGGAACCTGACCCGGGTCCACCGTCGTTCTTCATCGAACCGCCTTGAAACCTACGGTTGCGTAACTTACCGTGGAGTAACCACGATCCGACGATGGGTCCTGCCCTGCCGTTCCCCGCTGTCTGGAGAAGCTTCGTGTCGCTCGATCTCGATCCCCACCGCGAGCCGACCGATGTCGTCGACCACGTCGACCACGTCGTCCGGCAGCTCAAGCCCAAGCTGCGCGGCTGGCTGCACGCCGGCGTCACCCCGCTCGCGGTGGCCGCCGGCATCGTGCTGCTCGTCCTCGCCCCGACCGGTCTCGGTCAGGTCGGCGCCGCGATCTTCCTCGCGGCGTCCGTGTTGCTCTTCGGGACCAGCGGGGTCTACCACCGGTTTTCCTGGGGTACCCGGGGGGAGGCCATCCTGCGCCGGATGGACCACGCCAACATCTTCGTGTTCATCGCCGCGTCCTACACCCCGATGGCCTTGATGATGCTGACCGGGAGTTCCCGGACGCTGCTGCTGTCGCTGGTGTGGGGTGCGGCGGTCCTCGGGCTGCTCTTCCGGCTGTTCTGGCTGCAGGCCCCGCGAGCCCTCTACACCGTGCTCTACTTGCTGGTCGGCTGGGCCTCGGTGGGCTGGCTGCAGGCGTTCTACGTCAGTGGCGGCCCGGCCGTGCTGACCCTGATCCTGGTCGGCGGGCTGTTCTACACCTTCGGTGCGACGGTCTACGGCCTCAAACGCCCGAACCCGTCGCCGCGCTGGTTCGGTTTTCACGAGATCTTCCACGCGTGCACGATCGTGGCGTTCGCCTGCCACTACGTCGCGATCTCGCTGGTCACCTACCGCGCGGGCTGATCGGGCGAAAGACTGCACGAGCGAAGCGAGTTCTAGCCCCGCCGGCGAGGAGTGTCGAGGTAACCCTTCCGGCGGATGACCAACAGCCCGATCGCCGACACCACGGCCACCACCATCAGATACCAGCTCGGGGCGAGCAGACTCCCGCTCGCGCTGATCAAGGCGGTGAGGATGATCGGGGCGAAGCCACCGAAGAGCGTGACGCCGACGTTGTAGGCGATCGAGAGCCCGGTGGTCCGCACCTGTGTCGGGTACAGGAAGCTCAGCAGCGCCGGCAGCGGTCCGAAGTAGAGCGCCATCTGGATCCCCAGCACGATCTGGACCAGCGTAAGCGCGAGCACCGACGGGTGGGCGACCAGCAGCGCGAACAGCGGCAGCGCCAAAACGATCGCCACCCCCGCGGTCGGCAGCATGATCGCCAGCGGACCGACGCGGTCGGCCAACCGCCCCACGAACGGCACGCCCACCAGGGTGACGAGCCCGCTGATGATGCCCCCGAGGTAACCGGCGTAGCGCGGCAGCTCGAGGTTGGTCACCGCAAAGGTCGGCATATAGAGGATCAGGTAGACCGAGACCGACGCCAGGCCGACCGCGAGGGTCGAGCTCAGCACCCGGCCACCGTGCTCGGTGAGGGTCGTCAGCACCGGGCTCTTGACCTTCTCCGCCGTCACGAACTCCGGCGTCTCGTCCATCCGGAGCCGGATCCAAAGACCCACCGGCCCCACCAGCAGACCGAAGAAGAACGGCACCCGCCAGCCCCAGCTGTTCAGGGCGTCGGTGCTGAGGAACACGTTCAGCCCGAAGCCGAAGATCGACGCCAGGAACAGCGCCGCACCCTGGGTCGCCACCTGCCAGGAGGCGTAGAACGCCTTGCGCTGCGGGGCGTTCTCCACCAAGAACGTGGTGGCGGTACCGAACTCCCCACCAGCGGAGAAACCCTGCAGGAGCCGCGAGGCCAAGATGACCAGCCCGGCCGCCGGGCCGATGACCGCCGCGGTCGGCGCGACCGCCATCAGCCCGGTGCCGAGGGTCATGATCGCGATGGTTACGGTCAGCGCGGCCTTGCGGCTGCGGCGGTCGGCGTACGAACCCAGCACGAGCGCGCCGAGCGGTCGGATCAGATACGACGTCGCGAACGCCCCGAAGGTGAACAGCAGCCCGGTCGCGCCGCTCGCGTCAGGGAAGAACAGCCGGCTGATCACCACCGCGAACGAGGCGTAGACGATGATGTCGAACCATTCGAGCGCGTTGCCGACGGACGAGGCGATCACGGCCCGCTTGGCGGTACGGCGCTGCTGCGCCGTCATCGGGGACACGGTCGTGCTCATGCGGAGCGGGTCAGGTGGGCGAGCAGCGCGTCGACGAACTGCTCGCAGGCCAGGATCTGCTCGAGCTCGACGTACTCGTCGGGGCCGTGGGCCTGGGCGATGTCGCCGGGTCCGCAGACCACGGCGTCGATGCCGGCGTCGGAGAACTGCCCTGCCTCGGTGCCGTAGGTCACCCGGTCGCGGCTGGGGGTCGCGCCGAGCTCGACGGCCAGCGTGTACGCCGGTCCGTCCTCGCTGCTGTCCAGGGCCGGCGCCTGCGCCCCCACCGTGACCTCGACGTGGGCCTCGGCATGCTCGGTGCGCATCTGCGTCTCGAGCTCGCGGGCCACCGTCGTGATCGCGGCGACGATCTTGTCGGGGTCGTCGGCGGCGACGGTACGGAAGTCGAAGGAGACCGTGCACCGCTCGGGGACGATGTTGGTGGCCGCCCCGCCGCTGATCACGTTGACCCCGGCGGTGGTGAACGGCACCCGGTAGCGCTCGTCGTAGGGGCCGTGGTCGCGGCGGTCCTCGGCCAGGTCACGGACGGCGGTGACCGCCCGGGCCGCGTACTCGATGGCGTTGGTTCCCTCCGGGGTGAGCGAGGAGTGGGCCGCCTTGCCGTGGAAGTCCAGCTCGACCAGATTGACCGACTTGTGGCCGGCGATCGCCCGCATGCTCGACGGCTCCCCCACCACGCAGACCCGCGGCGGCTCCGGCCAGGCGCCGAGCGCGGCCGCGATCTGAGCCCCACCGAGGCAGCCGACCTCCTCGTCGTAGGAGAAGGCGAGATGGATCGGCTCGCTCAGCCGGGCCGTTGCGAGGTCGGGCAGCTTATGCAGGATCACCCCGAGGAAGCTCTTCATGTCGGCACTGCCCCGGCCGTAGAGCCGGCCGTCGCGGACCTCGGGGACGAAGGGCTCAGTGCCCCAGCGCTGCCCGTCGACCGGCACCACGTCGGTGTGTCCGGAGAGCACGATGCCACCGCCGGTGGAGCCGTCGGCCGCGGGCAAGGTGAGGATCAGGTTGGCCTTGGTGCCCGTGGCGTCGGGGATGCGGGTACCGCTGAGCCCGAGCCGGTCCAGCTCGGCCTCGACGACCTCGATCAGCGGCAGGTTGGAGTTCCGGCTCGTGGTGTCGAGGGTCAGCAGCCGCTCGATCCAGGGCAGCGACGCAGGCAGGTCAGACATGTCCGCAGTCTGACGTACCGCTCAGCTGCGGAGCTGCGCGACCAGGTCGTGGGCCGTGGTGACCGGGAGGCGGCAGACGAAACCGCGGCAGACGTACGCCGTGGGTCGGCCTCCGACCAACGGCCGGTCGGCCAGCAGGGCCAGCCCCGGGGCGTCGGGTGTCCCCGCGACCACCACGGAGCCGGCGGGCGCCTCCCGGAACGCGGTCCGCACCAGGTCGGCCCGGTCGGCGGTGGACCCACCCGCCACCGCCACCTGGACGCCCCCACCACTAACCCGGCTGACCGCGTCGGCCAGGATCCAACCCGCGAACCGCGGGGCCCGGCGGACCAGCTCGGCCACCGAACGGGCCGCGGCCTCGGCCGCCTCGGCCGCGGCTGCCTCCCCCGTCACCTCGGCGAAGGCGGTCTGCGCCATCAGCAACGTGCTCAACCCGGAGGGGGTGGCGTTGTCGGTGGGGTCCTGGGGACGAGACCACAGCCGCTCGGCGTCGGCCGCACTGTCGAAGTAACCGCCCCGACCGTCGGGGAACTGCTCGGTCACCACGGCCAGCAGGGTCCGGGCGCGCTCGATCCAGGTGGCGTCGCCCAGCGCACCCCCCAGCCGGACGGCGGCCAGGGCCAGGGCGGCGTAGTCCTCGAGGATGCCTGGCGCGGTGCCCACCACCCCATCGCGCGAGGTCCGTCGCAACCGGTGGGTGCCGGTGTCGGCGTCGCCGCCCACCCAGTGCACCCGCCAGAGCAGGTCGGCCGCCGCGGTCGCCGCGGTCAGCCACTCGGGCCGGTCGAAGACGTGTGCCGCCCTGACCAGCGCCTCGACCAACCACCCGTTCCAGGCTGCGACCACCTTGTCGTCCCGTCCGGGTCGCGGCCGCTCGTCCCGGACGGCGCGGAGCCGATCGGCGACCGCGGCCAGCCGGTCCGGGTCGGGGTCGACAAGCCGTTGCAGGGTCGAGGCGCCGTGCTCGAAGGTGCCGGCCGCCGTGACCTCGTAGGCCTGAGCCGCCCACGCCCCGTCCTCGGGTCCGAGCGCCGACTCCAGCTCGGCGGGGGTCCAGGCGTAGTAGGCGCCCTCGTGGGTGTGGCCGGACGCATCGAGCGAGTCGGCGTCGAGGCTGGCCGCGAACCCGCCCTGCGGCGTCCGCATCTCGCGCAGCAGCCAGTCGACGGTCTCGGCCACCACCCGCTCGGCCAGCGGGTCGGCGGTCCGCCGGCCCCAGTGCGTGTAGACGCCGAGCAGCAACGCGTTGTCGTAGAGCATCTTCTCGAAGTGCGGCACGACCCACGCCGCGTCCACGCTGTAGCGGGCGAACCCGCCGCCCAGCTGGTCGTAGATGCCGCCGCGGGCCATCGCCTCGCAGGTGCGCGTCACCATCGCGAGGGCGTCCTGGTCCCCCGACCCGCCCGCACCCCCAACAGCGAGCCGCAGCAACCCTTCGAGCACCATCGAGGGCGGGAACTTCGGCGCCCGACCGAAACCGGCGTGCCGCGGGTCGAACTCGGCCTGCAGCTGTGTCCGGGCCGCCGTGAGGTCCGCCTCCGCCAGCGTTCCGGTCAGCTCGGGCGTGCGTGCGCCCAGCTGCTCGACGATGGCGGCGGCGCTGCCCGCCACCTCGTCGCGACGATCGGTCCAGGCCGCGGAGATCGCGTCGAGGATCTGACCGAAGGCGGGCATCCCGTGCGCCGGCCGGGGCGGGTAGTAGGTGCCGGCGTAGAACGGTTCGCCGGTGGGGGTGCAGAACACCGTCATCGGCCACCCGCCGTGACCGGTCATCGCGGTAGTGGCCTGCATGTAGACCGCGTCCACGTCGGGCCGCTCCTCGCGGTCGACCTTGACGGGGACGAACCCGGCGTTGATGACCGCAGCGATCGCGTCGTCCTCGAACGACTCGTGGGCCATCACGTGGCACCAGTGGCAGGCGGCGTAGCCGACACTCAGCAGAATGGGGATGTCACGACGCCTCGCCTCGGCGAACGCTTCGGGTCCCCACTCCCACCAATGCACCGGATTCTCCGCGTGTTGGAGCAGGTAGGGGCTGGTGGCAGCGACCAAACGATTCACCATGAGCTCGACTCCAGATCCAGTGACGCGTGTCGGAAACTCGCCCAGCGTAGGAGGCGGTGACGATTCACTGAGATGGCTGCATCGGAGTCTCATCTGACCGTGTCGGGTCGGTCACCGCCCACAGCTCGAGCGGCTGATCGACCTGCTGAGCGACCGCCCTCGATCAGGCCCTGCCCGGCACCCACGGATCAGCAGTCGTCCTCGACGTCGCGTGAGCCATCGCCGCGGCCGTCGAGCATCGCCTCAGCGGATGTTGATGTCGCCCGCGGTGCCCGATCGGGACCCGTCGGAACGGGTCCGGCTCGACTGGTCGACCACCTTGCCGTCCTCGTCCAGCTCGTCGGCGTAGGGCAGATCGATCTTCTTCACCTGCCTCTTCATGGACCGGTAGAGCAGGTAGACCGCCCCACCCAGCACGATCGTCAGGATCAGGGGCAGGATGCCCGGCTGAACGACGTTGGCCTCGGGGATGACGTCCATGGCCACCAGCAGCGCGTTCATGTGGTCAGCCTACCCGCGCCGGGCTGGGTGGGGATCCCGGCGAACAGGTCGTCCTCGGGCAACGCGGTCTCCACGTGGGAGGTGACGAGCTGGAAGTCCTCGGTCGGCCAGGCCTGCTGGTGCACCGACAGCGGCACGCTGAACCACGCTCCCTCCGGGTCGATCTGGGTCGCGTGGGCGATCAGCGCCTGGTCGCGGACACCGAAGTAGTCCGCGCAGGGCACCCGGGTCGTCAACCGGGCCTGGTGCTCGGGGTCGGCCACCCAGTCCTTCAGCCGCTCCTCGTAGGGCGACTCCAGACCGTGCGCCTTGGTCGCGGCGTCGAGGGCGGCGATCCGGTCCCGGTGGAACGTGAACTGGTAGTAGAGCTTGATCGGCTGCCAGGGCTCCCCGAGCTCCGCGTACGCGTGGGGATCGCCCGCCCGTTCGAAGGCGGCGACGCTGATCTGGTGGCAACGGATGTGGTCGGGGTGGGGGTAGCCCCCGTTCTCGTCGTAGGTGGTGATCACGTGCGGCCGGAACTGGCGGATCACCCCGACCAGGGTCCCGATCTCGTCGTCGAGGTCACCGAGGGCGAAGCAGCCGTCGGGCAGGGGTGGCTTGGGGTCGCCTTCGGGCAGGCCCGAATCGACGTAGCCCAGCCAGACCTGCGAGATGCCGAGGATGTCGCGGGCCCGGGCCATCTCGTCGCGGCGGATGGCGCCGATGTTGGCCAGCACGTCGGGACGGTCCATGGCGTTGTTCAGGATCGACCCGCGCTCGCCGCCCGTGCAGGTCGCCACCCAGACCTCCACGCCCTCGGCGACGTACTTCGCGGTGCAGGCGGCACCCTTGCTGGACTCGTCGTCGGGGTGGGCGTGCACATGCAGCAACCGCAGCCGTTCACCGGCTGCGTCCAGGCGTACGGCGTCGGCCATCGGCGTGCGCCGGAGGTTCAACATGTCGCCCATGCTTTCACCGGCCGGACCAGATCGACCCGGTCGGGTAGAAAGGATGCGTGCAGCTGACCGAGGCCGACCGTCGTCGGGTCGCCGAACGCTACCCGCCGAGCCGGGTGCCGCGGTGGGCGGTCGCGGCGGCCGTTGCCGTCCTCGCCGCTGGTTCGCTCACCTGGGTCATCTGGGCGGGGACGGTGCACGCCACCCCAGCGGTCTCCGGCACCGTGAGTGCCTGGACCATCACCTCCGACCGGCTCACCGACGTCACGCTGACCGTCGACCGACGCGACCCCTCGGTCGTGGCCCGCTGCCGGGTGATCGTGCAGGCCCCGGACTTCGAGACGGTGGGTGAGGTGACGCAGACGGTGCCCGCCACTCCCGAACGGGTGGTGAACCTCGACATCGCGGTGACGACCCTGCGCCGGGGCACCTCGGCCTCCCTCGACCGCTGCTGGGTGTCCTGACGACATGCCCAGACCTGGTCGGGCTTGCTAGGCTGGTCCGATGTCCGAATCAACCTCGACCGAGACCATCTGGCTGACCCAGGAGGCGCACGAGAAGCTGCGCGCCGAGCTGGAGCGCCTGACGAGCGAGGGTCGCGCCGAGGTGACGGCCCAGATCGCCGCCGCTCGGGACGAGGGTGACCTCAAGGAGAACGGTGGCTACCACGCCGCCCGCGAGGAGCAGGGCCAGATGGAGGCCCGGATCCGACTGCTCGAAGACATGATGCGCCGTGCCCAAGTGGGCGCCGACCCCGCGTCGGGCGACGAGGTCTCCCCCGGCAAGCGGGTGACCATCGCCTTTGACGGCGACGAGTCCGATACCGACACCTTCTTGCTCGGCTCACGTGAGGTCCTGGGCCTCGACGACGCGGTCGAGGAGGACAACGTCTACAGCCCGCAGAGCCCGCTCGGCGCCGCCATCCTCGGGAAGAGCCCCGGTGACGCGGTCACCTACACCGCACCCAACGGCAAGGACATCAACGTCACCGTCGTGAAGGTCGAGGCGTTCAGCCGCTGAGCTGACGCAGGGCCGTCGCCGCGTCGGCCGGGGCCAGCGTCCCGGCCGCGACCTGGGCGAGGATCTCGTCCCGGGTTGGCGGGGCGGGAGCCGCGGGGGCCGTCGCCTCGTCCTGCTCCCCGAGCCCCAGCTTCGTCAGCAGTTCGTTGAACCGTTGCCGGGCCGTGGGGTACGACACCCCCAGGTGCCGCTCCAGCTCCCGCAGGTTGCCGCGCGAGCTGAGGAACACCCGCAGGGTCGTCACGTCGGTGTCGTCGAGCGCACAGAACTCGCAGGCGGCGAAGACCCCGGCCAACTCCGTCCCGCAAGACCCGCAGCTCAGCCGCGTCACCGCGAGATGCTCGCCGCAGACGGGACAGTCACTGGGCGCCCGATGGTCGGCGGCAGGACGCGGGCGGTTCACTTGGCGCCCGCCGTCGCGCTCGACCCGGCCTGGACCTGGGCGTACCCCATCACGACCTCCACGTCGAGCCGTGCCCGCCCGCTGCCCATCACGACCTCGTCACCGGCCCCGTCGTGGCCGCCGGACCAGGACACCTTGCCCAGCTGGGCCTCGGTGTGGATGGTCACCTCGGAACGGTCGCCGAGCTGCACGACGAGCGAGCCCGACTCCGCCCGCAGCCGGGAGCGACCCTCGCGCAGCGTCCCGCGGATCGTGGCCTGGCCCGCCTGGACCAGGGCGTCCGCGATCTCTTCGACGTCGAGCAGCTTGGCGCCGCCGGCGGTCACCCGCACCTTGCCGAGCACCGGTACCCGCTCGGTGTGGAGACTGCCCGCGGTCACCTCGACGTCGACGGTGATGTTGGGGTTGACGCGGATGAAGAGCTCTTTACCGAGGCTGAGCGCCCGGAAGTCCTCGAGGGTGCGGGGGGCACCACGCAGCAGCTGGAAGCCGTCGATCGAGGCGCCGATCTCGCCGTCGCTGGAGATCTCCATCACCGAACCGTTGCGTCGCAGCACGTGCGGACCGTCCGCGGCCACCGTGGCGATCGACGGCTCACCGACGATGCGGACCCGGCGGCCGACCGCCCGGATGCTGACCCGGTCGACCGCTCCGGCCGGACGCGGCGTCGCCCGGCGGGCTGTCGGCTCGGTCGTCGGCTCGGTCGTCGGCTCCGGGTCGGGCGGCGTGCTGGTGTCGGGGAACGCGTCGGTGGCGTGACCCGCTCGCTGGGGTCGGTCGGTCGAGACGGCCCAGGCGTCGGCGTCGCTGGGTTCGCGTGCCTGCTCGGCCGCTGCGTCGTCCGCAACGTGGGTCGAGGAGATCAGGTCGATGCGGCGGGCCGCTTCCCCGGCGTCGATCCGGCCGGCCGCCAGGTCCTCCAGGATGCCCGTCATGTCGTACACAGGTGTGGTCATGGGACAAAAGTAAGGCCGTTCTTCACAGAATGGAAGATTCCGCTTCGCAGATCAGGGGCCACTCAGGGTTGGAGTCCGACCTGGTTCGGTTATCGTTTGCATGCACCATACAAGTAAATGTATGTTTGCGGTATGCAAGTACCGGACCACGTCGCCGACCCCTTGGTCACCGACCCCACGGTCGCCGGCCCCGAGGAACGGGTCATCGCCGCGTTGATGTCGATCGGCCGGTTGATGAAAGTTCGTCTCGGCGACGGGATCGACCCCGGCACCCACCACCTCCTGCACACCCTGCGGTGCGCCGGGGCGTTACGAGTCACCGACCTCGCGACCCTGTGCCGGCTCGACACCTCGACCGTGTCGCGGCACGTGGCCTCCCTGGAGCGGAACGGGCTGGTGGCCCGCTCACCGCACCCCGACGACGGCCGCGCCATGGCCGTCGACCTCACCGACGAGGGGCGGATCGCCCTGGAGCACGCCATGCAGGCCCGCAAGGAGCTCCTGGTCGGACTGCTGGTCGACTGGCCTCGCGACGAGATCACCACCCTCGCCCGGTTGTTGACGGTGTTCGCCGCCGACGCCGACGCCATGACCACCGAGCTCAGCGCCGAGCCCGCTCCCAAGGTCGGGGCGACTCCGAAGCACCTACGGAGTTCGACCGACCGATCCACCGAAACATCCGTCGCGGCCGACCCCGAGCCGACCGCGACAAGCGCAGAACTGGAGCACCCATGAGCAAGGTCCAGCCGCGGCACGCGGCCACCGAGGACGACATCGAGCGCATCCTCGCCCGTGCGGGCCGCACCGGCCTCCAGCCGGCGACGGCACCCCCGACCGGTCCACCGGCCACCGTGAACGGGTCGACCGCCCCGGGAGCGGGCTACCTGAGCCATCGCCAGATCCTGGGCGTCATGTCCGGTCTGATGGCCGGCATGTTCCTGGCTGCGCTCGACCAGAGCATCGTCGGGGTCGCCCTGCCGAAGATCACCTCCGAGCTGGGTGGGCTGGACAAGCTGTCCTGGGTCGTCACGGCCTACCTGCTGACCTCGACGGCCGCCACGCCGTTGTGGGGCAAGATCTCCGACCTGCTCGGCCGGCGGCCGATCTTCCAGGCCGCGATCATCGTCTTCCTGGTCGGCTCGGTGATGAGTGGTCTGGCCACCAACATCGAGTTCATGATCATCGGTCGCGCGGTCCAGGGCCTCGGTGGCGGCGGGCTGATGTCGCTGGCCCTGGCGGTCATCGGCGACGTGATCCCGCCGCGGGAGCGCGGCAAGTATCAAGGCCTCTTCGGCGCCGTGTTCGGCGTCTCCTCGGTCGCCGGTCCGCTGCTCGGCGGTCTGTTCACCGACCATCTCGGCTGGCAGTGGATCTTCTTCATCAACGTCCCGATCGGCCTCGCCGCCCTGGTCGTGACCTCGGTCGCGCTGAAGCTGCACCACGTCAAGCGCAACGTGTCGGTCGACTACTTCGGCGCCGCCACGATCGTGGCCGCGGTGACGAGCTTGATCTTCTACCTGAGCTGGGCCGGTCCCGACCGGGGCTGGACCTCCACCATCGGCCTCCTGCTGATCGCGGCGACGGTGATCTGCGCCGGCCTCTTCGTGCTGGTCGAGAACAAGGTCGCCGAGCCGATCATCCCGATGTCGCTCTTCACCTCCTGGACCGTGTCGGCCAACATCGTGTTCGCCATGATCATGGGCGTCGGGATGTTCGGCGGCATCATCTACCTGCCGATCTATCTCCAGGCCGTCCAGGGCATGAGCGCGACCCGCTCCGGCCTCGCCATGCTGCCGCTGGTCGTCGGGATCTTCTCCACCTCGATCAGCGGTGGCCAGATCATGTCGCGCACCGGCCGCTACAAGTGGATGCCGATCACCGGTGCCCTCGTGGTCGGCGCCGCCCTGCTCTCCCTGAGCAGGCTCGCCGTGGACACCCCCTACTGGCAGCTCGCCATCGCGATGTTCTTCTTCGGCGCCGGCCTGGGACTGACCATGCAGGTCGTGGTGACGGCCGTGCAGAACAGCGTCGACCGCTCGATGATGGGTGCGGCCACCGCCTCGGTGACCTTCTTCCGGACCATGGGCGGCGCCATTGGGACGGCGCTGTTCGGGGCCATCCTCAACACCCGGCTGACCCACCACCTGGTCGAGGTCATGCCGGCGGGTGCCACCGGTGGTGGTGGGGCCCCGGCGGTGAACGACGTGACGGCCATCCAGAGCCTGCCGGAGCCGATCAAGGGCTTCGTGCTGGAGGCGTTCACCCGCTCCATCGACGACGTCTTCCTGATCGCGGTGCCGTTCATGATCGTCGGGTTCCTGCTGGCGCTCACCATGCGGGAGAAGCCGCTGCACAGCCGTGAGGTCACGGATACGTCAAGTCCCGAGTCCGCACCGGCCGAAGAACTGGTCAGCGTGTCACATTGAGCCTGCGGTCTTGACGTGGCCCACCCCATGGAAGCGTGGGGTGGGAAACAGTCGCGCACCCTGGGAACAGGGAAGAAAGCGACAACGAAGT
>JBPCRP010000106.1:0-44126 GCA_050996715.1 Propionibacteriaceae bacterium
GGATAAGAGACGGCCCGTGGGTATCTTTCTGGTCTTTTCGGTGTGGTCCTTGGCTGCTTGCTAGCTCTTGTCGGGGTCGGCGTCGGCGCCGAGACCGCGGGTGAGGTCACGGCCGATGTCCAGCTTCACGTCGGCGTCGCTCATCAGCAACGCTTGGGCGTCGGTGTTGACCGCGATGAACTCGACTCCGCGGAGTCCCGCCTCGATCATCCGGTTGACGGCGTTGACCCCACCGCCACCGACACCGACGCCCTTGCTGATCGCGAGGTAGTTGGTTGATGCAGAGGACACTGCTTCCTCTTCTTTCTGTCTGGACGAACCACGCTGGACCGGGGCCGCCAAGTCTTGACCTCAGGTCGAAGGGGAAGGTATCCGGGGGAGACGACGGCGTGCTGGCCAGATTAGAAGAAGCCGCAAAGCAGTGTCCACACGAGGACGCGTGTCGCGTCCGAGGACCGGGAAACTGGCCCGCAGCAGGCCGGAAACCGGTCTAGGTCTCATGGTCAGGTTGACATTGAGCCCGCTGTCGCAGAGTGCCGTTGGTCTGGCCCAGATCCGCTGAGGTCGCCCGCGCTGACCAGTCACCTGCTGTCCGGCACGCCGCCAGAACCCGGGACAAGCTGCCTGGTCGCGCGAGCAGGGCAGCTCCTTCCGCACTTCGGCGGCGTGTCGGACGGGTTCTGACTGGTCGGGTTACCCGCGGGTGGTGGGGTTCGCCGGTCCGGAGACGTCGTAGACGGCCGCCTTCTTCTTGATCAGCGCGGCCAGCACCTCACCCTTCACGGCCGACTGGTCGGCACTGCCCCAGATGACCTCGCGGTGGCCGTTCAGCTTGAGCCGGATGGACTCCGGTGAGCTCGCCTCGATCCGGTCGACCTTGTCGCGGACCGGCTTCGGCAGGGCCTGGGCGACGACCGCGACGCTGCGAAGCAGGGCCGGGTCGTCAGTCGGGATCGACGCGCGGACGAGATCGGCAGGACGCTCGGTCACGGTCGCGAAGGCCACCCCCTGGTCGTCGACCAGGGTCGCGTACCCAGCGGCACCGGTGATGACGTAGGCCGGGGTGCGCTCGGTCACCGTGATCGCCACGGTGTGCGGCCAGCTGCGGTCGACCTGCACCGACTTCACCGGGGCCAACGACTTCACCCGGGTGGCGATCACGTCGAGGTCGACGCGAGCCAGCGGCCTACCCAACGGCACCGCAGCCGTCTGGGTCACGGTCTTGACGGTCACCAGCTGGGTGCCGGTGACCGTGACCTGGTCCGCCGCCAGCACCGCGGAGAAACCGACGAGCCACCCCGCGGTACCGATCAGGGCGACGCCCAGCACGCCGATCAGCACCCGCATCGCCAGGCGTCGACGGGTTCGGCGACGACGCTGCCGCAGCGCCTCGGTCGCGTCGGCGACCCCGGGAGCAGGGCGGTCACGCAGCGAGGTGCCGTGGCTCATCGCGGTATCTCCTGGTTCGGTCCCTCGACAGGCTCAGACTTTTCGTTGGACGCAGACGACCGGCGATCGAGCTCCACCACGATCAGCGGGGCGATCTTGGTGACGTCGCCGCCGCCGACGGCGACCACGGGGTCACCGGGGCGGGCCAGGTCTGCCACGGTGGCGGCGGCCGCGTCCCAGTCCGGTTCGTAGGTGACATGCGCACGACCAGCCGGTACGGCGTCGCTGACCAGGGCCCCGGTGACGCCGGGGAGGGGGTCCTCGCGGTCGCCGCAGACGTCCATCACGATCGCCTCGTCGGCGGGGCCCAGCGCAGCCCCGAGCTCGGCGGCGAAGTCTCGGGTCCGGGTGTAGAGATGCGGCTGGAAGCAGACCAGCAGCCGCCCTCCGTCGAGGCCGACCCGTGCGGCGTTGACCGTGTTCGCCACCTCGGTCGGGTGGTGGGCGTAGTCGTCGAACACCCGAACGCCGTCCGCGGTGCCGACGAGCTGGAAGCGGCGGTAGGTGCCAGGGAACTCCGACAGGGCTGCGCGGATCGCGGCCTCGTCCACCTGTCCCTCCTGGACGTGTTGGGCGTAGGTGGCCACGGCGTACGCGGCGGCCGCGTTCCAGGCGTTGTAGCGACCCGGGACGCTCAGTCGGACCGGACCGCCGTCCCCGAGACCGCCGGTCGGGTCGGATCGCCGGTGCAGGGTGAAGCTGGACCCGGTGCCCCGCAGCTCCAGGTCGGCGATCACCACGTCGGCGTCCGGGTTCTCGCCGAAGGTGACGATCCGGGGCCCCTGCTCCGCCCGGGCCCCGAGGCGCCCGACCAGCGCCACGGCGCCGGCGTCGTCCGCGGAGACGACCAGCAGCCGCAGCGAGCTCCCGGTCGCGAACCGCAGGAACCCGTCGTGGTAGTTCTCGGGGGTACCCCAGTTGCTCAGGTGGTCGGGGTCGACGTTGGTAACCACCGCGACCTCGGGCGCGTATTGCAGGAACGAACCGTCGCTCTCGTCGGCCTCGACGACGAAGAACTCCCCGCTCCCCAACCGCCCGCCAGTCTTGACGCCGGTGCCGTCGGTGTTCTGCGTGATGTCGAGCAGGGCGCCGCCGATCACCGACGACGGATCCAGCCCGCAGCGCCGCAGCACGTCGGAGATCATCGCGGTGGTCGTCGTCTTGCCGTGCGTGCCGGCGACGGCGATTCCCCGGTGGCCGCTGAGCAGGGCGGCCAGAGCCACGCTGCGGTGCAGCACGGGCAGCCCACGTCGACGCGCCTCGGCCAGCTCGGGGTTGTCCTCGCGGATGGCCGAGGACGCGACCACGGTCCGGGCGTCCCCTAGCTGCTCGGCGCGGTGCCCGATGTGGACCCGGGCGCCGAGCCGGCCGAGCGCCTGCAGGTAGTCCGAGTCGCTGCGGTCCGAGCCGCTGACCTCGACCCCGGCCTGGCGGAGCACCGAGGCGACGCCGTTCATTCCCGAGCCGCCGATCGCGATGAAGTGCACCGGTCCGAGGTCAGCGACCTCGGGTACGGGTACCCGTTTGAGCAGTCCCACTACGTCTTCCTTCCGGCCACCTCGAGCGTCCACTCCGCCAGGGCCCGCGCGGCGTCCGGGGTAGCGGCGGACCGCATGGCGGCCGACATCTGTTCGAGCCGCACCGGGTCGTCGACGAGCCCGCGCAGCGCTGCGGCCAGCCAGTCAGCCGTGCAGTCCGCATCGCGGACCAGCATCCCGCCGCCGGCAGCAACCACCGCGGTGGCGTTGCGAGCCTGCTCACCGTTGCCCACCGGGTACGGCACGAAGATCGTCGGCAACCCCACCACCGCGGCCTCGCACACCGTACTCGCTCCGGCCCGTCCCAGCATGAGGTCGGCCGCGGCATAGGCCCGTTCGATCGCGTCGAGGTAACCGAGCGGCACGTAGACCGCCCCCGTGTCGCCGTCGACCGTCGGTCCGTCGTCGGCTGCGAGGTTTCGCGGTCCGAGCACGTGCAGGACCTGGATCCCGCACCGCAGCAGCCGGGTCCGGGCTCCGGTCACCGCCGAGTTGATCTGCTGCGCGCCTTGCGAGCCGCCGGTGACCAACAGGACCGGACGGTCGGGGTGCAGTCCGAAGTGGGCCCGAGCCTCGGCTCGCAACGCCGCCCGGTCGTGCTCGTCGTGGCCGAGACCGGTGATGGCCGACCGCAGGGGCAGCCCGATGGTGCGCCCGTGCGGCAGGGGGGTGCCGGGGAAGGTCGTGGCCACCTCGTGGGTCAGGCGGGCGGCGAGCTTGTTGGCGAGCCCGGGCAGCGCGTTCTGCTCGTGCAGCACGATCGGTACGCCGGCCCGGCGGGCCGCGAGGTAGACCGGGGTGGACACGTAGCCACCAAAACCCAGCACGACGTCGGCCCGGTGGGCGGCCAGGATGACGCCGGCGGCGCGGACGGCGGTGCGGAGCCGTCCCGGCACCCGGAGCAGGTCGGCGCCGGGCTTCCGGGGCATCGGTACGGGCGGGATCAACTCCAGCGCCAAGCCGGCGGCGGGCACGGTATGGGTCTCCAGACCCCGGGCCGTCCCGACCGCGGTGAGCATGACGTCGGGCCGCAGCGTCCGTAGCTGTTCGGCGGTGGCGATCAGCGGCGACGTGTGTCCGGCCGACCCGCCCCCGGCCAGCACCACGCTGACCGGACGACCCGGGGCGGTCAACGGCTGCCGCGCGACTGCGTGCCGCGCGCTGAGGATGCCCGCCGCGACCCGCGCTGACTCGTCGTCCGCCGCGTCGTCGCTGGAGGCTTCGCCGGTCCGCCCCGCGAACCGATTACCGTGGTCATCCGCGGCATGCTCCGGCGCCGAGCCCGCTGCAGGGCGGCCCGGGCCGCCGGTTCGTTGCGGGCGCAGGCGACCAGCAGCCCGAGCGCCCCCAGGTTGGCCAGCAGCGCCGACCCGCCGTAGGAGACCAGCGGCAGCGGTACGCCGGCGATGGGCAACAGCCGCAGCACCACGCCCAGGTTGATCAGGGCCTGGACCATGAACCAGGCGGTCACCCCCGCGGCGGCGAACCGGGAAAAGGCGTCGTCGGAGCGGAGGGCGATCCGGATGCCGGCGTAGCCGAGCACGAGGAACAGGGCGAGCACGGCGAGGCTGCCGAACAGCCCCAGCTCCTCCCCGATCACGGCGAAGATGAAGTCGGTGTGCGCCTCGGGCAGGCTGCCCCACTTCTGCCGGCTGGCCCCCAGACCGACACCCCACCAGCCACCGGAGGCGATGGCGTACATGCCCACGGTGCCCTGCAGGTTAGCCCCGGCCACGTCGCTGCTGGGGTTCAGGAAGGCCGCGAGTCGGCGCATCCGGTTGCCACTGGTGGCGAAGAGCGTCACCACGCCGGCGACCCCGACCAGCCCGAGGCCCAGGAAGACCCGCATCGGGGCACCGACGATCCACAGCGTGACGGCGACGATGCCGGCCATCACCACGGCGGTGCCGGCGTCGCCCTGAAAGACGATCATCATGATGACCAGGCCGGTGACCGGGAGGTAAGGGATCAGCAGGTGCTTGGGCTGGTCGAGCAGCTTCTCCTTGCGGGCCAGCACGTCCGCGCTCCACACCACCACCGCCAGCTTGGCGAACTCGGACGGCTGGAGCTGCAGGGCCGGGGTCCCGAGCTGCAGCCAGTTGCGGTTGCCGTTGATCATCACGCCCATGGGCGTATAGGTGAGGACGAGCAGGATCATCGCCAGGAACAGCCCGACCCAGCCGAGGACCCGGAGCTTGCTGGGCGAGAGCCGCGACATCACTACGGCGAAGACCAGCCCCACCACCAGGAAGACGAGCTGACGCTTGACGAAGTAGTAGGAGTCGCCCCCGTTGTGCACGTAGGCGTAGACGCTCGAGGCCGAGAGGACCATCAGCACCCCCAGGGCCAGCAGCATGCCGGCCGAGGCGAGCACGAGGTGATAGCTGGCCAGCGGCCGGTCGAGCACCGTCTGGACCCAGGTCAGGGCGGCGCCCTGGGGTCTGGCGGCGGGCGGCCCGGCGTCGGACGGCGGGGAGACCGAGCCCGACTTCCGGGTGGGGCGGGACGAGAAGAGGGTGCTCACGTCGGTCTCGGTCCTCACTTCCTGCCGCACACCCGGCTCCTAGGTGGAGGCGATCTCACCCGGGTCCAGCGCGGCGACCGCAGCGGCGAAGGCGTTACCGCGTGCGGCGTAGTCGGCGTACATGTCCTGGCTGGCACACCCCGGCGACAGGAGCACGGTGTCCCCCGCCTGGGCCAGTGACGCGGCCGCCGAGACGACCCGTGCCATGGCCCTAGTGTCGACGTCGAGCACCTCGATCACCGGGAGGTCGGGCGCGTGTCGGGCCAGGGCCTCGGCGATCACGGACCGGTCCACGCCGAGCAGCACCACGCCGCGCATCCGGTGGGCGTGGGCGCTCACCAGATCCTCGAACCGGGTGCCCTTGGCCTGCCCACCGGCGATCCAGACGACCGACGCAAAGGCGCGCAGGGCGGCGTCCGCCGCATGCGGGTTGGTCGCCTTGGAGTCGTCGACGAAGGTGACGTCGCCCTTGGTGGCCACGGTGGTGATCCGGTGGCTGCCCGGAGTCATCCGCCGCAGCCCGTCACGCACGGCCACCGGCGGTACGCCGAACGACCGGGCCAGGGCGGCGGCCGCGGCGGCGTTGGCGATGTTGTGCGGGGCGAGCGGGGTGATGTCGGAGAGCTTGGCCAGCTCGAGCGCGGAGTCCCTGCGTTGCTCGATGAACGCCCGGTCGACGAGCAGGTCGTCGACGACCCCGACCATCGAGCGCCCGGGGACGCCGGTGGTGAAGCCGATTGCGCGGGCGCCCTCGATCACCTCGGCGTCCTCGACCAGCCGCTCGGTGGCCGGGTCATCGACGTTGTAGACGCAGGAGACCTGAGCCCGGGCGAAGATCCGGGCCTTGTCGGCCACGTAGGCGTCGTAGGGCGGTGTCGGGCGACCGTCGGTCTCCACGCCGGCGTACCACTGCAGGTGGTCTGGCTGCAGGTTGAGCACGGCTGCGGAGTGCAACGACAGTGAGTGCGACCAGTGCAGCTGGAAGCTCGACAGCTCCACTGCCAGCACGTCGTACGGCTCGGGGTCGAGCACCGTCTCCATCACGGGTCGGCCGATATTGCCGACCGCCGCGGTCCGCAGGCCGGCAGCGGTGAGCATCGAGGCGAGCGTCGTGGTGGTGGTCGTCTTGCCGTTGGTGCCGGTGATCGCGATCCACGGCACCGGCTTCTGCGGCCGGCTCAGCCGCCAGGCGAGCTCGACCTCCCCCCAGATCGGGACTCCCCGGGCCGCGGCAGACACCAGCAGCGGGGATCGGGGCGGCCATCCGGTGGCGATCACCAGGTCGGCGTCGGCCGGCAGGGTGGCCGAGGCACCGGCACCGATCCGTACGGTGGCCCCCAGAACCTCGAGCAGCTGCCCCTTCTCGCGGTTGGCCTCGCTGTCGCGGTCGTCCAGCACGGTGACCCGGGCCCCGAAGTCGCACAGACCGTCGGCGGCCGCGAAGCCGGACACGCCGATCCCGGCCACCACCACGTGGGCCTGCACCCACGGCGACGACCCGTCGGCGTCGGGCAGCCAGCCGGGGCCCTCCCAGCGGGCGCTCACGTACCCGCCACCCATTCGGCGTAAAAGATGCCCAGACCAGCGGAGACGAAGAGCCCGCAGATGATCCAGAACCGCATCACGATATTGACCTGCGGCCAGTTCAGCAGCTCGAAGTGGTGGTGGATGGGCGACATCTTGAAGATGCGTTTGCCCTTGGTCGCTTTGAAGTAGCTGACCTGCAGCACCACTGACATCACCTCGATCACCAGCAGCCCGCCCAAGATGATCAGCAGCAGCTCCGTGCGGGTGAAGATCGCCAACCCTGCCATCGCCCCACCGAGGGAGAGCGACCCGGTGTCACCCATGAAGATCTTGGCGGGCTCCGCGTTCCACCACAGGAAGCCGAAGCAGGCCCCGGCGAGGGCGACGGCGACCACGGCGAGGTCGTAGGGATCACGTACCTCATAGCACTTGGGACCGGCGGAGTCGGTGTAGGCGCAGGACTGGTTGTACTGCCAGATGTTGATCAGGGTGAACGCCCCGAAGATCATCACGCAGGAGCCGGTGGCCAGACCGTCGAGGCCGTCGGTGAGGTTGACCCCGTTGCTGGCCGCGGCGATCAGCAGGATCACCCACAGCACGACGATCACCACCGGCAGGTTGTCCAGCAACGAGATGTCGCGCAGGAACGAGATCGCCTTCGACGCCGGGGTGATGCCCCGTTCGTCGGGGAACTGCAGCGACAACAGGGCGAAAACGATGGCCACGATCGACTGTCCCGCGATCTTGGCCTTGCTACGCAGACCCAGGGAGCGCTGCTTGCTGATCTTGATGTAGTCGTCGAGGAAGCCGACCACCCCCAGGCCGGCAAAGAGGAACAGCACGAGCAGCGCGGACACGCTGGGCGTGGTCAGGGTGAACAGGTGACTGAGTGCGTAGGCGAGGAGCGTGGCGAGGATGATCACCAGCCCGCCCATGGTGGGCGTGCCACGCTTGGTGTGATGACTGGTCGGACCGTCGTCGCGGATCAGTTGGCCGTAGCCCTTGCGGACCAGGACCGAGATCGCGAGCCGGGTCCCCAGCAGCGTGCCGAGCAACCCGATCGCACCGGCGAAGACGATGGCCTTCACGCGGTCGCCTCGCTCAGCAGCCGTTCGGCCACCGTCTCCAACCCGACGCCGCGCGACGCCTTGACCAAGACGACGTCGCCGGCCTGGAGCCGGGCCGCGACGTACTCCGCCGCGGCGGCCTTGTCCGGCACGACCTCCACACCCTCTCCGGTCGCGTTCGTCCTCAGGGCTCCAGTCGCGACCGAGTGTGCATTCTGCCCGATGGCGACCAGCTTCGAGACACCGAGCCCGGCGGCGTAGGCCCCGACGGCGGTGTGCTCGGCGTCGCTCTGGTCCCCGAGCTCGAGCATCTCGCCGAGCAAGGCCCAGGTCTGCAGGACCGGGGAGAGGGAGCGCCAGCCGGAGCCAAACTTACTCCACGAGTTGAGCACCGCCCGCATCGAGTCCGGGTTGGCGTTGTACGCGTCGTTGACGACCACCACCCCGTCGGAGCGCTCGTGCACCTCCATCCGCCAGCGGGAGCGGGCGGTGGCGCCCGACAACCGGGCCGCCGTCTCGGCGGGGTCGAACCCGATCGCGCTGACGGCCGCGGCGGCGGCCAGGGCGTTGTCGACCTGGTGGCGGCCGATGGTTTGCAGGGCGACGTCGGCGGCCCCGGTCGGGGTGACCAGCCGGAACCGCCAGCGACCGAGGTCGTCCACGTCCAGCGCCTCGGCCCACACCTGCACCTCAGGGTGAGATCCGGCCCGCCCGGCCGGGTCGACGGTGAAGAAGACCGTCCGCGCGCTGGTCCGGGAGGCCATCGCAGCGACCAGCGGATCACCGGCGTTGAGCACGGCCACGCCCGCGGCCGGCAACGCCTGCACCAACTCACCCTTGGCGACGGCGATCGCCTCGCGGGTGCCGAACTCCCCCAGGTGCGCCGTACCGACGTTGAGCACCAGGCCCACGTCCGGCGGGGTGATGCCGCACAGGTACCCGATGTGGCCGATCCCGCGCGCCCCCATCTCGGCCACCAGGAACCGCGTCGTCGGGTCCACCCGACAGGCCGTCAGCGGCAGGCCGATCTCGTTGTTGAACGAGCCGACCGGGGCCACCGTGGGGCCGACGGGCTCGAGGAGCTGGGCGAGCAGGTCCTTGGTCGTGGTCTTGCCCGCCGATCCGGTCAGCGCCAGAACGGTCAACCTGCCGGCCCGGGCGTCATCGGTGACCCGGCGCGCCACCTGTCCGAGAGCGATTTGCGGGTCAGCCACGACCACGCAACCCGCTCCGGGGACCGGACGAGACGTCAGCGCCGCGACCGCCCCGAGCTCGGCCGCGCGCGGCACGTAGTCGTGACCGTCGACCCGCTCCCCCGGCAGCGCGACGAACAGCGCCCCGGGCCCGACCAGCCGGGAGTCGACCACGACGTCGGTGATCGTGGCGGTTCGGGTGTCCACGCCGGGCCCGGTGAACGTGCCGCTCACCTGCCGGACGAGTTCGGCCACGGTCAGCGGCATCATGCGTCGGCGCTCCCAGCCCCGAGGACCGCGGCCCAGGCTTCGCGCAGCGCGCGCTCGTCGCTGAACGGCAGCGTCTGACCCGCGATCTCCTGGCCCTGCTCGTGACCCTTGCCAAGCACCGCGACGATGTCGTCAGGACCGGCCGACCCGAGCGCGGCCGCGATAGCCGCGGCCCGCTCACCCCCGTCGATCACCTCGGTGGCCAGCCTGTCGCTGCGGGCAGCCGTCCGGGCACCGGCGAGCAGCGCCTGCCGGATCGCGACCGGATCCTCGGTCCGGGGGTTGTCGTCGGTGGCCACGATGACGTCGGCGAGCCGGGCCGCGGTCGCGCCCATCGGCTCCCGCTTGGCCGGGTCCCGGTCCCCGCCCGCGCCCAGCACGCAGATCAGCCGCCCCGGCCCGCCGCGCAGGGCCTCGAGCACCGCGGCGACCGCCTGCGGCGTGTGGGCGAAGTCCACGTACGCCGCGGGGGCGCCAGCACCCAGGTCTATCCGCTCCATCCGTCCGGGTACCCGCGCGTCGGCCAGTCCCGCAGCGGCGACGGCGAGGTCGATCCCGGTCAGGTCGAGCAGGGCGAGCGCGGTGATTGCGTTGTGCAGGTTGAAGTCTCCCGGCAGTCCCACCACCAGGGGCAGGTCGCCCGTCGGGGTGACGAGCACGACCTGGGCGCTGCCGTCGGGGCGTCGCTCGAGGTGGCGCGGACGATACGTCGCGGAACCGGTGGGGTCCAAGGAGGTGGAGACCCATCGCGCATCACGAGCGATCAGACGCTCGGCCAGCCGGACCCCGTACGGATCGTCGAGGTTGACCACCGCCGACCGGCTCCGGTCGGGCTCGAAGAGAGAGGCCTTGGCGGCGAAGTAGTTCTCGACAGATCCGTGGAAGTCCAGGTGGTCGCGACCGAAGTTGGTGAAGGCCGCCACGTCGAACTCGACGGCGTCGACCCGGCCGAGGCTCAGCGCGTGCGACGAGACCTCCATCACCACGGTGTCGGCCCCGCGTTCGGCCAGGGTCGCGAGGAGCGCGTGGACCTCGGCGGACTCGGGGGTGGTGACGGTGGTCCGCGGGGCGGACGAGTCGAGCATGGCCCCGTCGTACCGGTAGCCGAGCGTGCCGATCAGCCCACAGTGCCGGTCGGCCGCGCGCAGGGCGGCCTCGACGAGGAACGACGTGGTGGTCTTACCGTTGGTGCCGGTGATGCCGAGCATGGTCAATCGCCGTGCCGGTTGCCCGTAGAGCTCCGCGGCGAGCCGGGGAACCACCGAGCGGGGATCGGGCACCGTGAGCACCGGGACCGGGAGGTCGTGGTCCGCCAGCCGGAGCCCGCCGTCCACGTCGGTCAGCACGGCCCGCGCGCCGGCGGCGACGGCGGCCGCCGCGTGGTCGGCCCCGTGCGTGGTCCGCCCCGGCAGCGCGACGTAGAGGTCGTCGGCCACCACGAGGCGGGAGTCCGCGGTCACCCCGCGCACCGTGATGTCGGTGAGGTCGCCGAACTCCGAGCGCTCGGCCGCCGTCGCCACGCCCTGCGCCGCCGCGAGCAGGTCCGGCAGCGAGGTCGGGGGCACGTCGCGCGGTCGATGTCCTGCCGGGGCCGTGTCGGAGGTCGGAGACGTCACGGACACGACGCTAACGGGTGGGTGTGCGCGGCTCGGAGAACGCGGCGTCCCTCGCCGGACCCGCAGCCATCAGTACGTCAACGCCTTCTCCGTGACCTTGCTGGTCGACGGGGTCACGGCGTAGCGCGGGAGGGCGAACGACATCACGCTGGTGTATACGGGCGCGGCGTTCTGGGTCCCGGAGTTGCTGCCGTGCGGGTCGGTGACGACCACGTAGGTGAGGATCTGCGGGTCGTCGGCCGGCGCGAAGCCGACGTAGGAGGAGGTGTAGCTGTCGTAGCGACCGCTGCCGGGACTGACCCGCTCGGCCGTGCCGGTCTTGCCCCCGGTGGTGTACTGCGGCACGGCCAGCTTGGACGAGCCGTGGTACACCACCGACTGCATCAAATCGCGCACCTGCGCCGAGGTCTGTTCCGAGACCACCCGACGGGCAGTCGGCTGCGGCACCGCCACGGGGGTTCCGTCGGCTGCGGTGGCGGACTTGAGGATGGTCGGCGGGTTGAGCACGCCGCCGTTCACGATGCCCGAGATCGCGGTGGCCATCTGGACGCCGGTCAGCGACAGGCCCTGACCGAAGGAAATCTGGTCGCGGGTGTAGCCGGGCATGCTGACGGGCGGCAGGATGCCGACACCTTCGCCGGGTAGCTGGATCCCGGTTCGCTGGCCGAGGCCGAAGCTGGTCAGGTAGCGGTGCAGGGTTGCGGTGTCCATCGTGCGGGTCATCTCGACCGTACCGATGTTGGAGGAGTTCGCGACCACGCCGCGCATCGTGAGGTTGAGCCAGCCATGACCCCAGTGGTCGGTGATCCGGGCCCCGCCGGAGGCGATCGAGGGCGCGACCCGGACATGGGTGTCGGGGACGGTCGTCCCGGAGTCGATGAGCGCAGCGGAGGTGAGGACCTTCTCCACGCTGCCGGGCTCGTAGGAGTCGGTGATGGCGTGGTTGCCCATCGTCGCGTTGTCGGCGGCGGCCACATCGTTGGGATCGAAACCCGGCGCGCTCGCCATGGCCAGGATCTCGCCGGTCTTGACGTTCATGGTGATCACGAACCCGGACTTGGCCTTGGAGGTCTTGATCTGGGCCGCCAGCCGGCGCTCGGCGACCCACTGCAGCTCCGAGTCGATCGTCGTGGTGTAGCGGGTGCCGTCCTCGGCCGGGGTAACCACGTTGGTGCCGAGCGGGATCTTGCTGCCGTTCGGGGCGCTCTGGTAGATCTCTTGACCCGCGGTGCCGGCGAGAGAAGAGTTCAGGCCGTACTCGAGTCCGCCCTGACCGACGCCGTTGCCGTCGACGAAGCCGACCACGTTCGCCGCCGTGGATCCACCTGGGTAGGTCCGGATCGGGCTCTGCTCGCGGAAGACGCCGTAGAGCTTGCTCGTGGTCAGGTCGCTGCTGATCTTGGTGAAGGTGGCGGCCGGGACACCTTTGGCCACGTAGGAGAACCGGGTGTCGGGCTTGGTCAGCGCGGCGACGATCGCGTCGTGACCGACGTCGAGGTAGTTGTCGAGCACGGCGGCGATGGCCTCGGCCTTCGGCGCTGTGTAGGTCGGGTCGGCCGTGACGTTGACGGCGGGTTCGCTGGAGGCCAGCACCTCGCCGTTGCGGTCCACGATCTGGCCTCGGGTCGGCAGCATGGTGAGCTTGCGGGTCAGCGACTCGTTCGAGATCGCCGCGTAAGCCGACGAGTCGAAGCCCTGCAGTTGCAGCAGCCGACCACCGCAGAGCGACACCACGACCGCAAGCGTCACCATGACGATCCGCAGCCGCTGTCGGTGATCGCCCAGGGGAATGCGCAGCGGCTCGCCCCCGCGCTCGGTCCGACGGCCGGCTCGAGTGCCCGGTCGGGGCGTGGTCCGGAACTGCGGCCGGGGCTGCGGCCGGACGGTCGGCCGCGACGTCGTCGTGCGCCGCGTGGTCGCAGCCGCGACCTTGGCGCCGCTGCTCGTGGTGCGGTCTCCGATCGTGGCTGCGCCTCGTCGGGACGGGTGGGGCCGGCGCTGCGGCATTCAGCGTCCTCCAGTCGAGCGGTCCGCCCGCTCCTCGGTCTGTCTCAACGGCGTGGTCATCGGTGTGCGGCCTTGTCTTTCGCGGCCTTGTCTTTCGCGGCCTTGTTCTTCGCTGCCTTGTCAGCAACAGCCTTCTTCGCCGCTGCCTGCTGGTCGGCAACCTTCTTCGCGGCTGCCTTGGCCATGGCGGCCGCCTTCGTCTCGGCCTTGATCCGGTCGGCTTCGGCCTTGCGGGCCGCGGCCGCTGTCTCCTCCGCCCGGAGCTGCTGCTTCGACTTGACGATCAGGCTAGGTTGCTCGTCGCCCCGGACCGGCTTCGCCTCGCCGATGATCTTGCCGCTGGGCAAGATCAGGAACGCCGGGCTCGGGTTCGCCCGCAGGCCGAGCGACGACGCTCGCTGAGCCAGGCTCTGCGGACTGCGAAGCACGTCGACCTGGCGCTGCAGGGACGCCTCGGTATAGCCGAGCTGCGCCGACCGGGTGTCCAGCTTGCGCGCCGCGAACGCCTGGTTCTGCAGGGTGGTGTTGAGCATCAACAGACCGGCCATGCCGATCGCGAAGATCCCGATCAGCACGATCACGAACGGCAGCCGAGCCATCCGGGTCTGCGGCCGACGCACCGGGCGCAGCGTGGGTCGCTCGGTCCGTTCGACCCGGTCGGAGATAGCAGTCCAGAGCGCGCTCATCAGGCGGCCTCCTCGATCCGTTCGGCGGCCCGGAGCCGCGCCGAGGCGGCGCGCGGGTTGTGGGCGATCTCAGGCTCCGAGGGACGGTCGGCCCCCCGGGTGAGCAGACGCAGCTGGGGCCGGAGCTCCCGGGGAACGACCGGTAGGTGGCGCGGGGCCCGGTCGGTCGAGCCGAGGCGGAGGATCTGCTTGACCATCCGGTCCTCGAGCGAGTGGTAGGCCAGGACGGCGATCCGGCCGCCCAGGCTCAGTGCCGCCAGCGCCGCGGGCAGCACCCCGGCGAGGGCTTCGAGCTCGGCGTTGACCTCGATCCGCAGTGCCTGGAACGTCCGCTTGGCCGGATGTCCACCGGTCTTCTGGGTGGCCATCGGTACCGCGGCAGAGACGAGCTGGACCAGCCGGGCCGAGGTCGTGAACGGCTCCTGCTCCCGCGCGGCGACGATCCGGCGTGCAATCCGGTCGGCGAATCGCTCCTCGCCGTAGGTGCGCAGCACCCGGGTCAGCTCGGCGGTGCTGTACGTGTTGAGCACCTGCGCCGCGGTCACGGGCTGGTCGGGATCCATCCGCATGTCGAGCGGGGCATCGACCCGATAGGCGAAGCCGCGGTCCTCACGGTCGATCTGCAGTGACGACAACCCGAGGTCGAGCAGGATGCCCTGCACCCTGGGATGCCCCAGTCCGACGAGCACGTCGGGCAGCTCGTCGTAGACCGCTCGCACCGTCTGCACCCGGTCGCCGAACGGCGCCAGCCGGGCCGACGCGTACGCCAGGGCCTCGGGATCGCGGTCGAGCCCGATCAGTCGCGCCTGCGGGCAAGCCCGCAACAGCGCCTCGGCGTGGCCCCCGAGTCCCAGGGTGCCGTCCACCAGCACCGGGCGGTCGTGGGCAGGGGTGGCGGCCAGCGACGGCGCCAGCAGCGCGACGACCTCGTCCAGCATCACCGGGACGTGCTCGGGACGCGCTCCGGTGCTCACGTGAGCCACCAGTCGACGGACCGGCACACGCCCGACCCGGGCGCCAGATAGGGCGGGCTCCCTGTCACGCGCAGGCCGTGGCGGGTTAGGTGGCGGATCCGTGGAGCACCGTGCTGGGGAGCGGGGTGCCGGGAGGCGGCGTCGGTCCAGCCGACCCGCGACCCGAGCCGGGTCCCCGACTTCCGCTGCTGCATCTCGACCCGTCCATTGCTCCGGTGACCTGTTGGGTCCTGCTGATCGGGTGGCCCTGAACCACCTCCGTACGCCCATCTCCCGGCGGTGGGCGTAGGGCTGGTCGGAATCGTGGCGAGAGGTCTCAACCCGATTCCCGGGGGAAGTGCCACCTGGCACCGGGGAAGGTGCGCCAGGGAGCCGGGTATCGGGTTGAAGCCTCACGACGCGAGTCGCGGCCGGTCCTGCGGTGTTGCTGTCGTGCTGGTGCTGTGCTGCTGTGCTGCTGGTGCGGTCGTGCGGTCGTGCTCGTGCGGTCGTGCTGGTGCGGTCGTGCTGGAAGGTCTCACCCGGTCAGCGAGTGAAGACCTCCTCGTTCATCTCGGCGAACGCCGACTCCTGCTCGGTGGAGTACGCCTCCCATGCGACGGCGTCCCACACCTCGACCCGGGTGATGGCGCCGACCACGACGACGTCCTTGTCGAGCCCCGCATAGGTGCGCAGCTGGGGCGGGATGGAGACCCTCCCCTGCTTGTCGGGGACCTCGTCCGAGGCTCCGGACGCGAGCATCCGTTGAAAGTCGCGGACCTGCTTGACGCTGATCGGTGCGGTGCTGATCTCCCGAGTCATCTCCTCGAAGGTGTCGCGCGGATAGATCGCCAGGCAACGGTCCTGCGCCCGGGTGATGACCAACCCGCCCGCCAGTTCCTCGCGAAACTTCGCCGGCAGGAAGAAGCGGCCCTTCTCGTCGATCCTCGGGGTGTGGGTACCGAGAAACATGGCCCACCCTCCGATGGATCGCGCCGCTGTCCTCCATTTCGCACCACCGTACTCCATATCGCTCCACTTGACCTCACCTTGGGCTCGAATCGCCTCGGCGGAGCGGCCGGAGACCCCGTGGAGCCGCAAGCAGAGCGGCGCCAGACCCGATGAAGTCGCGGGTCGGAGCGCGGTAGCCCGGCCGACAGGACAGAGATGCGCAGCCGACAAGCCGCATACCATGGGGGCACCGTGCGCCCGGGTCGTCGACCGGCGCCCGACGCCCCAGCACGCAATGGTCCGGAGGACGCAGTGACCCTGAGCACCGACCAGCCCGACCTCGGCGACCCCGAGATCGGCCCCGGCATCAGCGGGGCCGAGACGTATGGTCTCGTCGATGTCGTCACCATCATGGGCGCGGTTCGCGACGCGGTCGAGAGTGTGATCGAAGGCAAGCGCTCGTCGATCGACCTGGCCCTGGTCGTGCTGCTGGCCGAGGGCCACCTGCTGCTGGAGGACGTTCCCGGGGTCGGCAAGACGATGCTGGCCAAGGCTCTCGCCCGCTCCATCGACTGCACAGTTCGACGGGTGCAGTTCACCCCCGACCTGCTGCCGTCCGACATCACCGGGGTATCGGTCTACAACGCCGAGGCCCGAGACTTCGAGTTCAAGCCGGGTGCCGTCTTCGCCAACATCGTGGTGGGCGACGAGATCAACCGCGCGTCGCCCAAGACCCAGTCGGCGCTGCTGGAGTCGATGGAGGAGTCCCAGGTCACCGTCGACGGCACGACCTACGCCCTCGAGTCCCCTTTCATGGTGATCGCGACCCAGAACCCGATCGAGATGGAGGGCACCTACCCCCTCCCCGAGGCGCAGCGCGACCGCTTCATGGCTCGGATCGAGATGGGCTACCCGACCCCCAGTGCCGAGCTCGACATGCTCGACAGCCACGGCGTTCGCGACCCGCTCGAGGAGCTCCGCCCGGTCACCGACGGCGCCACCATCACCGGGCTGGTCGCCGCGGTCCGCGACGTCTACGTCAGTCCCGCGGCGAAGCAGTACATCGTCGGCATCGTCGGCGCGACCCGGTCCAGCCGTGACCTCCGACTCGGCGCCTCGCCGCGCGCCACCTTGCACCTGCTGCGCGCCAGCCGGGCCTTCGCCGCTCTCGCCGGCCGGGACTACGTCACTCCCGACGACGTGGCCAGTCTCGCCGTCACCGTGCTCGCGCACCGGGTGATCCCCTCCACCGAGGCCCAGCTCGGCCGCCGTACGGTGCCTGACATCATCGCGGCGGCCGTGCGTTCGGTGCACATCCCTGATCAAGGACGGCCTGATCAAGGACGGCCTGATCGGGGACGGCCTGATCGGGGACGTCCTGATCGGGGACGCGCCGACCCACTCCGTACCAACCACCGCTGACCGCGACCATGCCCAGGCCCTGGCTGCTGCTCACCACCCGCGGGAAGCTCTTCGTCGTGGGTGGGGTCGTGGTCGTGGTGGTGTGCCTGTTCGCGGGCCAGCGCGACGTCTTGCGCATCGGGCTGCTGCTGCTGGTGCTGCCGATCATCGCCGGCGTGCTCGTGGCCCGAGCCCGGCTTCGGATGTCCTGTGAGCGGTCGGTGGACCCGGCCCAGGCTCCGCTGGGTTCGGATTTGGTCGGGCGGATCCGGCTGGGTCAGGAGGGCCGGCTGCCGATCGGCATCCTGATGCTCGAGGACCAGGTTCCGCGTGAGCTGGGCGGACAGCCCCGCTTCCTGGCCGACAAGGCCGACCTGCGCTGGCACCGTGACGTCGACTACCCGCTCCGGGGTCGGATCCGCGGCCGCTTTCGGACCGGTCCCCTGCGGGTTCGCACCACCGACCCCTTCGGTCTGGTCCAGCTCGACCGGCAGTTCACCGCCACCAGCGAGGTGCTGATCACCCCCGAGATCGTGCCGCTGCCGATGATGCGGACCGCGGGCGGCGCCGGCAGCACCGGGGAGGCCAGGCCGCACCGGATCGGGGCGGTCGGCAGCGATGACGCCCTGATTCGCGAGTACCGCTACGGCGACGACATGCGCCGCATCCACTGGCGTTCCACCGCCCGTCGTGGCGAGATGATGGTGCGCCGCGAGGAGCAGGCCTGGGACCCGAGCGCCAGCATCATCGTGGACTCACGGGCCCGGGCCCACCGCGGCGCCGGAATGCACAACTCGCTGGAGTGGGCGGTGTCGGCGACCGCGTCGATCGCCACCCACTTCCTCGATGACGCCTTCGGCGTGGAGATCTACGACGCCGAGGGTCCGCTGCACGTGGCCGGGACGATGGGCCAGCACAGCTCGGGAACCCGCGACCTGGTGATCAACCGGTTGACCGACCTGCGGGCCAGCAAGACCCCTTCCCTCTACGCCGCGGTCGAGGCGGCGACCGCTGAACGGGCCGGCCAGCTGGTGGTCGCCATTCTCGGCGACATCGGGGTGGCCGACGCCGACCTGCTGGTCCGGGTCCGACGCCACCGCGCCCAGGGCCTGGCCCTGGTGCTCGACGTCGACTCCTTCGACACCGAGTCCGGAGCCCGCCGCGGCCAGCTCGGCGACGGCCCGGCCCCGAGGACCGAGACCGACACCGCGATCGACGTCCTGCGCGACCACCAGTGGCGGGTCGTCCGGGTGCCACGGGGAATGACCGTGGCTCAGGCCTGGTCGACCCTCGACCAGATCGGAGTGGCAGCCTGATGCGGACCACCGATCGCAGCCAGGTGGCGGTGACGGTCGCCGTCCTGCTCTCCGCCCTCACCCTGCGGCCGCTGACCAGCGACATGGGCTACGTGTCGACCGGCTTCGTGCTGGTCGTGGCCCTCGCGCTGCTCTCCGCCGTGCTGCGCCGGGTCCGGATCTCGGAGTCGTTCGTGCTGCTCGCCCAGCTCGTGGTATGGGCCGGGGCGGTGCTCTTCCTGGCGGCGACGCTGCCCGGGCCCGGCGACACCTGGTACGGCCACCTGATCGGGCTGTTCGCCGACGGCGCCGCTCACATGCAGACGCAGTCGGCGCCCATGAGCCCCAACGGGGGAGTCCGGCTGATGCTGGTCGGCGCCGTGGGGTTGATCATGATCCTGACCGACCTGCTCGTCCTCGGGGCGCATCGTGCGGCCTGGTCGATCGCCCCCCTCTCTACCCTCTTCCTCATCCCCGCCATCGGTCTGCCGGTGGACAGTGGTGCGGCGGCGTTCCTGGCGATCGTGATCGGCTATCTGGGGATTCTCGTCGCCGACGGCCTCAACCGCACCTCGCGCTGGACCCGTGGGCTCAGCCGCGACTCGGCGGGCGGCGTACAGACCACGACGAGCGTGGTCTGGCGGTCGGCCGCGTACATCGGGGTGCCGACGGTGGTCCTGGCGCTGGTCGTGGCCCCGCTCGTCCCGACGATCTCCCTGGACGGCCTCGGCATCGGCAGCGGGTCCGGCCGGGGCGGCCCGCTGCAGCTCGCCGACCCCACGCTGGATCTGCGCCGCAACCTCCACCAGCCGGCCAACCAGGAGGTGATCACCTACCGCACCAGCAACGGGCAGGGTGAGTACCTGCGGATGGCGTCGCTGCCGGCCCTGTCGAAGGACGGGTGGCAGAACAACCAGTTCCCCCTGCTCGATCAGTTACCCGCAATCCCGGGGGTGAGCTCGGAGCCGACCGAACGCGTTCGGTCCTCGATCCGGGTGGACCGGTTCTCCGCGCAGTACCTCCCCTTGCCGTACGCCCCGCGCAGCTTCGAGGCCAACGGCGACTGGGGTGTCGACCCGGCCTCCCTGGTGGTCGTCAGCAAGAACAGCGCCACGACCCTGGCCGGTCTCAGCTACACCGCCGAGAGCGTCGTGATCCAGCCGACCTCCGCCGAGCTGGCCACAACCACGGCCGGCAACCCTGCCGACGCCGACACGACCGCCGTCCAGCCCAGTGACCTGCCGCAGGAGATCGTCGACCTCACCGACCGGGTCATCGCCGGCCAGACCACCGACGCCGGCAAGGCCGCCGCGATCCAGGCTTTCCTGCGCAGCAGCGAGTTCACCTACAGCACCGAACCGCAGCCGGGTACGGGCTACCAGGCGCTGGTCAACTTCCTGACCAAGGACAAGAAAGGCTATTGCGAGCAGTTCGCCGGCGCGATGTCCGCGATGGCCCGGGTGGCCAAGATCCCGTCCCGGGTGGCGGTCGGCTTCCTCCCCGGCAAGAAGGACGGCGACACCTGGCGAGTGGCGATCCGCGACATGCACGCCTGGCCCGAGCTCTACTTCGCCGGGTACGGCTGGGTGCGGTACGAGCCGACTCCGTCGGTGGCCTCGGCCCCGGCCTGGACCGTCCGGCCGGCCGCGCAGAACACTGCCGATCCCAGCACCCCCCCCTCGGCGAGCTCGTCGGCGGAGGCACCGTCGTCGCGGCCCTCGGCCGGCCAGGACCCGGCGCAGCAGCAGACCACGACCACCAAGACGACTGACCGGGGGTGGGCCCGGTCGGTGGGCCTCAGCCTGGCCGGACTCCTCGTGCTGGTGGTCCTGGCCCTTCCGGCCACGATCCGGGTTCGGCGCCGTTCCGTCCGACTCGCCGACGACGAACCGGCCGACGTCCGGGTCGAAGGCGCCTGGGCCGAGGTCCGCGACACCGTCGTCGACCTGGGTGGCCGCTGGCCTGACGGGTCAGCCCGGCACATCGGCGCCGAGGTGGCCGACCGGCTGGACACTGGGCCGTCCACGCAGATGAGCCAGCTCGCGACCCTGGTCGAGCGCTCGCGCTACTCCCGGGCGTTAGGTGAGGCCGAGGTGCCCCCTGACCTCGCGGACGTGACGACCCAGATCCGCAAGGGGCTGGCCGGAAACCGGAGCCGCCGGCAGCGGCTGCTGGCCGTGGTCGCACCCCGCTCCGTACGAAGGGCCGTGCTGGAGCGCTTCCGCCGCCGCTGATCGCGGTGCCGGCGGATCGGACGCACGCAGCCGGGCACTCCTCGGCACGTGGTCAGGTCGGGCCGTCCGCCGGGGTGTCCCGCGTCGTTCGTGACCACTTCGCCAGGTGAACGCGCCACAGGCCGGACCCGAAGGGTCCGACCTGTGTGAAGTATGGGGTGCTGGGCCTCAGAAGCCCTCGTCGCGACGCTTGCGCCAGCGCTCTTCCATCCGGTCCATGAAACCTTGGCTCGGAGCCGGGCCCGAGGCCTGCGGCGTCTTGGACTTGCTGCGCTCGGGATCTTCGTCGACCGGTCCGTGTCCGACGTGCTGCCAGGAGTACATGGCGATCACGGCGGCTGCCACCATCACGACGAACCCGAGCACGCTGATCACGAGATTGGTCGACATCCCGATGATGAGCAAGGCCAGGCCACCGAAGAAGCCCACACCGGCGGCGGCTGCTCGTCGCCGGTACACCCGGCGGATGTTGGTGCCACGCAGCGCATTGACCAGCTTGGGATCTTCGGCTGCGAGCGCAGCCTCCATCTGGTCGAGCAGTCGCTGCTCTTCGTTTGAGAGGGCCACTGGCCACCTCCCGCTTCAGCAAGCAGACGTGGCCGCGCGAGCGCAGCGCCGTCTTGAGTGACGTCCATCGGGTGAGGAACTACGGCCAGTCTAGGCGGCGATCGGGCCGAGGGAAACCCACCGCGACAAACCGTCGGGCGGAGAGGGTGACGATCGCGTCACGCCCTGGAACGATGGGTGGCACCCGTGACATCCAGCGCGGTTTACGACGTCAACCTCGGAGCTGAGCTCACCCGTGGTCCGCCTCGTCCCACCGTGGCCCCCCGGCGAGAACCGCCCTCTCAACGGCGCGCGGTCCGAAGCGTCGGACGACCGCGTCGGCGGCCTGTTCCGCCTCTCGCCAGCCATGGTCCGGCTCGGTCAGCGTGGGTTGCTGACAGGCGTGCTCCCGGTCCACCAGCCCGGCGACCTTGACCCCGACCCGTCGGATCCGAGCGCGGTCGAGGCGCAGGCGATCATAGAGCCGGAGAGCCTCGGCGTGGATCTCGTCGGTGACGTCGGTCGGGCTGGTCAAGGTGCTCGACCTGGTGATCGTGGTGAAGTCGGCGAAGCGGACCGAGATGGTGACGGTGCGCCCCAGCAGCCGGGCCGTCCGCATCCGGTAGGCCGTGCGGGCGGCCATCCGGAGCAGCTCGCGACGGATCACCCGCGGTTCGTCGCTGTCGTGTCCGAAGGTCTGCTGGGAGCCGACGCTGCGCTCCGGAGCCTTCGCCACCACCCGGTCGCCGTCTCGACCCCAGGCGAGCTGTGCCAGCGCGACCCCCTGATGCGGACCGAACGTGCGTTGCAGCGTGGCCACCGGCGTCCGGGCGAGATCGCCGACGCTGAACAGACCGAGCCGGTGCAGAGTCGCTGCCGTGGTCGTCCCGATCCCCCACATGGCCGCTACGGGTTGGGGGTGCAGGAACTCCGCGACCTCGCCGGGCAGCACCTCGACCAGCCCGTCGGGCTTCGCCGCCCGCGACCCGATCTTGGCCACGAACTTGGTCGGCCCGATGCCGACCGAGCAGGTGATCTGCTGCTCGTCGGAAACGGTCGCCCGTAGGTACTCACCGATCCGGCGTGGTGAGCCGAACATCCGGATCGACCCCGTGAGATCGAGATAGGCCTCGTCGATCGACGCGGATTCAACCTCCGGGCTCACGGCGTCAAAGATCTTGACGATGGCGTGGGAGACGTCGGCGTAGGCGTCGAAGTCGGGCGGGACAACGGTGGCGGACGGCGCCAGTCGCCGCGCCTGGCCCATCGGCATCCCCGACCGCACCCCGCGAGCCCGGGCCTCGTAGGTCGCCGAGAGCACCACGCCGCGGGTGGCCCCACCGACGAGCACCGGCGTGCCGCGCAGCTCCGGTCGGCGGCGCAGCTCGACCGAGGCGTAGAACGCATCCATGTCGACGTGCATGATCACCCTCGGGTCGGCTGATCGCTCGCTCACGGGCTAATCGTACAGACGTTCGAAACATCACACAACCGCGTGATTGCGTTCATCCTGCTGGTTCATCGTCTGGCTCGGTTCCGCCGGGTCGAAACCCGGCTGGGCCGGCCGCGGCCTCTCACCGGGCGCCCGACGGCCTGGGGTGAGGCTTACCGCCGCTCGGCGAAGACGTGCACGAGCGGCGCGATCGCCCGGAAGGCTGGGTCCTGCGCGACGTCGTCCTCGAGCGCTCGCAACTCGGCCCGGGTGCTGGGGTCGGATTCGACCAGCGATTCGGAGACGATACCGGCGACCGCCCCGATCCCGTGGCTCACCGCGGCCTGGAAACCTGCCGCGCCGACCAGCTCCAGCACCTGATCGTGATCGAACCAGGCCGGGTCGGCCAGGATCTTGCGGGCCTGGCCGACGTGTCCCGCCAGCGCCTGGCTCAACACCGCCGCGTTCCGCTGGGCGACGAGCAGGCTCAGTGCTCCCCCCGGCCGCAGCAGCTCGGCCATCGCCGCTAAGGCCTGGGCGGGGACGTCGACGACCTCGAGGGTGCGGTGGCAGACGACGACGTCGGCGCTGGCCGCACCGAGGATCTCGACGAGGTCACCGGCGTCACCCTGCACTCCCCTCACCCGGTCGGCCAGGTCCGCTTCGGCCGTCCGTCGCTCCAGGGACGCCAGCGCGTCCGGGCTGGGATCGACCACGGTGACGACGTGGCCGAGATCGGCGAGAACCCGGGCGAGCCCGCCGGTGCCGCCGCCGAGGTCCACGACCTCGAGTGAGGTACCGGCAGGAAAGCGTGCGGCGAGCTGGCTGGTCAGCAGATCGATCAGCTGGGCCTGAGCGACCGAGCGACGGCGCAGCGACTCGGCCATCAGACTCTCCTGGGCATCGCGACGGAAACGGTTCGGCCCCGTCACCTGGTCCGCGAAGCCTAGTGGCAGCGCCTGGAGGTTCGTCGGGGGTTCCGCGGCGCCCAGGTGATGCCTGGCCGGGCCGCGCGAGGCGAGAACAAGGGCGAGGCGAGGACGAGGCAGCGATTCACTGCGCCTGGCCATTCACCCCCCGGCGGTCGGCAGCCGACTCGTCCGCCGCCGTCACCGGGCGGGGGCCGTCGAGCCGACGCTGCACGACGGCCAGGAACGCCGCCGCGTCCCGCACCAGGTCATCAGCCTGCCGGGCGGTCACCCCGGCGGTGAAACCAGCGGTGACGGCGTCGCGCTGTGCCTGGGTCGCCGCAAAGAAAGCCGCCCACTCGGACAGCTCGGGTGCCACGTCGGCCAGCACTCGCCAGGCGTTCCGCGGCCGGTCGGCGGGCCGGCTGCCGGGCCGCGCGCGACAGGCGAGGACCACCGCCGCCGTACGGAGCGCCACGACGTGGGCGGCGAGGAACCGCTCGTGCGGCAGGGCGGACAGTTCGGCCTCCAGCAACGCCGCCCGGGCCCGTTGCAGGTCGGCGTGTACGTCAGCCGGCGGACGCGTGGTCGCAGGACCGGTCATCGAGCACGTGGAGTCATCGGACACCGGTGGTCATCGAGCTCGTAGCGTCACCGGGTGCAGTAGGAAATTGACGCACGATCGGGGCCGCAGGGATGGATCGAGCGACACCCAGGTCGATCGGGCGGCCGGCATGGCCGAGGTCGGGCATCGATGAACTCCTGAGCAGTGATCGGACTCGACCCCACGAAGCGGCAGCCCCGGTGTGGACGGGGGTCGAGGTCCGCCCACGCCGAGGCGTGCCTGGTGCGCGTGCCGCGAACACGGCGCTGTCGTCGGCGTAGCCACTGAGCCTTTCCACGTTCTTGTTCACCTGGACCAATAGAACGCCTGTTCGACAAGACGTAATCTACATCGGCCCACCGACAATTCGTCAACAGCGGCGTCGGCGTGGCGAAACTCCGTCGACGCCTGGCGGGGTGTCAGTCCCCCCAGCCCATCGCGTACACCTCGAAGGTGGCCGCCATCGGTACGCCCAGCCGACTGCCTGCCTGCCGCGCCCCGCCCTCGAGGAACTCCTCCGGGTCGAAGTCCGCCCAGCCCAGACCGTCGATGTAGGCCTGGTGCGCCCGCAGCGACTCGACGCCGCGCTGGAAGGTCGCCGTGGTGTCGACGCCGTGCTTTGCTTCCGGAGACCCGCTCGCCCAGACAGCTTTCACGCCACCCCAGGGTTCGAGCCCGCGATCGGTGACCTGCTCGGGGAAGACCCAGCGGTTGCCCGCGTCGCGGACCGCGTCCAGCACCGCCTTGCCGACCGCGATGTGGTCGGCCTGGTTGAGCGAGGCGCCACCCCAGCTGTCCCGGAAGTTGCCGGTGATCACGATCTCGGGCCGGTGCGTGCGCACGACGGCGCAGATCTCGCGGCGCAGTGGGATGCCGTACTCCACGACGCCATCGGGTAGCCCGAGAAACTCCACCACGTCGACCCCGACGATCCGGGCCGAGGCGATCTGCTCGGCCTCGCGGACGGGTTTGGCCGCCGGCGGCGGCATCGCGTCGATTCCTGCTTCGCCGCTGGTCACCATCACGTAGCCGACCTGCTTGCCCTGCTCGGTCCAGCGGGCGATCGCCGCCGCAGCCCCGAACTCGAGGTCATCGGGGTGGGCCACCACGCACAAGGCACGTTCCCACGACTCGTCCAACGGTTGCAGCTCAGCCATGGGTGCAGCGTAGGGCGATTCGGGTCGCGGCGGGAGTCAACCGTTCGCCGCCACCGATCCGGCCGATCCGGCCGATCCGCCACGATCCGGCCGAGCCGGCACTGCGGGGCGATCCGGTCGTGGTCGGCGGGTTCGCCTGCGGTGGTGCCCGACCGGTCAGAACCTGTCCGACACGCCGACAGGACGCAGGAGGACCTGGCTGGTCGGCGTCAGAGGCGGAGGTGGCCCAGGTGGGGGGCGATGTCGGCCGCCGCCTCGGGGCCGAAGGCGTCGGTGAAGCGGGGCAGGAAGGTCCCGGTGAAGCGGTACTCCTGCGGGCCGATGACGGCGATCACGTAGCTGGACAGCAGGGAACCGAGCTGAGCGCAGCGCTCCAGGCTGACACCCCAGGCGAGGCCGGCCAGGAAACCGGCGCGGAACCCGTCGCCCACCCCGGTCGGGTCGGCGCGGACGGTCTCGGGGGCGATCGGGACGCTCAGGTACAGACCGTCGGCGGTCTCCACCGTGGCGCCGTTCGTGCCGCGGGTGATCACCCGATACTTCACCTGCTGCAGGATCTGCTCGTGGGTCCAGCCGGTCTTCTGGCTGATCAGGTGGTCCTCGTACTCGTTGGAGAACAGGTAGTCGGCCCCGGTGATCAGCCGCTGCACGCCCGGACCGTCCATCCAGGCCACCTGCTGGCTCGGATCGGCCACGAACGCGTACCCACGGGCCCGGCACTCGTCGGTGTGTCGGTGCATGCCCTCGGGATCGTTGGGCGAGATGACGACCAGGTCGACCCCACCGGCCTTGGCCACGATGGGAGCCAACTCGATCTGGCGGGCCTCGGCCATCGCACCGGTGTAGAAGGAGGCGATCTGCGCGTGGTCGGCGTCGGTGGTGCAGACGAAACGTGCGGTGTGGGCGGTCTGGCTGACGTGCACCGGCCAGGTCTGCACCCCGTGCCGGTCGAGCCAGGAGCGGTAGTCCGCAAAATCCTCGCCCACCGCGCCGACCAGCAGCGGGTCGTGGCCGAGCGCCGCCAGACCGAAGCAGATGTTGGGCGCGATCCCGCCGCGGCGGATCTGCAGGTCCTCCACCAGGAACGACAGCGAGATCTTGTCGAGCTGCTCTACCACCAGGGAGTCGGCGAACCTGCCCGGAAAGGTCATCAGGTGGTCCATGGCGACCGACCCCGTCACTGCGATCTGCACCGCTGGAGCCTAGCGGTGCGCGACGCGTCGCGAGCCCGCCGGCACCGGGTAAGCATCGGTGTCCGCGCAGCCTGGGCGGACGAGCACCGGAGATGGCTTAACCTCGCGCCATGACGCCCGACGCCGACGTGATCGTCGTCGGTGGCGGGCTCGCGGGTATCGTCGCGGCCGTTCGGCTCGCGAAGCAGCGGCACCGGGTGGAGCTGCATGAGGCGACCGAGACCCTCGGCGGGTCGTGGGCGCCCTACGTGAAAGACGGGGTGACCGTCGACGACCTGCCGCCGGTGCTCAGCTTCCCGGCCCCCTGGAGGGACCTGTTCCGCAAGTCCGGTCGGCCCCTCGAGGCCGAGCTGGCACGGGTGGGGCTGAGCCTGGAGCCTGCCCCCAGCCCCCGGTATGTGTTCGCCGACGGCACCGAGCTGGAGCTGCCGGCGGACCGGGGCGGCCAGTTCAGGGCCCTCACCGCCGCGTACGGTCCGCCGGTGGCCACCCGTTGGCGTGACGTGCTCGACGGGCTGGCGCCGCTCTGGCAGGCGCTGCGCCCCCTGGGCCTCGAAGCCGAGCTGCGCGGCCGTGCGCAGCTCGACCCGACCACCCGGAAGGCGCTGCGCTGGCGCGAGAGCCTCGCCGACCTGGCCCGGTCGCTGGACCACCCCCAGCTCGGGGAGATCCTCACGCTGACCGCCCACCGGCTCGGCTCGGACCCCGAACGGACCCCCGCGTGGGTGGCGACCCAGCTGTTCGTCGAGCGGACCTTCGGCCGCTGGACCCTGGGCCGGACCTCACGACTGGTCGACCTGCTCGTGGACCGGCTCGCCCTGCGAAGGGTGGAGGTCCACCGAGGGAGCCGCGTGCACCGGTTGCTGGTCGAGTCGGGCCGGGTCGTGGGTGTGGAGGGCCCGGGCGGTCCGCGGCGGGCCCCCGCGGTCGTGGTCGCGGTCGACCCCTGGCAGCTCTACGACCGGCTGCTTCCGCACCCGCCACGGGCCGAACGGCGCGGCGTCCGGCGTTCCACTCCCGCCCGGGGCGCCGCGGTCGACGTCGTGGTGGAGCGGGGTCGGTCTGTGACCCCGGACGCGACCGAGACCGTGCGGTTCGGGCCGGATGGCCCGGTGACCCGGTGGCAGCGTGACCACCGCGACGACACCGGACCCGTCGCGGTGGTCACCACCTACGACCATCGGTCGAGTACCCCCGATCCGGCGGTCGGGACCGCGTGGGAGGGAGCCCGGAGCTGGCTGCGTCGGCCGCCGGTCAGCAGCGCGCTCCCTGGGCTGCACTGGGCCGGCCCCCAAGGCCGTGGTGGGGGGTCGGCCTGGGCGACCGTGTTGGCTGGGGCCCTCGCCACGTACGGCGTCCACGACCGGTTGACCGGCGACCCGCGCTGAGCGTCGGTGGACCATGGCCTCGAGTGCGCAGTTCTGGCTGCGTCGCGGTGCGCGAGACGACCGCAGGTGCGCACTCGCCGACGATCGAGGGCCTGGATGTCGCGGGCGCGAGTCCGGGTCCTCCAGACGTTGGGCGCAGCCGGGACCAGTAGGTAGACTTCTGCGTTCGCCGCGAGCGACGACCGATCAGCTGGTCGTCGACCGTGGATTCCTGTCGCCGGAGTGAAGAAGGCCTTTCTTGACCTCGCAGCACGCGGAGACCGCCCACCCGGTCGATCACGCCTCACCGGCCGCTGCCTCGCCCGGGGGGGTCGACGAGGTCTACGCTCGCGAGCTCGCCACGGAGCAGGCGCACGTGGACGCCGTCTACGCCCGTCTAGCCGAAGCGACCCGCCACGCGCAGCAGATCGCCCGCGACGGCCAGTCCCGGCATCGCTCCGACCGGCAGTCCTATCTGCGCGAGGAGGACGGCACCGGGATGCTGGAGCGCGACGTCTTCGCGTTCCAGGCCGCGAAACGCCTCGCCACCCTGGACGCCGAGCACGAAGGGCTGGTCTTCGGTCGGCTGGACCGGACCGACGGCGAGGTCCGCTACATCGGACGGATCGGGGTCCGCGACGCCGAGTACGAACCCCTGGTCATCGACTGGCGGGCACCGGCGGCGGAGCCGTTCTACCGCGCCACCCCCGCCGAGCCCATGCAGATCCGTCGTCGGCGGGTGCTGCGCTCCCGCGGGGTGAGGGTGATCGGCATCGAGGACGACCTGCTCGACGCGTCGGGGCTGGCCGACGGCGACGACAGCGGCCTGGCAATCATCGGCGAGGGTGCGCTGCTGGCGGCGTTGAGCCGGGCTCGCGGGCACACGATGCGCGACATCGTGGCCACGATCCAGGCCGAGCAGGACGAGGCGATCCGGGCGCCCTACCAGGGCGTCACCATGATCAGTGGCGGACCGGGCACGGGCAAGACGGTGGTCGCCCTGCACCGGGCGGCCTACCTGCTGTATTCCCACCGGCGTCGGCTTGAATCGGGCGGCGTGCTCGTCGTCGGGCCGTCCCAGGTCTTCATGAACTACATCGAGCGGGTCCTCCCGAGCCTCGGCGAGGACTCCGTCACGCTGCGTCCGATTGGCTCGGTCCAGGTCGACGCCGTCCCTCAGACCGGGGTCGCGGTGGACACCGCCGAGGTCGCCGCGGTCAAGGGCCGGGCCGCGATGGCCCGGGTGCTGCGCCGGCTGGCCGGGGAGCCCCCGACCGGCGCACCGACCGAGCTGCGGGTGGTCGTCCGCGGCGAGGTGCTGGTGGTAGAGGCCGAACGGCTTGAGCGGATCCGCCGCGACCTGCTGTCCCGGGGCAAGCTCAACCGCTCCCGGTCGGCGGCCGAGACGGCGCTGGTGAACGCGCTGTGGTCGAGCCGACCGAGCGAGCTCGAGGTCGACCGCGAGATCTTCGACGAGATCGTCACCGAAGCCGGCGCCTTCGCCCGGTTCGTGCTCGCCTGGTGGCCCTACCGCACCGCGGTCGACGTCCTGCACCGGCTGGCGGACCCCGCCGTCGCCAGGCAGGCGGCCGGCACGACGCTGCGACCCGAGGAGATCGAGCTGCTGAGCGCGAGCTACCACCCCGACCAGCTCGGCGGTGCGCCCGCGATCACGATCGCCGACGGCGCGTTGCTCGACGAGCTCGTCGAGCTGCTCGGACCCGTGCCTGACCTCGAATCCTCCGAGGTCGACCTGTTCTTCGACGCCGAGGAGATGAACGGGCGAGACGTGCGTGAGCTGGTCACCACCGCGGACACGCTCAGCCGACAGCGCGAGGTCGACCCCTTCGCCGAGCCGCACCGGACGTACGCCCACATCCTGGTCGACGAGGCGCAGGACATCACCCCGATGCAGTGGCGGATGCTGCGGCGTCGGGGGCCCGCGGCCAGCTGGACCATCGTCGGCGACCCGGCGCAGAGCTCGTGGCCGGTGGCCGCGGAGGCCCGGCAGGCGCTGGAGCAGACCATCGGCGGGGCCCCCCTGCGGGAGTTCCGGATGAGCACCAACTACCGCAGCCCCGCCGAGGTGTTCGACCTGGCAGCCAGGGTGATCGTGAACGCCTACCCCGAGGCCGATCTGCCGACCGCGGTGCGCTCCACCGGGATCCAGCCCGATCTGCAGGTGGCACGCGACGGTGACGTGATCGGGACGGCGGTCCGCGCGGCCGGCGAGCTGTTCGAGCTGGTGGAGGGCACGATCGGGGTGATCGTGCCGCCGTCGGCGATCACCGACGTCGAGCTGGCCGCGAGCCAGGACCCCGCGCTGGACTCGGCGCGGCTGGCCGTGGTCACCCCGTTGCAGGCCAAGGGGTTGGAGTACGACGCCGTCGTGGTGGTCGAGCCGGACCGGATCGTGGCGGAATCCCCGGGTGGTCTGCGGGTGCTCTACGTCGCGCTGACCCGGCCCACCCAGCGGCTGGTCACCGTCGACGCAGCTCCGGACGCAGCCTGGCGTAGATCTCTCGGGTAGCCAGCGAGCGGTTCATGGTGATGAAGTGCAGGCCGGGCGCCCCGACGGCCAGCACCTCCTCGCTCAGGGCCGTGGCCAGCTCGACTCCCACCCGGCGTACCTGCGCCGGGTCGTCGGCCACCTCGTGCAGCCGGTCACAGACGTCGGTGGGCAGGTCAGCGCCCGACAGGTCGGCGAACCGCTCGATCTGGCTGATCCGGGTGACCGGCATGATCCCGGGGATGATCGGCAGGTCGCAGCCCAGCGCCCGCACCCGGGCCACCAGGTCGACGTAGCGGTCGGCGCTGAAGAAGAGCTGGGTGATCGCGAAGCTCGCCCCGGCCTCGGCCTTGGCCACCAGCAGCCGCGCGTCGAGGTCGGCGTCGCGGCTCTGCGGGTGCAGGTCGGGAAAGGCGGCCACCCCCACGCAGAAGTCGCCGAGCCCGCGGACCAAGGACACCAGCTCGGTCGCGTTGGCCAGCCCGTCGTCGTGCTGCTCCCAGGGGACCGTCGGTCCACCGGGCATGTCGCCACGGATGGCCATCACGTGCCGGATCCCGGCCGAGGCGTAGGAACCCACCACGTGCCGCAGCTGGTCTCGAGTCTGGCTGGCGCAGGTCAGGTGGGCCATCGGTCGCAGCGTGGTGTGCTCGGCGATCTCCTGGGTCGCGCGGACGGTGCGCTCCCGGGTCGAACCGGACGCGCCGTAGGTCACCGACACGAAGTCGGGGCGCAGCGCTTCCAGCTCCCGGACGGTGGTCCACAAGACCTTGTGCTGTTCCTCGTCCTTGGCCGGGAACAGCTCGAAGGACACCAGTGGACGCTCCCCGGCCTCGAGCAGCTGGGCGATCGTCGGCGGCCGGGAGCGTGCCGGCGCGACCGTGGACGAGCGGGGCATGTGCGTCAGCGTAGTGGGCTTCGTAGAGTCCCTCCGTGGATTCCGCCAACCCCGTGACGAGCACCGCGCCGACCCTCGACCCTCACGACCCCGTCTCGGACGCGTTCCGGGCGGCAGTGTCGGCGGCCATCACGACGTTCCTGGATCGCCAGGACGAGGTGCTCGCGCCGATGGGACCCGACGTCGTCCCGCTGCTGGAGCTCGCGCGGAGGGTGACCTCCGGTGGCAAACGGCTGCGGCCCGCGTTCGCGGTCTGGGGGTACGTCGCCGTGGCCGGACTGCCGACCGGCCCCCAGCTTGACGCCCTGGTCACCGCGGCGGCGAGCCTGGACCTGCTGCACGTCAGCGCGCTGGTGCACGACGACGTGATGGACGGCTCGGACCTCCGCCGGGGCCAGCCCGCCGCGCACCGCCAGTTCGCCGCCCGCCACGCCGCCGCCGGCTGGTCGGGGGACGACCGGGGGTTCGGACGGGCCGGCGCCATCCTGCTCGGCGATCTCCTGCTGGTGTGGTCCGCGGAGTTGCTGCACCGCAGCGGACTCGACCCCCAGGTGCTGGGGCGCGGCCTCCCGCTGCTGGAGGCGATGCGCACCGAGGTCACCTGCGGCCAGTACCTCGACCTGATCGGGAGTCACCGGCGGCCCGAACCCGGGCTCGCGGCCGCGCTGGACCGCGCCACCATGATCACCGAGTACAAGTCGGCTCGCTACACCGTGCAGCGACCCACCCAGTTCGGGGCGGCGATGGCCGGCGGCGACCGCGCGCTGATCGACGGCATCGCGGCCTACGCCTCGCCCCTGGGACGCGCCTTCCAGTACCGCGACGATCTGCTCGGGGTCTTCGGCAACGCCGCGGTGACCGGCAAGCCGACCGGCGACGACCTCCGCGAGGGCAAGCGGACCGTGCTCGTCGCCCACGCCGCCGCCCTCCTCGACGAGGTCGGGACGTCGTTGCTCGACGAGGGCCTGGGTGATGCGATGCTCGACCCGGACCAGGTCAGCTCCCTGCAGCAGGTCATCAGAGACAGCGGCGCCGAGGCGGCGGTGGAGACCATGATCGAGCAGTTGCACGCCGAGGCCCTGACCGCGCTCGCGGCGACCGCGCTGACGCGTGAGGGCCGGACGGCGCTGACCGCCCTCGCCGACGCCGCGGTGGCCCGGGTGGCGTGAGTCGGCTGCAGGTTTCCCACGGATACGTGGGGAACCGTCACTGTCGGTAGGAAATCTGCCGAGGACAGTGAGAGTTTCCCGAGGAGACCAGCGCCAGGTCGCCGACCGCCCCGTGGAGCAGGCTGACGTGTCCGTCCGGCCGTCGTAGGGTGACGGCGGACGTGTGGAATGGGGGAGGCATGATGCGCGGGCCCTCTGTGCACCGCCCCGCTGATCGGGGCCCTCACTGGCGCCTGCCGGACAACCCGAACCTGGCGTGGCTGCGGTCGCGCGTCGAGGAACTGCAGCAGCGCTACGCGGCCGGTGATTCCGAGGCCGTCGAGCTGGTCAGCGGCGACGACCCGTCCAGCCCGCGGAGACTGCCGCTCGCCCACGCCCAACGCGTCCTGGCCCGGGCGCTCGGCTTCGCCGGCTGGGCCGAGCTGCGGGACCACCTCGCCACCATCGAACGGTACTCCCGCTGGCCCGAGCCCTTCGCCGACGACCGGAGCGAGCCCGAACCGACCGACCTGCTGCGCCTGGCCTGCCTCAGCTACACCCGCTGGAGGGTCGCCGACCTTCGGGCGGCCGCGGAGCTGGTCGCCGCGGGTGGACTCGCGACCGATGCCTGGACGCTGGCCGCGACCGGCCGCGCCGATGACCTTGCCCGACTGCTCGGCGAACACCCGGAGCTCGCCGACACCGAGGGTGGGCCGTACCGCTGGCCCCCTCTGCTCTATCTCTGCTACGCCCGGCTGGGCGCCCAGCGCGGGGACCCCGTCCGCACCGCCCGGGTCCTCCTCACCGCTGGGGCCGACCCGGACGCCGGCTACCTCTGGCACGGGCTGACCTCCCCGTTCACGGCTCTGACCGGGGCGTTCGGTGGGGGTGAGCGGGCCGAGCCACCTCATCCGGACAGCAGCGAGCTGGCCCGGGTCCTGCTGGACGCCGGCGCCGACCCCAACGACAACCAGACGCTGTACAACCGGATGTTCACTCCGGCCGACGACCACCTCCGCCTCCTCCTCCCCTACGGCCTAGGTACCGCCCGGCCGAGCGTCTGGCGGGACCGGCTGGGATCGGCGTACCCCAGCTCCGCGGAGATGGTCGGCGAGCAGCTCCGCAGCGCCGCCGAACGCGGGTTTATCGGGCGGGTGCGGGTGTTGCTGGAGCACCGGGTGGACCCGAACACCACCGGCTACCACCCGATCCTCGGTGACCAGAACGCCTACGAGGTGGCGGTCCGGTCGGGCCACCGTGAGATCGCCGCGCTCCTCGCGGCCGCCGGCGGCCGCAGCGACCGACTGGACGCGGTCGACCTGCTGCTCGCCGACCTGCTGAGCGGCACCGACGTGTCCGCCGACCCGGAGCTGATCGGCGAAGCGGTCCGGCGCCAGCCCGCGGCGTTGGCCGACGCGGTCGCACACGGGCAGGACGCCGCACTGCCGTTGCTGCTGGCGCACGGCTTCGACGTCAACGGCTCGGCGCACGGCCGCCGGACCGCGCTGCACCTGGCCGCGATCGAGTGCCGGCCCGCGATCGCCGGCTGGCTGCTCGACCACGGCGCCGACCCGACGTCGCGGGACCGCGAGCACGACGCCACGCCGGCCGGTTGGGCGGCGTACGCCGGTCACCGGGAGCTGGCGCTACTCCTCGACCCGGTACCTGCGGCCGACCCGCCCAGCACCACGGCGAAGTCCGGGGCCTGAGCCGTCCGGTCGCGGAGCACCTCGAGCAGCCGGCCGCTGTCGAGCGGGTGGGCGTTCTCGAGCGCGTCCCACCGCCGCCAGAGCAGCGCGGTAGGGGTCCGGAGATCGGTCAGGCAGTCCCACAGCGCGTCCAGGTTCGCTCCGAACCAGCCCGGCAGGGCCAGGGCCCGGGCGATCTCGTCGTACGCCTGGGGCAGGTCGTCGGCCGGTTCGACATGGGCAGCATGCCAGCGCGAGCCGGCGACGGTCGTGGGCCAGCGCGGTTCGCCGGGCACCCGATAGATCCCAGGTCGGCTACGCACCCCGGAACCCATCATCGTCGGATCCGCCGGAAGGACGCGTAGTGGTCGTCGGTGTAGAAGAGCTGCCGACTGCTGTCCCCCGTGACGATCCGGCGGGCGCCGCGGTCCTCGGCGCCCGGGGTGCGCACGGTGTACTCGTGGTAGTAACCGCTGGCCTGCGGGGGCAGCTGCCGTTCCCGGTTGCCGAACACGACCCCGTCCTTACGGTAGGGAAACGGGCCCCCCGCATCGATCAGGCCGACGGTGGTCTGCACCTCCGACGGCAGGGCGGACAGCTCGACCCAGCGCAGACCGGTGGCCGGGTCGGTGGCGGAGACGGTCGGGGCGGGAACCGCCCCGTCGTGCGAGGAGCCGGTGCCGTCGACCAGCAACCACCCGAGCACGGTCACCACCACGATCAGCCCGGCCGTGGCCACCCGCACCAGCGGGGTGCGGCGACGCTGCCCGGCAGCAGGCGTGCTCACTGGCCGGGAGCGCCGACGACGACCCGGCGCAGGGCGGGGTCAGACGTCCAGACCTGCCGCAACCGGACGGCGAGCGCTCCCAGGCCGGCCACGGCCGGTTCACGGTCGACCACGAGTTCCCTGACCGCGATCCGGTAGGCCCCGGCGTCGATCAGCTCATCGGCCGACTCGCTGTCCGTCACCGCGAACCACGGCCGCGACCGAGCCGCGGTGGCGGGTGCGGCGCGCGCAGCCGCCCTGACCAGTCCCGGCTCGGCGGGCGCGCCGAGCCACAGGAAATCGGCGTCGAGCTGGGTGAGGGCAGCGCGTTCCCCGGTCGCCAGCCCCACCAGCGCCCACCGGTGCAGCGTGCGTCGGGCCGTAACCACCAAACCGTCGTCCGGTCCGAGCACCCGCAAATCCGCGGCGCAGCCCACGGCCAGCTCGGTCGATCCGCGCACCCCGAGCAGGGTGGGGGTGGAAGCGACCTCGCGGAGCTGCTCCAGCTGCGGAAGCAGCTCGGCGGTGGGCACCTCCCCCTGAGACACGATCAGCAGATCGACCCCGGCCGCCAGACCCGCCTGCGCCACATCGACCAAGTCAGGGGTCGATGCGTCCAGCTCCCACCCCAGCCTGGCGAGCCGGAGCCGGAGGGCGAGCCCCAGCAGCGCCGTCACGCGGGTCAGGATAGTGCTCGGCGTGGCCGCCCGGGAATCTTGTCGAAGCGCCCTAGACTCCCCAGGAGATGCAGGACGGCGTCTCTTCCCCACCTTCCCCGAGCATGTCCTGGGAGTCTGCGTTGACCATGACGAGCCTGAGCGACCCGTTGCTGGGGGCCGTGCTCGACGGTCGCTATCAGATCACCGCCCGGTTGGCCCGCGGTGGGATGGCGACCGTCTACGCCGCGGTGGACACCCGGCTGACCCGCACCGTCGCGGTCAAGGTGATGCACCCGGGTCTCGGCGACGACGCGGAGTTCGCCCGCAAGTTCGACCGCGAAGCGCGCGCGGCGGCCCGGCTCTCCCACCCCAACGTGGTCTCGGTCTTCGACCAGGGAGTGGACAGCGGCCGCCCTTACATCGTGATGGAGTTCGTCGAGGGCCTGACCCTGCGCGACGTGATCGCCCGGCAGACCCCGATGGCCCCGCTGCGCGCGCTGGAGATCATGGAGTCGGTGCTCGCCGCCCTCGCCGCCGCGCACGACGCCGGCCTGGTCCACCGCGACGTGAAGCCCGAGAACGTGCTGATCGCCGACCGCGGCCAGATCAAGGTCGCCGACTTCGGGCTCGCCAAGGCCGTCTCGGCCCAGACGTCGACCGCCACCAGCGGGTTGCTGATCGGCACCGTGTCCTACCTGCCGCCCGAGCTGGTGATCTCGGGGCACGCGGACGCCCGCTCCGACGTCTACAGTGCCGGGGTCGTGCTGTTCGAGCTGCTGACCGGGCGCAAGCCACACGTCGGCGACACCCCGATCCAGGTCGCGTACGCCCACGTGCACGCCGACGTCCCGCCGCCGTCCTCGCTGCCGACGGCTGGTCTGATCCCGGACTACCTCGACGCCCTGCTGGCCACCGTCACCGCCCGCGACCCGCAGGCCCGCCCGCACGACGCCCGGGTGATGCTGACCCAGCTGCGCCGCGTCGAGGCGGCGCTCCGCGAGGGCATCGGGACCGACGTCGAGCTGACCCAGGACCTCACCGTGCCCCTGCGGGCGCTCGGTGCGACGGCACCGACCCCGATCGTGCGCGACCGGGCCGACGACGAACCCACCGCCTTCGTCGCGGCCCCGGTCGTCGGTTCCCCGTCCCCGACCGACCCCCAGCCGACCATGCTGCCGAGCGGGCGGCCGAACGGGCCGCCGACCCCCCGCTCACCCTCCTCGCCCGCGGCGACCACCTGGGGCCCGCCCACCTACGGTTCACCCTCCCCACCCACAGTGGCCGGCGGACCCTCGTACCGCGGTGGCCGGGAGCGGTCATTGGCCCCGTCTCAGGCCGTCGCGACACAGCAGCAGCGCCGTACCGAGGAGCAGCGCGTCCGGCAGCGCACCCGCCGGATCCGTGGGCTGATCGTGCTGATCGTGGTGCTGATCCTCACCGCCGTGGCGACCCTCGGTGGCTGGTACCTCGCCGCCGGCCGGTTCACCAGCGCCCCCGCCCTGACCGGGCTCGACCAGCAGCAGGCGACGCAGGCGGCGAGAGCGGCCGGCGTCGGCGTCCGCTTCGAGCCCACCTGGTCCGAGACGGTCGCGGCCGGCACCGTGATCGACACCGTCCCCGAGGCCGGCGCCAAGATGCTGGCCGACGGGCAGGTGGCGGCGATCGTCTCCAAGGGACCGGAGCGCTACGCCGTGCCGACCCTGGTCGGGCTGTCTCAGCAGCAGGCGATGTCGGCCCTGACCGCGCAGAACCTCGACGTGGGCGCGATCACCCGGGCGTGGAGCGAGACCGTGGCCGCGGGCACCGTCATCGACGCGTCGCGGCAACCCGGCGTAAGGCTTCGACGGGCCACCGAGGTGGCCCTCACGGTCTCCAAGGGTCCGAAGCCGATCACCATCGCCTCGTGGGTCGGCAAGGACGCCGCCGCGGCGAGCAAGGCGCTTAAGAAGGCTGGCTTCACGGTCTCCGCGACCACCGCCCACTCCGACACCGTGGCCACGGGCGACGTGATCAGCCAGAGTCCGAAGTCGGGCACCGGGAAGGCCGGCGACACCATCACCCTCAAACGGTCCCTCGGACCGGTGCTGGTGACGGTCCCGCAGACCACCCGGATGGGCATCCAGGCCGCAACGAGCACCCTGAAGGCCGCCGGCTTCACGGTGGCGACCCGGCACGCCTCGCTCTACCTCGGCCTGGGTTACGTGGCGGGCAGCGACCCCGGCGGTGGCACCAAGGCACCCCGAGGCTCGACGATCACCCTCGCCCTGGTCTGACTCCACGGGGTCTGACCCCGTCGCAGGCCCGACTCGCGGTGCACTGGATAATCTGGCCCGATGTCCCTGCTCACCCGACTCGACCACGGTCGGGCCGCCATCGTGCTGCCGCCCCTGGCGCTGCTGGCGATGGCGGCGGCGTGGGGATCGACGTTCTTCGTGATCAAGGACCTGGTCGTCCGGCTCCCGGCCGCCGACCTGCTGGCGGTGCGGTTCAGCATCGCCGCGGTGGCGATGCTGCTGCTGACCAACCGTCGGCTGCGCCTCGACCGGGCGACGATCGGTGGCGGGGTCCTGCTCGGCGTGCTCTACGGGGCCGGCCAGCTGCTGCAGACCGTGGGGCTGCAGACCACCTCGGCCAGCGTCTCGGGCTTCATCACCGGTCTGTACGTGGTCGCCACCCCGCTGCTCGCCGCGATCGTGTTCAAGATTCGGATCGGTCGCCTGACCTGGGTGGCGGTGGCCCTGGCCACCGTCGGGCTCGGGGTGCTCTCTCTACGGGGTTTCAGCATCGGCGGGGGCGAGCTGTTGACTCTGATCTCCGCGGTCGTCTACGGCGGGCACATCATCGTCACTGATCGCTTCAGCACGCGCGAGCGCGTGCTGGCGTTGACCACGGTGCAGATGATCACCATTGCGCTGGTGTGCTGGGTGGCTGCGGTCCCGGACGGGATCACCTGGCCCCAGGGCCAGGCCGACTGGGGTCAGGTGGTCTATCTCGCGCTGATCTCCGGGGCGCTGGCGATCCTGCTGCAGACCTGGGCCCAGGCGCGGGTCCGCGCGACCCGCGCCGCGGTGATCATGTCGATGGAGCCGGTCTGGGCCGCGATCTTCGCCGTCGGCCTCGGCGGCGAGCTGATCACCGGTCGGATGCTGGTCGGCGGCGCCGCGATCCTCGGGGCGATGTACCTGGTGGAGCTCGGACCGTGGCTCGCGCGACGCCGGAACCCTGCCCGGGTGGAAGCACCGGTGCGCGAAGTCCGGTGACGACCGATCCTGGCCGAGACCCCGCGTACCGGTCAGCCGCGTGATCGGCGTCGCGGGCCGGCGGAGATCCCCAGGTCAGTAAGTGGTCGGCGCCCCGCCGCGCAGGTCGGCCAGCTCGGTGCCCGTCATGTCGTTCACCCGGCCGAAGACCAGCCCGAACCCGCGTTCGTTGAGCAGGCCGTCGTGGATGGGGAACCCCGTCGGCGCCCCCACCGTACGGACGAAGTCCACCGTCTCCTTCATCGCCGCCCAAGGTCCGTAGGCCGGCACGGCCAGCACGTCAACACCCTCCGGGGCGGTGTCGTACGCGTCGCCCGGGTGGAACAGCGTCGGCTCCCCCGCGGCCCGCAGGAGCAACCCGACGTTGCCGATCCGGGGCAGGTCGGCATGGATGACCGCATGCTGACCCCCGACCGCCTCGACGCGGAGGCCACCGACCTCGACCCGGTCTCCCCGACGGAGCGCGACGGCCCGGTCCAGCCCCTTCAGGTGGGCCTCGACCACCGAGGGCTCGACCCAGACCCGGGCCCCCGGGTTGGCGGCCAGCAGCGCCGGTAGCCGCTCAGGATCGAGGTGGTCGGGGTGGCTGTGGGTGACCAGCACCGCGTCGAGGTCGGTGAGCCCGTGCCACTCGCTGCTGAAGTTACCGGGATCGACCACCACCTTGGCGGTGTCGGTCTGCACCAGCACCGTCGCGTGGCCGAGGTGGGAGATCTGCATGACCAGACGCTACCGACCGCCGACCAGTCAGGTGTTGCCGGCTGCTGCCGGTGTGTCGGACACGAGCTGACCGGTCGCCGCGGCGGTGGCGGGCGCGGTGGGCCGGAATGTGGATAGGGCTGCTCACATAGAGTGGCGAAGTTGTCCGCGAGTGCTGAGGAGCGCTGCCCCTCCCATGTCCGTCCTGCTCGACCTCACACCCATCCGGCAGCACCCGGCCTATCGTCGGCTCTGGTGGGGGCTCGGAGTCTCCAACTTCGGCACCCAGCTGACCGTGGTGGCCGTCGGTCTGCAGGTTTACGGTCTGACTCGCTCAACGCTGTCGGTCGGCGTGCTCGGTATCTGCGCGCTGGTGCCGCTGGTCGTCCTCGGCCTGTACGGCGGGGCGCTCGTCGACCAGTACGACCGGCGCCGCGTCGCCCTGATCGCCTCCGGCGGGCTCTGGCTGGTGTCCATCGGCCTGGCCCTGCAGGCGTACCTGCACGCGGACTCGGTCGGGCTGCTCTACGGGTTGGTGGCCGCTCAGTCGGCCGGCTTCGCGATCAACAACCCGGCCCGGTCGGCGATCGTGCCGCGGCTGGTGCCTCGCGAATTGCTGCCGGCCGCCAACGTGTTGCAGACGGTCACCTTCAACCTGGCGCTGACGGTCGGGCCGTTGGTCGGGGCGTTCCTGGTGGCCGGCCCGGGCTACGGCGCCGCGTACAGCGTGGACGTCGTGCTGTTCACCGCCGCCCTGTACGCCCTGTGGCGGCTGCCCGACCTGCCACCGGGGACGACCGAGGACCCCGACGCGGCACGCAAGCGCGGCCTCGCCTCGGTGCTCGAAGGGCTGCGCTACCTCGCCACCCGGCCCAACGTCCGCATGACGTTCGTGGTTGATCTGATCGCCATGATCACCGCCATGCCGCGGGTGCTACTGCCGGCGGTCGGCGTGGTCTATCTCGGCGGCGGCGCCGAGACCACCGGCGTACTGACCGCAGCCTTCGCGGTCGGGGCCGTCCTGGTCGGGCTGTTCTCGGGCAAGATCGTCGGCCTGCGCTGGCAAGGTCGAGTCATCACCATGTCGATCGCCGGTTTCGGGGTCTCGGTGGCCGCCTTCGGCGTGGTGCTGTTGGTCCTCGGGCGGCACTCCCCGGCGTCACCGGTCCGCTGGGCCCTGATCCTGTGCGTGATCTGCCTCGCCGGGTCGGGCGCGGCCGACGCGGTCAGCTCGGTCTTCCGGCAGACGATCCTGCAGGCCGCCACCCCGGACTCGATGCGCGGTCGGCTGCAGGGGGTGTTCATCGTGGTGGTGGCGGGCGGTCCCCGCCTGGGCGACCTGGTCCTCGGGGCCCAGTCGACCTGGCTCGGCGACGCCGGCGCCGCGCTGGTCGGCGGCCTGCTCTGCCTTACCTTGGTGATCCTGGTGACCGCCCGGCAGCGGCGATTCCTGCGTTACGACGCCCTCGACCCCCAGCCCTGAGGGCGCCGCCGGGAAACCAGGTTAACTGGGTTTCCCTACGCCTTACATGGCAAATCTGCCATGCGAAGCGAGTGGAAACCAAGTCAACTTGGTTTCCACCAGCGAGTCAGAGGCCGGCCACCGCCGCCGCGATCGGCTGGTCGCCGCTGATCAGCTCGAACTGCCGACGAATGCCGGCTCCGGTGGTCAGCAACTCGGCCACGACCGCCGCGACGTCGGCTCGGGGGATCGAACCGCGGCCGGTGTGCTCGGCCGCGGTCACCGTGCCGGTGCCCGGCTCGTCGGTCAACCCGCCCGGCCGCACGACGGTCCAGTCGAGCTCGCTGGCCCGGACGTACGCGTCCGCCTCGCTCTTGGCTCGCAGGTAGACCTGAAAGATCTCGGTCGAGTGCTCACCCGCGAGCGACGGGTCGAAGTCGTCGGTGGCGAGGGCGGAGATGATCACGTAGCGGCGCACCCCGGCCTGCTCGGCCGCGTCGGCGAGCAGGATCGCACCGTCCCGGTCGAGGGTCAGCTTGCGCGCGGCCCCGCTGTTCGGCCCGGCCCCGGCGGCGAAGACCACCGCGTCGACTCCGGCCAGCTGCGCCGCCAGCTCGGCGGCCGAGGACTGCTCCAGGTCGGCGATCAGCGCGGTGGCGCCGACGGCGTCGAGGTCGGGCGCCTGGTCCGGATTGCGGATGATCCCCACCAGCTGGTGTCCGGCCGCAGCCAGCTGAGACGTCAGGAGCAGAGCGATCTGCCCGTGTCCACCGGCGATGACGATCTTCATCGTGCGCTCACTTCCGTTCGGCGATGAGCCGGCCCAGGACGGACCCGGCACGCTGGCACTCCTCCACGGTGACGTCCAGATGGGTCACCGCTCTGATCATGGTCGGCCCGAGCGCGGAGACCAGCACCCCGTCGTCGGCCGCCGCGCGGGCGATCGGCGCGGCCGCGCGGTCACCGGTGGACAGCACCACGATGTTGGTCTGCACGCGGTCGAGGTGGACCGCCGCGACGGCCTCCGCGGCTACCGCCTCGGCGAGGGCACGGGCGGCGCGATGATCCTCGGCGAGCCGGTCCAGGTGATGATCAAGAGCGTAGATCGCTGCGGCGGCGAGGACCCCCGCCTGCCGCCAGCCACCACCGAGCCGCTTGCGCCACACCCGTGCGGTGGCGATCCGGTCCGCACTGGCCACCAGCACCGAACCGACCGGAGCCCCCAGTCCCTTGGAGAAGCAGACGCTGATCGTGTCGTAGAGCGCGCCGTAGTCGATCAAGGGCGTCCCGGTGGCGACGTGCGCGTTCCACAGCCGAGCCCCGTCGAGGTGGCGGCCCACCCCGCGGTCCAGGCAGAGATCCGAGATCGCCCGCAGCGCGTCGATGGGCTGCACCGTGCCACCGCCGAAGTTGTGCGTGTTCTCGATCGCCACCGCTCCCGTGGACACCAGATAGGGTCCGGCGTCGGCAGTGATCATGGTGGCCATCGCGTCGGGGTCGGCAAGCCCGCGCACCGCCGGGAAGGTGCGCATCGTGGTGCCGAAGACGGCGGCGTGGGCGCCCATCTCGGCGCGGGCGATATGCGCCTCGACGTCGCAGATCACCTCCTGGCCAGGCTCGACCAACGACCGGACGCCGAGCAGGTTGGCCAGCGACCCGGTCGTGCAGAACAACGCCGCCTCGTTTCCGAAGGCGGCGGCGACCCGGCGCTCGAGCTCGGTGATCGTCGGGTCCTCGGCGTAGACGTCGTCGCCCACCGGGGCCATCAGCATCGCGGTTCGCATGGCCTCGGTAGGTCGGGTGACGGTGTCGGAGCGGAGGTCGACCACGGCCGGCCGCTCGACCGCGGCGGTGAGCTTCACGGCAGCAGGGGGGTGAACGCCTGCACCGCGTTGGTCCGGCGGATTCGCCCGTCGGTCAGCCGCTGCGCGATGGTGAAGGCCAGCTCGAGGCTCTGATTCCGGTTCAGCCGCGGGTCGCACAACGTCTCGTACCGGTTCACCAGGTCGGCCTCGACCAGGTCGTCGCCACCCCCGACGCACTCGGTCACGTCGTCGCCGGTCAGTTCCACGTGCACGCCCCCCGGCCAGGTGCCGAGCTCCTCGTGCACGTCGAAGAACCCGTGCAACTCCTCGATCACGTCGGAGAACGCGCGCGTCTTGTAGCCGTTCCGGGCCTCGAAGGTGTTGCCGTGCATCGGATCGCAGACCCAGGCGACCTGGCGCCCGCTCGCGGTCACCTTGGACACCACCTCAGGCAGGATGTCGCGGATCTTGCCGGCCCCCATCCGGGTGATGAAGGTGATCCGGCCCGGCTCCTGCTCAGGGTCCAGCCGGTCGGCGAGCTCCAAGGCCGTGTCGGCGGTAGTGGTCGGGCCGAGCTTCACGCCCAGCGGGTTGCGGACGGTGCGCAGCAGCTCCACATGGGCTCCGTCGAGCTGACGGGTGCGCTCGCCGATCCAGACGAAGTGACCCGAGGTGTCGTACGGCAGCTGGGTGCGGGAGTCGATCCGGGTGAGCGCGTGCTCGTACTCCAGGATCAGCGCCTCGTGGCTGGAGTGGAAGTCGACGCGGTGGAACTCGTCGGGGTCGGCACCGATCGCCTGCATGAACGTCAGCGCACGCTCGATCTCCTCCCCGATCTTCTCGTAGCGGCGCCCGACCGGTGAGCTCCGCACGAAATCGGTGTTCCAGGTGTGCACCTGGCGCAGGTCGGCGTACCCGCCGGTGACGAAGGCGCGCACGAGGTTCAGCGTGGCGGCCGAGGAGTGGTAGACCTCCACGAGCCGCGCCGGGTCGGGGATCCGCGACTCGGGCGTGAAGGGGAAGCCGTTGACGGCGTCGCCGCGGTACGCCGGCAGGGTGACGCCGTCGCGGGTCTCGTCGTCGGAGGAGCGCGGCTTGGCGTACTGCCCCGCGATCCGGCCGAGCTTGACCACCGGCACGGACGCGGCGTAGGTGAGCACCACCGCCATCTGCAGCAGCACCCGGAGCTTGTTGCGGACGTTGTCGGCGGTCACTCCGTCGAACGTCTCGGCACAGTCGCCGCCCTGGAGGAGGAAGGACCTGCCCTCGGAGACCGCAGCCAGCTTCGCCTTGAGGTCGTCGCACTCCCCGGCG
>JBPCRP010000028.1:0-17175 GCA_050996715.1 Propionibacteriaceae bacterium
GGCGCCGCGCGCCCCGATCGACTCGCCGGTCGGCGGCCACCCGCAGGGCACCCTCGACCGATCCCGCGGAGAAGTGCATCCGGTCGGCGACATCGGCCAGGTTGTGCCGTGCGTCGACCACCGCCGGCCGGCTGACCTCGACGCTCCAGACCTGGCACCCGACGTCGGCGCGCCAGCACGGTCGTCGTGGACCACGCGAAGTCGTCGTGCCGGACCGGGCCCGCGGGACTCTTGTCGAGACCGACGTCAGCCAGCGCCTGGTCGAAACACGCGATCGCCCGCTGGTCCATCTCGTGGTGGGGCCCGTTGCCACTGTGGATCCGCACCACGCTGGTCTCGTCACCCATCTCGGTGGTGAAGGTCGGCGGTCCGCCGACCGCTTCTGCCCAGTAGGCCGCCAACCGCCGAGTGTGGTCGGGGTGGAAGCCGTGGCTGAAGGCGTGGCTCACGATCTCGTCGTCCAGGACTCGCGCGTGCCAGGCCGCCGCCAGTCGCAGCAGTCCGACGTCCCCACCCGCGGCCTCGTACACCGTCTGCATCTCCTCGCCTTGGCACGCAGCCAACCGATGCACAGCGATTTTCGCCTGGATGTGCCGATGCGCACCTGGGCCTCACCGCTCCGCTCTGGGCTCAGCTGGTGCCACCGGTGAGCAACGATCCGATCGCCTGGGCGACCGTCGCCTCGACCTCGCTCGGAGGGGCCGGGTCGTACAGCAGCTGGGTCGCCAGTCCTGCGGCCAGGGCCAGGACGGACCGAGCCAGCCGGCCGCGGTCGACGACCAGGGATAGCTCTCCTTCGTGCTGGGCCCGCGCGAACAGGAGGCAGAGTCGGTCGCGGAGCTCGGTGTCCCAGGCGGCGAGCGAGGCCGCGATGTCGGAGTCGAAGGGGGCGCGGTCGCTGAAGGCCACCCCGATCAACACAGCGCTGCGGCGCTCGTCGTCCAGGGGCAGGGTCGCGAGGACCAGGTCGACCAGCCAGCCGAACAAGGTGGGTCGGCCCGGCTCGGGTCCGACCTGCCCGACCACGCGTTGCTGGGCGTGGGCCAGGGTGGCAGCCAGCAAGTCGTTCTTGGTCGGGAAGGCCTTCTGCACCGATCCGAGCGACCAGCCGGACTCGGCGGCGACGGTCCGGAACGACACCGCAGGCAGCCCGTCGCGGGTGACGATCCGCAGCGCGGCTTCGGTGTACTCCGCCACGCGCTCCCTGCTCGGCATCTGACCCCCTGGCGCTGATGTGGATACATGTGTATTCTCAGTCCTAATACACCCGTATTCTACCGAAGGCGCCACGATGAGCACACCGCAACCCACCCGCCACCCCTACCTGATCGTGGTCGGGGTGACGACCGTCTTGATCGTGCTGCTGGCGGTCGTGGGAACCGCCTGCGCCCTGCTGGGCGTCGCCGGCTACGTCCCGGTGGCCGTGGCCTTCGTCCCGATTGCGGTCGGGCTGGCGGCCTGGGCCGCCGTCGGGCGGCGGTGGGCGGGTCTCGGCTTCCGCGTCCCGCGCCGCTCGCTCGCTGCGTTCGTTGTCCCGGTTGTCCTGCTCGTCTCCGTCGGGGCAGGGATCCGGGGCTTCGTGCCGAGCGGACCGGCGGCCTGGTTGGGGTACGTCGGCCTCGCCCTGCTCGTCGGTGCGGTGGAGGAGACGATCTTCCGTGGGGTGCTGTTGCGGATGCTGCTCGCCCGGGGCCGCGGTGTCGCCGTGCTCGTCTCGGCCCTCTCGTTCGCCGTCGCTCACTCGGCCGCGGCGATCAACCCCGCCCAGAGTGCGGCGGCCAGCCTGCGCCAGATCGGGTTCGCGTTCCTGTTCGGGCTGCTGGCGGGGCTGGTGGTGCTGCTCACCGACAGCCTGTGGCCGACGATCGTGCTGCACGCCGCGTTCGACCTGCTCGGCTTCGTCGGCCGACAGGCTGACCAGCTGACGTCCGACGTCCTGGTGATCGTCGTCGCGGCGATGTTGGTCGGGATTCTCGTGGTCGTCGTGCGTCGCGGTGGCAAGCGCACCCCCCGTCACTGGGCCGGGATCCACACCCGCATCGCGCCCGGAGCGCGGTTGCCCCAGGCGTAGTAGGGGACCGCGCGCAGCGTCGTCCTGCCGCTGGTCGGGATTGGCGCTGACCCCGCGGACGGGTAGGGCCACCACGGCCGGGCCACTCCGCGGACCATCGCCTGGGCCTCGATCGTCAGGACCCCGCCGAGCTCGGCCACCACCGGCCCGACCACCGGCGCTGTCGCGGTGTCGACCACGACGTCGTCGAGTCGGTGTCCCGCGTTGTCGACGGCTTCGAGCGCGTAGACGAGCGGACCGTACTCCAGGGCCACGCAGCCTCGAGCCGCGTCGACCCGCGGGTCGGCCCGGACGAACCGTGGGGTCAGCGGCAGCTCCAGCACCAGGGTGTCGCCAGCACGCCACTCCCGATCCACCCGTACCCAACCGTCGGTGGGCACGGCGGCCAGCGGCTCCCCGTTCACGCTCAGCGACCCCAGCTCGGCCCACTGCGGGATGCGGAGCGTCAGCCCCCAGGGTCCGCCGGGGACTTCGTCGGTCACCACGGTGACCCGACCCTCCCAGGGGTAGTCGGTGTCTACCCGCAGCGTCGCCTCACCACCGGCCACGGCCGCACCGTAGACACCGGGGACGTACTGGTGCAGCTTCACCTCGTCGTCGTTGGCCAGCACCACGTAGTGCTCCAGCGAGGCGAGCGTGCGCATCACGTTGGGCGGGCAGCAGGCGCAGCGGAACCACGGGGCGCGGGCATAGTCGTGATCGCTGCCGGCCGCCACGTGACCTTCGCGGACCTGTAGCGGGTTGGCGTAGATGTAGCGCTGACCGTCTAACGACAACCCGCCCAGGAAACCGTTGTAGAGCGTGCGTTCGATCAGGTCGGCGTAGCGGGCCTCGCCGGTGATCATCAGCAGGCGCCAGGAGAACATGATCGACGCGATGGCCGCGCAGGTCTCGCAGTAGCTGCGCTCGTTGGGCAGCTCGTAGGGGTCACCGAAGGCCTCGTCGGAGTGGTGGGCCCCGATCCCGCCGGTCAGGTAGGTCTTGGTCGCGACCATCTCGTGCCACAGCCGTACCGCGGCCTCGAGCAGGGTGTCGTCACCCGCCTCGACGTAGAGGTCGGCGACCCCGGCGAGCAGGTACAGCTGGCGCACGGAGTGACCCTCCACCGCCGGCGCCTCCCGGACCGGAAGATGATCTTGCCAGTAGTGCCGACCGAACCGGTCGGCCCCGAGCAGCCCGGCGCCGCGCCGGTCGATGAAGTACTGCGCGGTGTCGAGGTAGCTCTGCTCCCCGGTCTCGCGGTAGAGCTCGACCAGGGCGGTCTCGATCTCAGGATGTCCGCAGACGCCGTCGATCTGACCCGCACCGCTACCGAACGTGGCGACCACCAGATCGGCCACCCGCCGGGTGATCGCGAGCAGTCGGTCGTCGCCGGTGGTGCGGTGCAGCGCCACGGCCGCCTGCATCAGATGGCCCGCACAGTAGAGCTCGTGCCCCCATCGCAGGTCGTGCCAGCGACGGCCGGGCGTGCGCACCTGGAAGTTCGAGTCCAGGTAGCCGTCCTCCTCCTGAGCCGACTCCAGCAGCGTGCAGGACTCCTTGAGGTAATCCTGCAGCTGCTCGGTCGAGGCCGCGGTCAGGTCCGGGTCGGCGAGCGTCCAGCCGATTGCCTCCAACCACTTGTAGAGATCACTGTCGAGGAACGGAAGGTCGTTGGTGTAGTCCCCGGTGGCGATCCCCGCCGCGAGCTCGAGGTTGGCGAAGTTCCCGGCCGCGTGCAACCGGTCCCAGGCCTGCGGCACGCTGACGTCGCGGTTGACCTGTCGCCGTTCGGCCCACAGCCCACCGGTGATCGCACCGCGGGTGGCCGGACGGTAGGCGACTCGACTGGTGTCGGTGAGGTGGACGGGTCCCGGCTGAACTGCCGGACGGTCGTTCATGGCTGGGTCACTCCTGAGGCTGGGATCGGGGACGGGCTGGGCTCGGGGTCGGGTGAACTCACGACGAGATGACGTCGGAGCCGTCACTTCACAGCTCCGCTCAGCATGCCGCTGACGTAGTAGCGCTGCAGCAGCACGTAAATCACGATGCAGGGGATGATCGTCAGGGCCACCCCGGCTTGCAGCGAACCCCAGTTGATCGAGCCGAACTGACCACTGGAGACCAGGGTCAGGGTGACCGGCAGGGTGAACTTGTCTTGATCGGTGATCAGGATCAGGGCGGCGAAGAACTCGTTCCAGCTGGCGAAGAAGGTCAGCAGACCGGTGGTGATCACTCCAGGCAGCACAATCGGCAGGATGATGTGGCGCAGTGCTCGCAACACCCCGCATCCGTCCACCTGGGCGGCCTCCTCCAGGGTCATCGGCACCGCAGCGAACGAGTTGCGCATGATGAACAGCCCGAACGGCAGGTTGAAGGTGATGTACACGATGGTCAGACCCAGCAGCGAGTTGTTGAGCTGCAGGGTCTTCAGCACCATGAACAGCGGGGTGATGATCGCTTGGAACGGGATCATGAAGGTGGCGAGGATGACGAAAAACACCACGTTGCTGCCGGGGAAGCGAGCCCGGGCCAGCGCGTAGCCGGCCAGGGTGGACACCACGATGGTGCCGGCTGTGGCCGCCAGGGTGACCATGATCGAGTTGCCCAGGTTGCCGAAGACGTTGAGGCCCTGGACGCTGGCCAGGTGGCGGAAGTTCTCCAGGCCGGGGGTGTGGGGGAAGAAGGTCGGGGGGATCATCCCGGCTTCTGCGGGACCCTTGAGCGCCATCACCAGCATCACATAGAGCGGGTAGAGGAAGGCGATCGCGAGACAGACGCAGACCACCCACCAGGCGGCGGCCGGCAGCGCCGAGCGGAGATCGCGGACGTGGCTGATCATGGTGAGTCCTTTCTCAGCCGTGGTCGGAGTTGCGGAGCAGCAGCATCTGGACCGCGCTGACCATCGCGAGGATGAGCATCAGGAAGACCGAGAGGGCGGCCCCGTAGCCGATTTTGAAGGAGATGAACGAGTTGCGGTAGATCGTGTAGACGGCGGTGATCGTCTGGTTGGTCGGGCCGCCGCCGGTCATGATGTAGAACTGGTCGAAGGCCAGCAACGACCCGGCGACCGAGAAGACGAGCACCAGCGCGAGCGTCGGCCGCAGCAACGGCGCCGTGACGTGCAGGAACGACTGCCAGCGGCTCGCGCCGTCGATTCGAGCCGCCTCCAGCACGTCGTCGGGGATCGACTGGAGTCCGGAGAGCAGCAGCAGCATCTGCAGTCCGACGACCTTCCAGGTCACCATCGCGATGACCATCAGCAGCGCGGGCCATTTGGCGGCGAAGATGTTGCCGTCGGCCGCCACGATCCCCGACCGGCGCAACAGGTCGAACAGGGGGCCGATCTGGGACTGTCCGAGGTAGAGCCAGAGGAACGACCCGGCGGCCAACCCGATGCACACCGGCATGAAGAAGATCGACTGGAAGACCCGGGCGGCCCGTACCTTCCGGCGCACGAGCATCGCCAGCCCGAGGCCGAGCAGGAACAGGATCGGGGTGATCACCGCGGTGTAGAGCAGCGTGAACTTCAGGGCCGCATGGAAGTTGGCGTCCTTCAGCGCTCGGGAGTAGTTGTCCAAGCCGGTGAAGCGTGGCCGGCCCAGCAGCGGCCAGTTGTGTAGCGAGATCCAGAAGGTCAGCACCAGCGGGACCAGGAAGAACACGACGATCAGCGCGATCGCCGGGCTGGCCATGCCGAGACCGATCAGCTGGCGGCGTCGACTGGCCCGCATCCGGCGCCGGCGCGTGGGCGCTCGGTTCGCGGTCTTCGGATCGGGTGCATCGATCCGCGGCGCGATCGAGGTCATGGGCGTGTCCTCACGGGTGGATGAGATGGGCAGCGGAGCCGGGGCGGCTGACACGAACGGCCGGCCGCCCCGGGCCAGAACTAGCCGGCGTCGATCAACGCCTGCGCTGCCTTCTGAGCCGCGCCCTGAGCCGCGGCGATGTCACCGCCGAAGACTGCTGTGTTGATCATCTTGATCCAGGGCCCGTTGTTGTCGTTGAAGATCGGGTTCTCGACCACGCTGTACGGCGTCTTGCCGATGCCCATCAGTCGGCCGAATACTACGTACGCCGGACCCTGGGGGTCGTAGATCTTGGACACCAGGTCGGTCCGAACGGGCACGCTGCCGTTCTTGGCGAGGAAGGTCTGGGCCTCCTCGTCGGTGGCCCACTTGACGAAGTCCTGCGCTCCGGCCTTGTTCTTGGTACCTGACATCACCGAGATCACGTCGCCCCCCGCGAAGGACGACTCCCCCCCGTCTTTACCCGGGATCGGGGTGACCCCAAAGTTGATTTTCGCTTTCTCCATGGTGGGAATGGCGAACGCTCCGAGCGGGGTCATCCCGACCTTACCGCTGGTGAACAGCGGGATCTGCTGGGTGCCGGCGTCGTTCTTGGCGGCGTTGGGGATAGAACCGTCGGTGTACATGTCGCGATAGAGCTGGAGTCCTGCGGTCACCTCCGGCGAGTCCAAGGTGGCCTGCTTGCCGTCCTCGGACAAGACGTCGCCCCCGCTGGCCCAGACGTGCGGGGTGAACTCGAACACGTTGCAGCCACCGCAGGCGCCGGCGAAGGTGAATCCGTAGTAGCCGTTACCCAGGGCCGAGATCTTCTTGGCCGCCTGGCGCATCTCGGCGTAGGTGGTGGGTGGCTTCTCGGGGTTGAGGCCGGCCTTCTTGAACAGGTCCTTGTTGTAGTAGAGCGCCGAGGCCTCCGCGGTGAAGGGGAGGGCGTAGGTGGCGCCCTCGTAGGTCGAGAGCCGGCGGTGCGAAGGGCTCAGGGCGTCCTTGTAGGGCAGCGAGTTCGCCAGGTCGGTGATGTCCTCCAACGCCCCAGCCGAGGCGAAGTAGGGCGCGTAGACCAGGTCGATCGAGGCGACGTCGGGCCCCGAGTTCGACGAGGCCGCCGTCCCTAGCTTCTGCACGAAGTTGGCGGCCGGCACGATCGTCACCTTGGCCTGCACCTGGTGGCTCTTGTTGTAGAGCGTGACCAGGTTGTTCATGAAGCCCTGCTGCGAGTCCCGGGCCCAGACCGTGATCGTCCCGGTGGGCTCACCCGGACTACTCGCGTTGCCGCCTGCGTCCTGGCCGCCGCAGGCGCTGGCCAGCAGCGCCACGCTCGCGAGCGCCGCCGCTACTCCAACAAATCGACTTCTCATCTGGTGCAGGCCTCCTGGGCGTCGTCGTTGCTGCTGGGTCCCTCTCTCGTTATGCTCCCCGCACGGAAACATCGGAAAAGGGTTTCTGTGCCGGACAGTAGTCGCCGTTCCGGAGCATGGTCAAGCCTGTTGTGCCCGACGGCCTCCGGTTCACGATGATGTTGACGATGATGGTGGCGGACGAACCGTCCGCACCGCGTCGTCGGCCCTGCCTGAGGAGGTCCTGTGGCTAGTTCGGGGTCGACGCCAACCGTGCACGACGTCGCGCTGCTGGCCGGCGTGTCGAACGGCACGGTGTCCAAGGCCCTGAACGGTCGCGGTCAGCTGCGCGAGGAGACCCGGCTGCGCGTCCAACGGGCCGCCGACCAGCTCGGCTTCCGACCGAACCACCTGGCCAGGAGCCTGATCGAGGGTCGGACCTACACGGCGGGAGTGCTCACCAGCGACAGCTTCGGGCGGTTCACCATGCCGTTGATGATGGGGATCGAGGACAGCCTGGGGGCCGGCAGCGTCTCCACCCTGCTCTGCGACAGTCGGGGTGACCCGCTGCGCGAACGCCACTATCTGCAGGAACTATTGAGCCGCCGGGTCGACGGCGTCTTCGTGACCGGCCGACGGGCCGATCCCCGCCCGAGCCTGGGACGGCTCCCGGTGCCGGTGGTCTACGTACTGACCCGGTCGGAAGACCCGGCCGACCTCTCGATCAACTACGACGACGTGCAGGGGGCCGAGCTAGCCGTCTGTCACCTGCTCGCCGTCCGTCGGCAACGCATTGCCTACGTGAGCGGACCCGCCCGGCACCTGTCCACCCGGCTCCGGCAGCAAGGGGCCGAGCGGGCCCTGGCGGAGGCCGGGCTGAGCCTGCGGCCCGAGCACGTACTGCTCGGGGAGTGGAGCGAGGCCTGGGGGCGGAGTGCGGCCCACCTGCTGCTCGGCCGGTCGATGGCCGAACGGGTCGACGGGATCTTCTGCGGCAGCGACCAGGTGGCTCGCGGCGTCCTGGACGAGCTGCGCGACGCCGGGGTCACGGTCCCCGACGACGTGGCCGTCGTCGGCTTCGACAACTGGGACGTGATGGCGGCCGCGTCCCGGCCGCCGCTGACGACGATCGACCCCAACCTGATGATGCTCGGCCAGCGGGCCGCCAACCAGCTGCTGCAGGCGATCGACGGCGCCGAGCTGGGTTCGGGCCTGGTGCTGCACCCCTGCGACCTGGTGCTCCGGCAGTCGTCGATGCCCGGCTACTGAGCCAACGCTCCGCGGGTCACGCGCATACCCACGGTCAGCACGTCCCAGCACGTCGGCCGGGGCGTCGTGATTCGTAGACTCCTGGCTCTGGTCCGGCGGATGGCGGGCCAGGCGCGCCCCCAGACCCGCCACGTCGTCTTTAGCGGCCGCCCCCAAATAATACAGGCTTGACTTATATAAGCAACGGCTGCAATATGTACCCGTGCACGCGTTCGACGTCCTCGGTGACCCGGTTCGCCGGCGCATCCTCGAGCTGTTAGGGGCCGGAGAGCGATCGGCAGGTGAGGTCAGCGCGGTCGTGCAAAACGAGTTCGGGATCACCCAGCCGGCCGTTTCGCAGCACCTCAGAGTCCTGCGTGAACACGGATTCGCGACCGTACGCCCCGAGGGCGCACGACGCCTCTACACCGTCAGCACTGAGCCGTTCGTCGAGGTCGACGCCTGGCTCGACCAGGTGCGCGGTGCCTGGACCCAGCGGCTCGACGCGCTCAGTACCGAGCTGAAGCGCGGCCGAAGCACCCGGCGCTCGACCACGTCCGCACCACCTGTCACCACCCCACCAGTCACGAGAGGCACACCATGATCGACGTCGCCCACCAGATCGACGCAGTGTCCCGCACCGTCGGCTCGCGCACGCTCGAGACAGGGGAGGCCCAGACGCTCGTGGTGAGCCAGACCTACGACGCGGACCGCACCGATATTTTCGACGCGTGCACCAATCCCGAACGGCTTCCGCGCTGGTTCCTCCCGGTCACCGGGGATCTCGAGGTGGGCGGTCGCTACCAGCTCGAGGGCAACGCCGGCGGTGAGGTGCTGAGCTGCGATCCGCCTGCCGGTTTCCTGATCACCTGGGAGTACGGCGAGGAGGTCAGCTGGGTCGAGTTGGCGTTGACCGAGTCCGACGGCCGGACAAACCTCCAGCTGACCCACGTTGCTCGCGTGGATGACGAGCGCTGGACCCAGTTCGGCCCGGGTGCGGTCGGCGTCGGGTGGGACCTGTTGTTCACCCTCGGGCTTCGCCTTCATCTGTCGACGGGTACCGCTGTCGATCCGGCCGAGGCGGCAGCCTGGACCGCCGGGCCCGAGGGGCGGGAGTTCGTCACCGAGAGCAGCCGCCGGTGGGCCGACGCGAGCATCGCCTTCGGCACCGATCCGGCCGATGCGGAGAGGGCCGCCGCTGCGACGACGGCCTTCTACACGGGCTCCTGATCACCGAACCCTTGGTGTGATCAACGAATCTCGACGATCGATCCCGTGCCGATCGGACCCTGGGGCCCGAGCGCGGCCGTGGTGCCGACGTACAGGGCCTTATTCGTGGCGGCGATCGACACCGCCTGCGGCACCTTCGCCAGCGTGCGGGCCTGGCCGTGCCTGATCACCGACACCTCACCCGAGTAGTACTCGGTGACAAAGATCCGGCCGCCCTGGCCGATCGCGAGGTCGGTCGCCCCGGAGAGACCACGGGCCACGACGTAGGCGTGGCCCGTCCATGGGTTGACCCGGTAGACCTTGCTGCGCGCACCCAGGGCCGGGCTCTCGGGGCCGCCGGCGAGAGTGGTGACGTAGAGCCAGCCGTCGCGACCGACGTCGACGCCCGTCGGCACCGCCTCGAAGTTGTAGACCGTGCCGACCAGGCAGGAGTTGGCCGCGAGCCCGAGCGCGACCGCGCCGGCGGAAGTGACCCGGTAGGGCTGCCGCGGTAGTACGGCGACTTTGCTGATCTTGCCGCGACGGTCGACTTTGACCAGGTCGTTGCCGCCGGCGTCCGCAACGATCCACGAGCTCTTGCCGTAGGCCGCCACGGCGTAGGGATGCGAGTCCACCTCGCCGGTGTAGTTCACCGGTGGCGCGTCCGTCCCGAGCTTGGCCAGCTCGTTCTTGACGCACTGGCTGGGGTGGTCGACGCCGTAATGGGTGGACTTGTCCGGGTTCACCGCCTTCTCGTACGCCGCGAGGTTCACGCTCTGTCGAGAACCGTACGGTCCGCGGACCTCCAGCGTGGTCTTGCTGTGGTCGGCGAGACTCGTCGTGTAGGCGATCGTGCGACCGTCGCGTGAGAAGGCGAGCCCCGCCACGTCGTTGCCCTCGCCCTGCGGGCCCTTGGCGACCGTCACGAGACGGGATCCGCTGAGTCGCGAGACGGTCGCGTTACCGCCGTCGGCGACGTAGACGTGGCCGCGGTTGAAAGCGACCCCGAACGGGAAGCTGACCTTGGTGGTCAGGGTCGTGACCTTGGCCGCCTGGCTGTGGGTGCTGGCCGTGAGGGCCGGGGAGGCCGAGGCCGAGATCGGGGCCCCAGCCGTGAGGGCGGCGACGGCGAGCGAGACCCCCAAAGTACGTCTGAACATGTGCGTGCCTTTCTCCGTTGAACTGGCGTTTGCCACCCAACTCCTGCTGTGTCGGCGGCGTCAATGGATGACGGAAACCAACCCCACAACGGCAGTCTCGAGCACGGATCTAGCATGGCCAGATGCTGACGGGTGAGTACGAACCGAGTCCCCAAGCCTGGGTGCGCGACCAGGTCGAGCTCTACGAGCGCACGGGCGGCCGTGAGGGCAACACGCTGCGTGACACGGGTCGACCGGTGGTGATTTTCACGACCCGGGGCAACAAGAGCGGCAAGCTGCGCAAGACCCCGCTGATGCGGGTCGAGCACGACGGGGCGTACGCGATGGTGGCCTCCCAGGGTGGTGCACCGACCCACCCGGTCTGGTACCACAACCTCAGGGCCGACCCGACGGCGTTGATGGTGCAGGACGGTCCGGAACCGTTCGACGCCGTCGCCCGCGAGCTGACGGGCGAGGAGCGCGCGGTGTGGTGGGAGCGGGCGGTGTCGGCCTTCCCCGACTACGCGGACTACCAGGAGAAGACCGACCGAGAGATCCCCGTGTTCCTGGTCGAACGCGCCGAGGGGTGACCCGTGCGCTCCCGTCGCCGTGTGATCCGCGGTCGGACCGAGCGGCGCTGTTCCTGAGTTACGCGATCTCTACCGGGTCACCATGATCGCCAAGCTCGCCGGGCCGACCGAGGGTCAGGTGCGGTCGAGGCTGCTGTCTTCGGGGAAACCAAGTTAACCTGGTTTCTCTTCGCTGTGCATGGCAGATCTACCATGCACAGCGACTGGCAACCAGGTTAACTTGGTTTCCCTGGCCCCGCCTCAGCCCGCCGCGAGGACCGCGCCGAGCTCGCGGAGGCCGTGGTCGAGCTGGGCTTCGGTGATCACGATCGGTGGCGCGAAACGCAGGGTCGAGCCGTGGGTGTCCTTGGCCAGCACGCCGTGAGCGACCAGCCGGTTGCACACGTCGCGGCCGGTGCCGATCGCCGGGTCGACGTCGATGCCTGCCCAGAGACCACGGCTGCGGAAGCCTACGACCCCGTGCCCGACCAGGCGCTGCAGCCCGTCGGCCAACTGCTCACCGAGGGAGGCCGCGCGCTGCTGGAACTCCCCGGTCTGCAGCAGGCGGACCACGGCGTGCCCGACGGCCGAGGCCAGCGGGTTGCCGCCGAAGGTGCTGCCGTGGGTGCCGGGCCGCAGCACGCCGAGGATGTCGGCATCACCGACCACCGCCGACACGGGCACGATGCCGCCGCCGAGTGCCTTGCCCAGCAGGTACAGGTCGGCTTCGACGCCGTCGTGCTCGCAGGCCAGGGTGCGTCCCGTCCGGCCGAGACCCGACTGGATCTCGTCGGCGATGAACAGCACGCGGTGCTCGCGGGTCAGCGCGCGCACCCCGGGCAGATAGTCCGCCGGTGGGATGATCACACCCGACTCGCCCTGGATCGGCTCGAGGAGCACCGCCACGGTGTCGGGGGTGATGGCTGCCGCGAGGGCCGCCAGGTCGCCGTACGGCACGGTGCGGAAGCCCGGGGTGTACGGCCCGTACCCCGCCCGGGCGTCCGGGTCGTCGGAAAAGCTGATGATCGTCGTCGTGCGGCCGTGGAAGTTGCCACCGGCCACGATGATCTGGGCCCGACCGTCCGGCACGCCCTTGACCTCGTAGCCCCACTTGCGGGCCACCTTGATCCCCGATTCGACCGCCTCGGCGCCGGTGTTCATCGGCAGCACCATCTCCTTGCCCACCAGGGCGGCCAGGTCGGCGGCGAACGGGCCGAGCTGGTCGTTGTGGAAGGCGCGGCTGGTCAGGGTGACGCGGTCGAGCTGGGCCCGGGCGGCCGCGACCAGGGCGGGGTGGCCGTGGCCGAAGTTGGTCGCGGAGTAGCCACCCAGGAAGTCGAGGTAGTCCCGCCCTTCCAGATCGGTGACCACGGCGCCGTGCGCCCGGGCGACGACGACCTCGAGCGGGTGGTAGTTGTGGGCGACGTAGCGCTCGGTGGTGTGCAGCACCTCATCGGTGGCGTTCCGAGCAAGATCGACAACGGTCATGGCCGGGGTTCCTTTCGTGATCGTGGTGCGGGTCAGAGTCGTTGCGGGGCGGGGGAAGTGGTGGGGGCAGCCGGGGGCGTACGGCCAAGCGCCGGCCGACGAGCCGGTCGGATCTCCTGGGTGCAGCACTTCACCGAGCCGCCGCCCTTGGCGAGTTCGGAGAGGTCGACGAAGATCGGCTGGTAGCCGGCCGAGGTGAGGGCGGCGGCGAACGCGTCCGGCCCCGGGGGCAAGATCACGTGGCGACCGTCGCTGACCGCGTTGAGGCCGAACGCGAGGGCGTCGTCGACGCCGGCGATGATCGCGTCGGGGAACCGGTCGATCAGGATCTGCCGACTTTCGGGGCTGAACGCCTCGGGCAGGTACGCGATGTGGTGGCGTCGGTCGTCGAGCACGCAGAGGGCGACGTCGAGGTGGTAGAACCGCGGGTCCACGAGCTCCAGGCTGACTACCTCGCGCCCGGTGAGGCGACCCAGCTCGGCGTGCGCGTCGAGGGTGGTGCGAAACCCGTAGCCGGCGAGGACCACGTCGGCGAGGACCGCGAAGTCACCCTCGGCCTCGTTGACCGCCGACGGCGGCTGCTGGAGCTGCTGGCGGTAGGACGACCCGTGGGCCCGGTGCCAAGCCGCGTGGTGGGCCGCCTCGGCGCGCCGCTGCGGGGCGACGAAGGAGGCAGTGAGGACCCGGCCGTCGATCACCGTGGAGCCGTTGGCGGCGAAGACCATGTCGGGGAGGCCGGGAACGGGATCGAGCAGGTCGACGCGGTGGCCGAGCCGCCGGTAGACGTCCACCAGCCGCAGCCACTGGGCGAGGGCGCGGTCGGGGTCGACCGGGACGCTCGGATCCATCCACGGGTTGATCGCGTAGGTCACCTCGAAGTAGCGCGGAGCGCACATCAGGTAGTGCCGGCGGCGTCGGGTCCGACGTCCGGCGCTGACCTGGGTCAGGTGGGGTGCTCGCGACATGTACTCAAGGATAGGGTCGGGACCTACGGTGATCTATACCGACAAAGACGAAACTGAGGAAACGTTCTTGCGTATCGACGAGTTGGACAGCCTGATCATTGCGCATCTCACCGAGAACGGCCGGGCGAGCTTCGCTTCGCTGGGCACACGGGTCGGTCTGTCCACTCCGGCGGTGAAGCGACGAGTCGACCGGCTCGTGGCGGAGGGCGTGATCCAGCACTTCACGGTGGTCCTCGATCCGGGGGCGCTGGGCTGGACGATCGAGGCCTTCGTCGAGATCTATTGCGACGGTCAGATCCCGCCGGACGAGATGCGCATCATGGTCGGTTCGATCCCCGAGGTCGTCGAGGCTTTCACCGTCACCGGTGACGCCGACGGGATCTTGCTGGTCCGCGCCGCCGACGCGTCGCACTTCGAGTCCGTGCTCGGGGCCATCCGCCGCTATCCGGGCGTGCTGCGCACCCGCAGTGCCATCGTGCTGACCCGGATGTGAGCGCCGGTCGCCGCGGTGGAGCAGGCGGGTAGGAGCGGTGGAGCAGGATCTGCCCATGGGACTCACGATCGTGGTCGGTGGCGGCATCTCGGGGGCGGCGTGCGCGCGGGTGCTGGTCGACGCCGGCCGCGAGGTCGTGCTGCTCGACCGCGGCCGCAAGCTCGGTGGCCGGATGGGCGTACGGACCTTCGCCGGCCGGCCGGTCGACGTCGGGGCGTCGTACTTCACAGCCGAGGACCCCACCTTCACCGCGGTGGTGCGGGACTGGGAGCGCCGCGGGCTGGCCCGACCGTGGACCGACACCTTCGCGGTGCGCTCCGACGCCGGCGAGGACGTCAAGACCGGGCCGATGCGCTGGGCGGCGCCAGGTGGGCTGAGGACCTTGGTCGTCGACCTGACGCACGGGATCGAGGTCGAGTCGCACCACCCGGTGGCCGCCGTCACGCGATCCGACGGCCGGCTCGCGGTCGACGGTCGGCGCGCCGACACCGTGGTGCTGGCCATGCCCGATCCCCAGGCGCGCCGGCTGCTGCCGCCGGAGCTGGCCGGTTACGACGCGCTCGACGCCAGGTACGACCCAGTGCTGGTCCTGACCTCCATCTGGCCGGAGCGCAGCTGGAGCCCGCGGGACGCCATCTTCGTCAACGGCGACGACACCGTGGCGTTCGTGATCGACGACGGGTTGCGGCGCGGCGACCGGGCTCCGGTGCTGGTGGTGCACTCGACGACGGAGTTCGCCGCGGCCCGGTTGGCCGACCCCGACTCCGGGATCAACCCAATGCTGGCCCGGCTCCGGCGGATCATCGGGCTGGACGCCTCGACGGTACCGACCCTGGTGTCGATGCACCGCTGGAGCTTCGCCAAGCCGCAGGGCGCCCGGGAGCAGCCGTACCTGCTGACCGCCGACGGCCTGGGCGTGTGCGGCGACGGCTGGTCGACCAAGCCGCGGGTGGAGGCGGCCTTCGGGTCCGGATATCGTCTCGCGCGGGCGCTGCTGTCTGGAGACTGACGTCGCAACGAATGGGTCACAGGTGGGTCGGGTCGTCCGGAATCCCTCGTTTACTGCAACAATTTCGCGTCGACCGGCCCTCAGCCGACATAATCCGGTCCAGCACACCTCGACTTGCCAATGGAGCTGCCATGACTCACCTTTCGACCCGGCCCACCCGCGCACTCGCCGCCACCGCGGGTCTCGCCGCCGCTGCCCTGCTGCTCGCCGCGTGCGGCGGCGGCTCGTCCACCGGTGGTACGTCCGCCTCCGGCGCCACCCTGACCGTCGGCACGACCGACAAGATCACCTCGCTCGATCCGGCCGGCTCCTACGACGCCGGGTCGTTCGCGGTGATGAACCAGGTGTACCCGTTCCTGATGAACACCCCGCTGGGCAGCCCCGACGTGGCACCCGACATCGCGGAGTCGGCGTCGTTCACCTCACCCACGGAGTACACCGTGAAGTTGAAGCCGGGTCTGAAGTGGGCCAACGGGCACGACCTCACGTCGTCGGACGTGAAGTTCTCCTTCGACCGCCAGGTCAAGATCGCCGACGCCAACGGGCCGTCCTCGCTGCTCGGCAACCTGGCCAGCACCGCAGCCCCGGACCCCACCACCGTCGTGTTCACCCTGAAAGCGGCGAACGACCAGACCTTCGCGCAGGTGCTGAGCAGCCCCGCCGGGCCGATCGTCGACGAGGAGGTGTTCTCTGCCACGGCGCTCACCCCGGACAACGACATCGTGGCGGGCAAAGCGTTCGCCGGGCAATACCAGATCGCCAGCTACACCGTGAACAGCCTGATCCAGTACAAGGCTTACGACGGCTACCAGGGACTGCTGGGCGCGGCGAAGACCGGCACGGTGAACGTCAAGTACTACGCCGATGCCGCCAACCTCAAGCTCGACGTCTCCAGCAACGCGATCGACGTCGCGTTCCGTAGCCTGTCGGCCACCGACATCGCCGATCTGCGGACCAATAACAAGGTCAAGGTCGTCGACGGGCCGGGTGGCGAGATCCGGTACATCGTGTTCAACTTCAACACCATGCCGTACGGGGCCAAGACCTCGAACGCGGACCCGAAGAAGGCATTGGCCGTCCGCCAGGCCGCCGCCGACCTGATCGACCGGAAGGCGCTGGCCTCGCAGGTCTACAAAGACACCTACAAGCCGCTCTACTCCTACGTGCCGGAGGGCCTGACCGGGGCGAACGATGCCCTGAAGTCGCTGTACGGCGACGGCAACGGCGGTCCCGACGCGGCGAAGGCCAAGCAGACCTTGTCCGACGCGGGGGTCAGCACGCCGGTCAAGCTCGACCTGCAGTACAACACCGACCACTACGGTCCCGGATCTTCCGATGAGTACGCACGGATCAAGTCCCAGTTGGAGAAGTCGGGCCTGTTCTCGGTCAACCTGCAGTCCACGGAGTACGTCACCTACTCCAAGGAGCGGGTCAAGGACACCTACCCGGCCTACCAGCTCGGCTGGTTCCCCGACTACTCCGACGCCGACAACTACCTCACACCGTTCTTCTCCAAGGACAACTTCGTCGGCAACCACTACGACAACGCCACGGTCCAGAAGCTGATCACCGAGCAGGTCGGCACCACCGACAAGGCCGCCCGGACCAAGATCATCGAGCAGATCCAGGACGACGTGGCCAAGGACCTGCCCACGTTGCCCTTCCTGCAGGGCTCGCAGGTCGCGGTCGTCGGTTCGACGGTCACCGGCGCCGACCAGACGCTCGACGCCTCGTTCAAGTTCCGCTACGGCGCGCTGGCCAAGAGCAGCTGACCACGATCGGGGTCGAGAAGGTGGGACGTCTCGACCCCGTTCCCCGCCGGACCCACAGCACAGAACGGATCGCCACAAGAGAGGACAGGT
>JBPCRP010000049.1:0-34663 GCA_050996715.1 Propionibacteriaceae bacterium
GGCGGGAGCATTTTTTTGGGGGTTGGCGCCGGTGTGCCCTGGCGTGGTCGGGCTGTTCCTGGGGTCGTGTTGGCGGCGACACCCGGGCCGGGGGTGGGGGTGCTCGAACCCTTCCTGGAACCGAACAGCCCGACGAAAAAGCCACTGGCCAGCCCGATCGCGACCCCGCCCACGACCAGCAGCACGCCGGCGGCCAGGACGAATCGCGCGCGTCGACTGCCCACCGCCACCTCCGTCGCCACGCTCGGGCCCCGCTAGGCTGCGACCGCAGCCCCCGCCATCCTAAGGAGAACACCCGTGACCAACGTTCAGGTAGGCCGAGCCCCGTCGACTCCGACGAAGCCGCTCAGCGGACTCACCTTCGACGTCACGGTGGAGATCCCCAAAGGCGGCAAGAACAAATACGAGGTCGACCACGCGACGGGTCGGATCCGGCTCGACCGGACCCTGTTCACCTCGACCGCCTACCCGGCCGACTACGGCTTCATCGAGGGCACCCTCGGCCAGGACGGCGACCCTCTTGACGCGTTGGTGCTCGTCTCCGAGCCGACCTTCCCGGGCTGCCTGATCAAATGCCGCGCGGTAGCCATGTTCCGGATGACCGACGAGGCGGGCGGTGACGACAAGGTGCTCTGCGTGCCGGCCGACGACCAGCGCCGCGACCACGTCCGCGACATCTCCGACGTCCGTGAGTATCTGCTGCTCGAGATCGAGCACTTCTTCTCGGTCTACAAGGACCTCGAGCCCGGCAAATCGGTCGAGGGCGCCACCTGGACCGGAGTCGAGGAAGCTGAAGAGGAGGTCCGGGCCAGCTTCTCCCGGGCCGAGGAGCACCCCGACCACTGAGTCGTCAGTTCCTGTCCGCCACACCGACCAGAGCCGGTAATCCCTGCCTTGTCGTGGGGCATTTCGGACGTCGCTCGTTACGGTGATCCGGTGAGCCAGTCCCTGGTCCTGCTGCGGCCATCGGCCAACCGCGTCTACGCCGCCGAGGCCCGTCGGCTCGCCGCGGCGGAACTGGCCGTGCTGCTGGGGGCCGACGGCATCGAGGCGACCGACCTGGCCGGCGTCGCCTACCTCCGCGTCAGCACCGACGACCTGCCTCTGGGTGCACTCGAGGACGCCCTGGGCCGGCTGTCGGCCTTCTTCGCCGCCTTCGCACTGCGGGACGACGGTTCTTTGCAGCCGTACCCCGTGGGTCGGCCGGACCGGCTCGACGACGATTTCGTCGGGATCCCCAAGTACGCCGGCAAGACGAACGAGCAGTTCACCCGGCTGCTGCTCAACGTGACCCTCGCGGCGGCGACCACGCCTTCGGGTCACGGCCCTGCCACGGTGCTCGACCCCCTGTGCGGACGCGGTACCACCCTCAGCACCGCCTGGACCCTGGGCCACTCGACGTACGGCGTGGAACTGGACCGGGCGGCCGTCGAGGCCTACGCCACGTTCCTGCGCACCTACCTGCGCCGCAAGCGGCGCAAGCACACCGTCGAGGTCAACCCGCTCCGGCGGGAGGGCAAGAATCTCGGGGTACGGCTCTCGGCCACCCTCGGTGCGACCCGGGACGACGAGGTCCTCGACCTCGAGGTGGTGACCGGCGACACCCGCGACTCTGCCGCGCTGTGGGGCAAGAAGCGCTTCGACGTCGTGGTCGCCGACGCGCCGTACGGCGTGGTGCACGGCTCGAGCCGCTCCGGCGGCCGGGCGCGGTCGGCCGCCGATCTCCTGGCCGAGGCCGTCCCGGTCTGGGCCGGACAGCTCTGCCCTGGCGGCGCCCTGGGCCTCAGCTGGAACACCTACCACCTCAGCCGTGAGGAGCTGTCCGCGGTGATGGGGGCGGCTGGTCTGACCCCCCGGCACGACGGCCCGTGGTCCCGGTTCGGCCACCGCGTCGACTCTTCGGTGTATCGCGACCTGCTGGTGGCCACCGCCCCAGCCGACCGCGCCGCGGACCCGGCTCAGCCGAAGATCTCGGCGAACCAGTCCAGGGCCACGGCCCGCTGGTAGTCCCCGCCGCCCTCATGGCCGTTGTGGGGGTAGACCTCGATTCGTCTGCTGACCTCGGGAGCGGCGATCGAGCCGTAGAGGTGGTAGGCGCCGAACACGGTCGACGGCGGGCAGACCTGGTCCATCAGCGCGACCGAGAAAAGCGTCGGCGCGCTGGCCCGCCGTCCGAGGTTCATCGCGTCCATGTAGCTGAGCGTCCGGTAGGCCGTCGCCGCGCGGTCCCGCCAGCCGGCCAGGAAGGTGACGATCTCGCCGTACGGGTGGGCGTCGGTGAGCTCGAGGGCCCGCTCGACGTGGCAGAGGAAGGGCACATCGGGCGCGCAGCCGACCAGCTCGATGCCGACCTCACGGGCCAACCCGGCCGCGGCGATGGTGATGCCCCCGCCCTGGCTGACACCGGTGACCGCGATCCGGCTCGCGTCGACCAGGGGATGCGCCGCGGCCGCCTCCAAGGCCCGAACGGCGTCGGTGAAGACCCGTCGGTAGTAGTGGTGCCGCGGATCGTCCATGCCGGCGGTCATGAACCCCGGAGAATGCAGCGCACCAGCAAAGACGTCGGGATCGGGGGTCCCGCTCACTCCACCTCCGGCCCAGCCCTGGCCGCGGGTGTCCATCACCAGCTGGGCGTATCCCGCCTCGGCGAACAAGGTGGAGCTGAACGCCATCCCCCGTCCGCCGGAGTACCCGTGGTACTGCACGACGGTTGGCAGCGGCTCGGTCGTGCCGGCCGGGACGTGCAACCAGGCGCGGATCGGTGACCCGCCGTACCCGGCGAAGGTGACGTCGAACGTGTCGATCAGCGCCAGCCGGTTGACGTAGGGCTCGAAGATCGCCGCCAGATCGTGCTGGCGGGCCTCGGCGATGGTGTCGGACCAGAAGTCGTCGAAGTCGGGCGCCTCGGTCGGCTCAGGCACGTAGTCGCGGAGCAGGTCGAGGGGCAGGTCGAAGAGGGCCACAACGGGGAAGTGTGTCAGTCGCCGGGCCGGCCACCCCCACTACCCTGCCGGGATGACTGAGGTACGCACGCTGTGGCTGATGCGCCACGCCAAGGCCGTCGACGTCGTCCCTGGCGGTCACGACGTCGACCGACCTCTCGCCCCGAGCGGTCAGTCCCAGTCCACGGCAGCCGGCCGCTGGTTGGCTCAGCAGTCCGACCTCCCCTCGCTCGTGGTGTGCTCGCCGTCGGTTCGGACCCGCGAGACCACCGCCGGTCTGGGTCTGGAGGTCGAAGCGGTGTATGCCCCCAGGGTCTGGGACGCCGGGACCGATGACCTTCGAGCCGAACTGGCCGACGTTGACGACGCGGTCACCTCGGTCCTGGTCGTCGGGCACGCCCCAGGGATCCCCGCCCTCGTCGACGAACTGACCGACCGCGGTGCGTCGAGCCCGGAGTTGGTCGCTGAGCTGACGCGGCACTTTCCCACCGCCACCCTCGCCAAGCTGGAACTGACCCCGCCCTGGTCCGACCTGCGGCCTGGTCGACTGGTGGCCCTGCACCTGGAGCGTTGATCTCCTTGGCTCTGAGCCGCACCTCACCCTGACTCACCCGGATCGGCCGTCGAGTCCGCCCGCAGCCCTTGTGATCTCAACCACACGACGTCGGAGACGCTTTTCCACCCCGCCGACGCCGATGGCGGAATCCGGCGCGATCGCCCCGAATTCGGAGTTTCGGAGGCAGATCTTGAGCCATTCTTGACCTCGGCCTCGGGCCATCCTGAGGTTCGTCTGGGCGTCGCCGACGGGTCGGTCACGGTGCATCCGGGCCCCGAGGACACGCCAGATAACGAATGCGTCTCGGCCGCCCCGAGCCCGGCGGACTGTCATACGTTGACTGCGCTCGCAACAGAACAGAGCTGTATCAGGGTGACGGGTTTTTCTCTCTTCACTCCGAACTGAGCAGGCGACCCGCAGGGTCGACGCGCTCAGTTCTGAACGAGCAGCACCACGTCTCGGGGGAGCCGTGGAACATATCGGGGGATATGACATGGCACAGACGCACGGTTTTGTGCTGCCATTGGCAAGAGGACGACGGCAGCAGAACGCGAGTACGGCGCAGGTAGACGGTCGCGACGGCATCGGCAGCGACCTGCTGACCATCGAACGCACCGCGGTCGGTCTGGTGGTCGACGAGTCGCCGGTCGCCGCCGACGGTTTCGCCCGGTGGAGCCGCCGGTACGTCCAACGGCTGGCACTGGCCGACACGGTCATCGGCGTCGGCGTGACCTTGATCGTGACTTCCCGGCTCGGACTGAACACCAATGGGGGTCGCTACACGCTCGCAGCGGTGTTCGGCCTGCTCACCTGGCCGCTGATGGTGACGATGATGGCCGGGTATGCCCGCAGCCGAGTCGGGATCGCCCGGGACGAGGCCCGCTCGGTGTTCTACGCCGCGACCGCCGTCGTGGTCGGGATCGCGTTCTTCTGCGGCTTTTTCGGGCACTCGTCGATGCTGAAGACGGTGGTGCTCGGGATCCCCTTCGCCGCGGCCACCAGCCTGGTCGTCCGGGTGGTGACGCGCCGGTCGCTGGTCCGTAGCCAAGCCCGGGGACAACGGATCCGCACCGTGGTCATCGCCGGCACGTTCGCCGCGGTGACAGCGCTGCGGGACCGGTTCGCCAGTGAACCCGACAAAGGGGTCGGGGTGATCGGGGCCTGCGTCCCCGCTGCCGACGTCGCCCGTGCCCGCGGTCTGGGCCTGGAGGTCCTCGGCACCCTGGACGACGTCGCCGACGTCGCCCGCCGCCACGCCTGCGACGCGATCGCGGTCACCAGCGACGAGTCGACCCGCGAGGACTACCTGCGCAACCTGGCCTGGTCCCTGCAGAAGGACGGGGTCGAGCTGTTGGTGGACCCCGGCCTGGTCGAGGTCGCCCGGGCCCGGATGCACGTCCGTCCCCTGACGGGGTTCCCCCTGCTGCACATCCAGCAGCCACGCTTCGACGGCTGGCAGCGGATCGTCAAACGGGCCGCCGACATCACCATGACCGGCTTGGGCCTGATCCTCGCCGCCCCCGTCCTGCTGCTGATCGCGGTGGCGATCAAGGTGCAGGACGGCGGCCCGGTGATCTTCCGTCAGTCCCGGATCGGTCGTGACGGCGCCCCGTTCACCATGTACAAGTTCCGCACCATGGTCACCAACGCCGAAGAGCTCAAGCGCGACCTGATCCGGCTCAACGAGAGCGCGAACCACCTGTTCAAGCTCCGCCGCGACCCGCGGATCACCAAGCTGGGCGGGTTTCTCCGCCAGTTCTCCCTCGACGAGCTGCCGCAGCTGTTCAACGTCCTCGGGGGGTCGATGTCGCTGGTCGGGCCGCGCCCGCACCTGGCCGACGAAATCGCTCGGATGCCGCAGCTGGCCCACCGGCGAGCCCGGGTCACTCCTGGGGTGACCGGCCTCTGGCAGGTCAGCGGCCGCTCGGAACTGAACGAGACCGAGGCGGTCCGCCTCGACCTGCGCTACGTCGAGAACTGGTCACTGTCTCTCGACCTGCTGATCCTCTGGCGGACCGCATCAGCGGTGCTGATGCGCAGAGGAGCCCACTGAGGTCGTGGCCCCGCGCTGCGGAAGAACCACGCCGCCGGGACCCTCTCGCTACATCCCCTGAGCGAGGGGGCCCGGTCTCAGGGTCACCCAAGGACTGGCTGGAGAAAACCCACGAACGCCGTGTCGACCCGAATCCGCGGATAGCCTGACTCCGGCGTCGACGAGCGCCCCCACATTAACTCTGGAGTTCACCACCATGACCCTTCGACAGGTACTCGCCGTCATCTGGCAGCGCAAGATCCTGGTCGCGATCACCCTCGTCCTCGTCATGCTCGTGGCCTACGGCTACCTCCAGTCGCAGACGAAGGTCTACACCTCGACGATCACCCTGCGGTTCAACGCCGCCTTGACCAAGTCAGCCACGGACAGTTCGGGTGCCTACGCCAACTTCTTCCCCGATGTCGACACCGACCTGATCCAGACCCGGGTCATCGCCGAGCCGGCGGCCAGGGACCTGAACATGCCCGATCCCCAGGTGATCCAGGCTGCCGCGTCCGGCACGCTCTCCGAGGGCACCTCCAACAGTCGGGTCGTGATCACCGCCACCGGCCCGACTGCGGCTCAGGCGCAGCGCCGCGCCCAGGCGGTCGCGAAGTCGTACATGAGCTACGTCAACGACCAGATCTCCAAGGCCACCGCGACGTTGAAAATGACCTACCGGGACGCGCAACAGGCTCAGACGCGCGCCCTGAAGAGGGTCAACGCCAATCCGAACGACATCACGGCAACCACCCAGTTGAGCGAGGCCGGCATCAGGGCCAGCGCGGCGTCGTCTCAGCTTCAGCTGATCGCGATCGCCGGGCCCCCGGTGTCGGTTCTCAAGCCCGCGGCATTCGGGCTCCTTACCTCGGCGTCGCGGTTGACGGTGCTCGGGGTCGGTTTCCTCAGCGGGTTGATCGCCGGCATCGGTGCGGCGCTGATCCGCGACCAGTTCGACGACCGCCTGCTCAGCGCCGAGGACGCAGAGGCGGCGATCGGGGAACCGGTGCTGGGCGAGCTCGCGGTGGACAAGGGTCGCAAGAAGAACGACATGTCCGTGCCCACCGAGCGGCGGACCAACACCGCCTTCAACGAGGGCATCCGGACGTTGCGCACGTCGTTGCAGGTCCTGGCCCCGCAGCGGCACTCGATGGTCGTGGTGACCTCTCCCGAGCCCGGGGAGGGAAAGACCTTCGTCACGGCGAGTCTGGCGGTCTCGCTGGCCCGCGCCGGACGCCAAGTCATCATCGTCAGCGGTGACCTCCGCCGTCCCCGGCTGACCCGTTACTTCGGCGTTCCCGACTCGCCTGGTCTGGCCGACGCGATCGTCGGTGAGGTCGACAAGGAGACGCTGCGGGGAATGCTCCAACCCGCGTCGCAGCAGGGTCTGATGGTGCTGCCGCACGGTTCCCGCGACGTCGACCCGGCCGACCTGCTGGCCACCCCGGCCGTCGGACCGGTGCTCGCCCGGCTTCGGCAGCTCGCCGACATCGTCATCATCGACAGCCCTCCGGCCCTGGCCCTAGCCGACGCGGCCAACCTCGCCACCCACGCCGACGGCGTGCTGGTGATCTCGGCGTTGCACCGGACCAAGCGGCTCACCCTGACCGGCACCTTGCGCAACCTGCGGGCCAACGGAGTCAACGTCTTCGGCGTGGTCTGCAACCGGTCCACCGACGCGGTGCCGAAGTCCTACGAGGCGACCTACCTGCTGGATCAGTCCAACGCGCTGCCCGAGAACGACGACGACCTGCTCGACCTCGACGCGGACCAGAAGGCCGACACCGCTCCGTCCGACAGCCCGAACGCCGACAGCCCGAACGCCGACAGCAAGACGCCCATCCCGACCTCCGACGCGCCCAGCAACGGGGCCGCCAACGGCAAGGTCAGCGGGCACGCTGCCAGCAACGGGCACAGCAACGGTCATGGCGCCGACGAGCTCACGACGGTGGTGCGACGGACCGGGCGCCGCCAGGTCGAGGAGTCCTGACCCTCCGGGCTGACCACGGCGGCGCCGTCAGGAGCTGACCAGGCGATCCAGCACGAGCTGCATGGACGTGACCCTGTCGGCCCAGTCGGCCACGTCGCCACGGTCGAGCGTGGGGACGTCGGCCCGCACAGCATCCACCGCGGCGTCGACGAACGCCCGCCCTGCCGCCACCACCACCCCGGGTGAGTCCGCGTGGTCGCGGAACCCGGCCACGGGGGTGCTGATGATCGGGCGACCGACCGCCAGATACTCGTAGGCCTTGATCGGGTCCAGGCTCTCGGTGAAGGAGTTCACCACGTGCGGCACCAGGAGGGCCCCGGCGTGCTGCAGGTACGCCGGGACCTCGGCGTTCGGCCGCGCACCCAGCAGCCGTACGCCGGGGGTCGCCCGGAGCCGCTCACCGGTGGCTGTGCCGAGGGCGTTGGGACCCAGCAGCACGAGCTCCGACCCGGTGGCCGCCAACCCCTGGGCCGTCGCCCGGACCAGATCGACGTCGAGCCGGTCCTCGTGGAGGGTCCCGACGTAGAGAGCCGCGGACCGAGGGAGGTCCGGCGGCCTGGGCGCGGGCGTCCGGTAGCGGGCGAGTTCCACCCCGTTGGGGATCAGCTCGACCTGCCGCACGGCCCCCTTGGTGGCCACCAGGCCGGGCGAGCAAACCACGACCGCACCGCACGATCGCATCAGCACGTCCTCGTTGGCGGCCAGCCGGTCGTGCTCGCGGTCGTTGCGGTCGGCCTCCAACCAGTCGTCGGTGATGTCGTAAAGCGCCGGCCACCCCGACTTCAGCAGGGGAACCCAGCTCGGGTCGTTGACCCACAACACCGGTGCGCCGAGACCGAGCCGCCTCGCCACCCCCAGCACCCGCCGGGCCGACCATTCGTCCGCGCCCGACCAGAGCCGGCGCGGCAACCACTTGGTGAGCTGCAGCCGGATCAGCCGACCGTCGAACTCAGCAACGCTGACCAGTCCCCGCCCTCGCCGCGGCCGTCGTCTGGACGCGGCCTCGAAGACGGGGTCGGCGGGAGGTTCGACGAACAGCACCCGCAGCTCCGGGTCGCGGCGGAGCAGACCGGCGACCAGAAACTGGTTGCGTCGCCACACGTCATCCCACTGCTCGAGCGAGCAGACGACCAGGCTTCGTCCGGACCTCCGCGTCGCCTGCCCGGGGCTCAAACCCCCCGTCACGGGCTCGCCTGCCGCCGCGGCCGACGGAGGTAGAGCCGCAACCGACCGCGGGCGTCGGTACGCGTGGTGCCCCGGGTGAGCACCGCGCGGGCCGCGCTGCCGGCGATCATGGCCAGCTGGAAGCCCAGGGCCCCCGACCGTCCGTGGTGCTTGTCCATGTAGGCCATGACCGAGGTGTGGAAGTGCCGGAGCCGGAGCTCGGTGCTGCCGCCGGTCCCCGCTCCCACGTGCTCGCCGTGGACTGCGGGCTCGTAGCCGATCCGCCAGCCCAGGTCGACGGCCCGACGTTGCCAGTCGGTCTCTTCGGAGTAGAGGAAGAAGCGCTCGTCGAAGGGCCCGACCTCGGCGATCGCCTCGGCCCGCAGCAGCAGAATCGACCCGATCACGAATCCCGGACCGTGATCGAGCCGACCCAGACCCACCGCACCCAGCCAGGCGGCTCGCGGACTCGGGAACGGCCACTGCACCCGCTCCGGAGCTCCGGTCGCAGGACTCGTCTGCGCCGGGGCGGTGCAGGCGAGACCGTGGTCGGCGTGCAGGGAGCGCTGGAGGTCCGCCACGGCGTCGGGCGCGATCCGGGCGTCCGGGTTGAGCAGCAGGATGTCACGGCCCGTTCCGCCACGGGCGGCGATCTCGGCCAGACCCCGGTTGACGCCGGCGGCGAAGCCAAGGTTGGCCCCGGGATCGACGTAGGCGGCACCTAGCTCCGCTGCGGCCGTGGCGGTCTCGGCCGAGGAGGAGTTGTCGACCACCACCACCGGGAAGCGACGCCCGAGGTGGCCGACACTGTCGCGCAGCAGCTCCGCCCCGCCGTAGGCCACCACCAGCACCCACGGGGGCTCGATGACCCGCTCGGGACCGTCGGTCCGGCGCAGCGCGTCGACGTAGAAGGCACGCTGCTGAGCGGCCACGGCGGCCCAGCTGAACCTGACGGCGCGCTGCAGACCCGCGTCGCGGAGCGCTCGGCGACGTTCGGGGTCCCTCAGATCGCAGAGTGCGGTCCGCAGCCCGTCGACGTCACCGGGTTCGACCAGCACCCCCGCGTCACCGACGACGTCGGGGATCGCCCCGCTCCGACTCGCCACCACCGGGATCCCGGAGGCCATCGCCTCCACGGCGACCCGGCAGAACTGTTCGAGCCAGCCCTTGGTGGGCAGCGACGGCACGGCGACCACGTCGAGGCTGCGGTAGGCCTGCGCCAGCTGCTCCTGGCCGAGGTAGCCATGGAAGTGCACCCGATCGAGCATCGCTCGAGCGCCGGCCATGGTGCGTAACGCCGCCTCCTGCGGCCCGCCGCCGTAGACGTGAAGTGTGGCCGCCGGCACGGTCGCCAACGCCTTGATGAGCACGTCGATCCCCTTGTGCTTCTCCAGCCGTCCCACGTACCCCACCACGAGTGGATCGCCCGGCCGGACGGGCAGCGGAGCCGGGGTGAACTCGTCGACGTCGATCCCCAGCGGGATCAGCCGCGCCTCCCGGCGCAGGCCCTTGCGCGTCAGAATGCGTCCGGCCTCGACGTTGCACACGTACACCCCCGCCGTGTGGGCCAGTGACCAGCGCTCGATCCAGCGGAAGGGGACCGGGAACACCTTGTCGATGTTCTGGGCGGAGTAGAGCAGGAACGGCGTGGGCGGCCGCCGCCGGAGGCGATCGCGCAAACGCAGCAGCGCCACCGTCTCGAGGGTCGCGAGCGCGTTCGGTTCCTCGTGCAGGTCGACCAGGTCCCAGTCCTGGCCCAGCAGTCGCCACAGCGGACGTGGGTCGTAGCCGAAGACGCTCGGGTGGGTGCCCCAGGTCGCGGCCGGGGTGACGAAATCGTCGCCGGCTCCCGGGCCCGGCTCGAGGTCGACGTCGCGGCCACCTTCGTTCCAGGTCCGGGCCGACAGCAGCTGCACGTCCAGCCCCGTGGCAATCAGCTCTCGTTCTCGCTGGCGCCAGCCGGAAATCACTCCGTGGTGGGCGATCCGAAGTACCGTGAAGTCACTCACCGGCAGCTGCACGATCTCGGGGCGCGCACCACGTCGCGGTCGCGGGTCGGGAGTTCGTCGATGCGAGAGGAACCACGGCATGCCCCAGCCGTCCTGGTGCAGGGTAGAGACACGACCACGCGAGGGGGCAGCCGCGGTGGATCATCGCTCGCCCTCCGGAGATGCTGGTGCGGCCCCCGGGACTCGAGGGGTTCGCACATGATGGCACAGCGCGGCGGTCCGGACCGGTGACTGCGAGCAAGATCCTGGTCGTGTGCACCGCCAACCGCTGCCGGTCGCCGATCGCCGCGGCGATTCTCACCCAGGAGGCCCGACAGCGCGGGCTAGCGATCAGCGTCAGGTCAGCTGGGCTGCTTCCGGGCGGTCAGCCAGTCCCCCCGGACGGGGTTCGGATTGCGGCCGAGCTCGGGCTGGACGTCCGGGCGCACCGCAGTGTCACCGTCCAGCGGCCGCACCTCACCGAGGCTGACCTGATCGTGACCATGTCCCGCGAGCACGCCCGCACCCTGGTGTCGCAGGAGCCCAGTGTCTGGCCGCGGATCTTCACCCTGAAACAACTGCCCCGCTGGCTCGAGACCCAGCTCGCAGCTGCTCCGCCACCTCGGCGTACCGATCTCCGTTCCTGGCTGGAGTCAGTCGGTGTGGATCGGGACCGACGCGAGCTGCTCGGTCGATCCCTTGCCGACGACGTCGTCGACCCCTTCAATGCGTCGACGGAGCTGTGGCATCAGGTGGTGACCGAGATTCGTTCGCTTTGCCGCGCGACGCTCGATCTGTCTTTACCATTACTCAGACCGCTTGTGCCGCGCTGAGGCACCGGTCGTGGGCGCTGGTGCGCGCACCGGTGCGGATCGGGGGTCCAGATGAGCGGCAGGGCAATCGTCCGTCGGATCGGTACCGACCTACCAGACGTCGTGCGCTGGGGTGCGGCGGTCGGCCTGTTGGTCTGCGTGGCGGCCGGGATCGGCGTGCTGACGGTGCAGTCGGCCGTGATGGCCCTGCTCGCCGGTATCGCGGTGCTGGCGGTCGGGATGGCGACGGTGAACCTGTCCCTGGTGGCGATGCTCACCTTCCCCGCCACGCTGGTGATGATCCGGGTCGGCGGCGCACTGAGCGTGTCGGACGTCATCTTGGCGGCGGCCACCGTGCCCTGCCTGCTGCTGATGCGCTTCAAAGAGGCCGCCGACCTCAAACCGCTTCTCTGGCTGGGCCTGACCTACCAAGCGATGCTGCTGCCCACACTCGCCCTCAACCCTTACGGCGCCAACTTCGTCGAGTGGGTACACGAGGCGTTCCTGGTCGGGGGCAGCCTGATCGTCGGTTGGGTGGCCGGTCGCTACGGTCATGCCCGCAAGACCATCAACATCTACACGGCGCTGTGCTGCGTCCTGGCCGTCGCCACGATCATCATGGCGATCATCTGGTTCGGTGAGTACGGGAAATTCCTGCCCGTCTCGTTGCCCAACTTCCACAAGAACTTCATCGGCAACACCTTGGCGTACACGTTCTTGATCGCCTTCGTCCGCCCGAAGTGGCTCGGCTGGAGCCAACGGGTGTGCGTCGCTCTGATGGCCCTGTCCGCCGTCGGCATCGCCGCGTCCCAGGCGCGGCAATCGGTTATCTCGGTCCTGGTCGCGGTCGTCATCCTCAGCTTCCGGGGGCGCCAAGCCGGGCTGGGGAAGGCTCGGGTGCTGCTGATCATGCTGCTGCCTGCGCTGTGGGTCGTCGTCCGCACGGTGCAGGACCAGCTCGCCCTGCACGACAACTTCAACTCGACTAGCCAACGGCTGATCTGGTTCGCCCAGTCGATCGAGATCTGGAAGACATCGCCGTTGTTCGGGGTCGGTCTGCGCTGGTGGTACACCGGCGACTACCCCATGTTTCAACCCCCCAACGGGATTCTGGAGATGCTGTCGTCCGCCGGCATCGTCGGCGTGCTGGCGTTCCTGATCCTCTTCGGTGGAGCGACCTGGGTGATCTTCAAGCTCGACCCCAGGTACGGCAACATCGCGCTGGCCATCGTCGTGGCCCGCTTCACCCAAGGTGAGCTCGACCTCTACTGGGTGGCGGGGCAGGCATCCTTCCTCTGGTTGATCACCGGGCTCGCCTACGGGCTGCAGGCCTCGGAGCGGTACCACCTCAGCATCCAACCCGAGGATCCGCTGCCGGCCGAGCAACGTCCGACGCAGATGGCGCGCCAGGTCGTGCACGGGCCTCGCTGGCGACTACCCGCCGACCGCTGACCCCTGATGTGTCGGCGTACTGGCGTGGTGGCGGAGCCCTAGAGAACGACGTCGTCGTAACACCGTTCGTATTCGGTGGCGACTGCTTCCCAGCCAAACGCTCGGACGCTATCGGCCCCGGCCGCCCCGAGCCGTGCCCGCAAGGCCGAATCCGCGGTCAGACGCAGCAGGGCCGCTCCGAGCGCCCCGGTGTCGATCGGGTCTGCGATCAGTCCGTCGACGCCGTCGGATATCAGGTCGGGCGGCCCACCCCGGTCAGTGGCCAGCACGGGTATACCCGCCCGCCAACCCTCCAGGATGACGATACCGAAGGCCTCGATCCGGCTGGGTACGACCAAGCACTCTGCTCCCGCCATCGCTGCTGCGACCTGAGCCCGGTCCAAGCGGCCGGGGAAGCTGACGCGCTGCCCGAGCCCGAGCTCTGCAGCCTGGTGTCGCAGCCGCTGCCGCTCGGGTCCGTCGCCACCGAGCACGAGCCGAACGGACGGGTCGAGGTCGGCGGCTACCCCTGCGAACGCCTCCAGTAGCAGGTCGAAACCCTTGACGGTCACCAGCCGGCCCACCGCGAGGACATAGCGACCGGGCCAGCCGGCCGGCGACCCGTCCAGCTCCGCGTGGTCGATGCCGTTCGGGATCACCTGGCCGCGACCGGGGGCGAGACCGAAGTCCCGCTCGAGCTCACGCAGCACGTAGGCCGAACAACCGGTCACCGCTGCGGCTCGGCTCACCGACCGGCGCAGCGCTCTCGGCATCAACGCGGACCTGGTGAAGATCTGGTCGGCGTCGCCAAAGGTTTCACCGTGGGAACTGAGCACCACGGGCCGCCGCACCAAGGCGGCGACCGCACTCGCCCACGGGCCGTTCGGACCGTAGCAGTGGACGTGGAGCAGGTCGGGCCGGTCGACCCGGAAGGCTCGGAGCCAGGCAGCCATCGCGGACGGGGCGAGCCAGCCGCTTCGCGCGAGGGACGACGGGCTTCGCGCAGGGAGCGGGCACGGGAGATAGCGCAGGGGGATGCCGTCGAGCGTCTCGGGCACATCGTCACCTTGGTCGACGGCCCAGATCGCCACCCGGTGACCGCGCCGCGCCAGGTGGAGCGCAAGGTGCCGGACGTGCTCCTCGACGCCTCCGACCCGGGGCAGGAACGAGCTCGTGACCAGAGCTACCGACCTCGCGTGGAAACTGATCGCTGATCTCCTGCCGTGCTGGCCGTGGTGCTTCTGGCCGTGGTGCTTCTGGGGGCGGGCGCCTCGGGCATCCTAGGCGAGAATGCCGACCGAGTGCCGGTGGAGTGGACAGACAGGGAGAAACATGGCAAGCAAGATCGTGCTGGGCACGGTAGCGGTCGGATCACCGATGGGCCAGCAGGTGTACGAGGAGGAAGTCGCTTCGCGGACGCCGGCGTTGGCCCGCCCCGATCTAGAGGTCACCCGACTTGTTGCCCGCTCGCTCCGCTCCCCACTCGCTGGCACCGTCCGGATCCCCGCCTGGCTGATGAGCCGCGCACCCGCCGGGGTACGCCTCGCCGTCGGCGCCGGTCTCTACGGCCGCGCCGACTTGGTGCACCGGATGTCGCTGTCGTTGCCTCCGGCGCGGGTCCCCGAGGTCGTCACTGTTCACGACACAGTGGCCTGGCGCTTCCCCGACGAGTCAACCCCCGAGCCCTACGCCGCGCAGGAGATTCAGCGTGCCGCCGCCGTGATCTCGCCGTCCGCCTTCGCCGCGGCCGACGCCGCCGAAAGGCTGGGCCTGGAGCGGGTGTTGGTGGTCCACAACGGAGTGGATGAGAAGTTCTTTACGGCAACCCCGTTCACTGCCGCGGAGCGGGCCACCCTCGGGATCCCGAGAGACTACGTCCTCCACGCCGGGGGGATGACTGGGCGCAAGAACCCAGAGGGCCTGGCCGTGGCCTGGCCCAAGGTGCGGTCGACTCATCCACAACTGAGTTTGGTGCTGAGCGGCCCCCCCGACGGTCGTCGACGTCGGCTCTTTGCCGACCTGCCGGGAACGGTGCTGGTCGGTCGGGTCTCTGCGGAGCTGCTACCGAGGCTGATGGTCGGCGCTCGCGCGGTGGTCGTGCCCTCGATCTACGAGGGGTTTGGACTGCCTGCGCTCGAAGCGATGGCCTGCGGGGTTCCCGTGGTGGCGGTCAACCGGTCCAGCCTGCCGGAGGTCTGTGGCGACGCGGCGACGTTGGTGGAGCCGGGCGGCGACAGCATCGCCCAAGGGCTACTGCACGTGCTGAGCGACGACCCATCGGTCGCCGTCGGCGTAGCCGCGGGGCGGGAGCGTGCGCGCGTCTTCACCTGGGAAGCTTGTGCCGCCGCCCACGTCAGAATCTGGTCCGACGTGCTCGCCGGCCGGAGGCCCACCGACCCCCGCTGAGGCACCTGCTCATCAGCTCAGGGACACCTCGCGCTGGACCGGGCGTGATCGGCGAGACCGTCGGGGCTTGCACCCACGGCCGCCGGCGTCGCGGCCGGCGCCACCTACGTCACACTGTGGGTTCGTCGGAAACCGCGGTGCCCGTCTGCGAACCCAGATATCGTACTTCCGTGTCAGTCACGGGTAGCGCGCCGGCCATCAGGGTGCAGGGGCTGGGGAAGTCCTATCGCATCGGCGCGACCGGTTACCGTCCCAACTCGGTGGTCGAGGCGCTGACCAACAAACTGCGCACCCCCAAGGACCCGACGCGACGCAGCTACACGACCTTCGACGCGCTCGACGACGTCAGCTTCGAGATCGGAGCCGGCGAGGCGGTGGGCATCGTCGGCCGCAACGGGGCCGGCAAGTCCACGCTGCTCAAGGTGCTGACCCAGATCACCGCCCCGACCCGCGGCCGGATCGAGCTGGCGGGTCGGATGGGTTCGTTGCTCGAGGTCGGCACCGGCTTTCACGGTGAGCTGACCGGTCGCGAGAACATCTTCCTCAACGGGTCGCTGCTCGGCATGACGAAGAAGCAGATCCACCGTCGGTACGACGAGATCGTCGACTTCTCGGGGGTGGAGAAGTTCCTCGAGACGCCCGTCAAACGCTACTCCTCGGGCATGTACGTCCGGCTGGCCTTCGCCGTGGCAGCCCACCTCGACACGGCGATCCTCGCGATCGACGAGGTCCTCGCGGTCGGGGATGCGGAGTTCCAGCGCAAGTCGTTGGCCAAGATGCGCGACGCCGCGGCTGACGGCCGGACGGTTCTCTACGTCAGCCATCAGGTGCAGACCGTCAAAGCCCTGTGCACGTCGGCGATCTTCTTGGACCGGGGACGACTGCGCTACCAGGGCGACGTCGAGGGAGCGCTCCAGGTCTACCGCGAAAGCTTCGAGAGCTTCGCCACCGAGCAGCGCGAGGCCAGCCAGCGGCCCGGCACCGGAACGCTCCGGCTGACCGAGGTCAAGGTGGAGAACCAGTACCAGAAGTCCACCGACGACCTGGTCGTCGACTTCGGCGTCGGCGCAAACCCCGACCTGGCCGGCGGCTACTTCGTCTCCTGCCACGTCAACGACGACTCCGGGATGGTCATCGCCCAGTGCGACTCCCGGCTGCGCGGCACCTGGTTCGACGCCGCCACTCCCCAGGACAGTCGGATCCGGGTGCGCAACCTCTGGCTCAAGCCCGGTCGCTACACGATCGACCTCTACCTCTGCCAGGCCGGGGTGCTGGACGCCTGGGAAGGTGCCGGGCAGTTCGAGGTCCTCCCCGATCTGCCCTACGCCGAGGCGGCCCAAGCGGAAGCCACCTCCCAGGGCGTGGTCTTTGCCGACTTCATCTATGAGGAGCTGTGAGATGGTGACCACGACCGTGATCACGCCGCCCGGGCGGCTGAACCTGCCGCCGTTCCGGGAACTCTGGGTCTCGCGTGAGGTGCTTTACCGCTTCGCGCAACGTGACCTGATCCTGCGCTACCGGCAAACCGTGGTCGGTGTGGCCTGGGTGCTGATCCAACCGCTAGCGGGCGCCGGGGTGTTCACCCTGGTGTTCGGCTCGGTCGCGGGTCTGTCCAGCGACGGGACCCCGTACTTCTTGTTCTCCCTGTCGGGGTTGTTGGCCTGGACGTTGTTCAGCAGCATTGCCACCCGGGCGGCGGGCACTCTGGTCGCCAACCAGGCCCTGGTGTCGAAGGTGTTCTTCCCGCGGTTGCTGGTCCCGTTGTCGGCCGTCGCGGCGGCGGCGGTGGACTTCGTGGTCGGGCTCGCGCTGGCGATCGTGCTGCTCTTCGTCTACGGCATCAACCCTGGGTTTTCGGTGTTGATGCTGCCGCTGTGGATCCTGTTGATCCTCATGCTCGCAGCGGGCCTCGGCATCGCCGCGTCCGCGGTCATGGTCCGCTACCGCGACGTCGTCTACGTCATGCCGTGGGTCTTCCAGGTGCTCCTTTACGCGAGCCCGGTCGCCTACGCGCTGACCTCGGTCCCGGACCGCCTGCGTTGGCTCTTCGAAGCCAACCCGATCACCTGGTTCCTCGAAGCGTTCCGCTGGTCGTTGATCGGCAGCGCACCGCCCGCCGGCTGGCAGATCGTCGGTCTGGTGATCCTCGCGCCCGCCGTGCTCGTGGGCGGCGTGCTCGTCTTCCAGCGGCTCGAACGCGAGTTCGCCGACGTCATCTGACGCACCAGGGTGGTCCCCTTCGTTCGACGCACCACCCCAGGTTGTCGCGAGCGACGAGCGCACGATCGGGATGCGACCGAACGCGGCGGCCTTCGGCACCGAGGACGACGTCGGCGGACGCGGTCAGCTCAGGGTAGACCCGTTCAACAAGACTCGTTCGCGCGCACCGACGTAGGCGTCGACCTCCAACTGGACCAGCCGGTAGCGCTCGTCCCGGTTGGCCCACAGCACCGCCGCCTCGGTAGCGAGCGGGGCCTTGGCGCGCAGCCGCCAGTTCCGGATCCGGCGCGGCTCGGCGTACTCGGTGGTGTGACCCGACCAGCCGGTCTTCCGCGCCATGTAGGCGGCGTCGCGGACCCAGCTGAAGTGCAGGATGCCCTCGTCGGCCCCGATCACCCGGTGGACCGGGGCGTCAGCCGGGTGATGCGTGTCGGTGTTGTGGGCTCGGTAGTCGACCCGGAACAGCTCCGCGGCGCCCTGCCGGGCCACCGTGAGCTGGGTTCCGGGACGGACGGCGACCGGACCCGGGAAAGTCGCCGAGATGCCCCAGAACCGGCGGCACCGTTCCAGGAACCAGGGCCGATCCGGCCGGCCGACGAACCGGGTGAACCGGGAGGGTCCGGCGGTGTTGTAGAGCCAGCGGGCCGGGAACTCAACCCCGTCCGCCGCGTGCTCGTCGGCGTCGCGCACGCAGCCCGCGAACACGTCGGGGCGTTGGAGGACCTCATCGGTGTCCAGCTGGATGACCCAGTCGGCATCCTCGCCGGCCGCGTCGAGAGCGCACTGGCGTTGAAAGGTGTCGTTGTCCAGGGGATGATGGTCGAGCCGGGCGTAATGGCCCGGCTGATAGACGCACTTGTCGTCCACGTCGAGTGCCGCGATCAGGTCAAGGCACTCCGGCACCGGTAACGGGGTCCCGGTCCAGGACAGGTGATCCTGGTCGTAGGACACCACGATCCGATCGACCAGGTGGTAGTAGGACCGCACGCTGGCCTCGAGCCACCACGGGTCCCCGGCCAGCACGTAGGCGGAGAGCGACACCATCAGGCGGGCGTCCCGACCTCGACCCGTGCGGAGGGGGCGGACCGCCGGCGATCGCTCCTGATCTGCGCGAACGCCGCCGGGTAGCCGGCCACCAGTCCGAGGGAGAGGGCGGCCATCCGGGTGAGAACCCCCACAACGGTCCGCAGCCCGGCCTGTGCCCCGTTGGCCCGGTAGATCGGCAGTGCGGTCGAGAGCCGCCGCATCTCGGTGCGGATCTCGATTACCGCCGTTCGCGGGAACCTCCGGGTGATCGGCGACGACCAACCCAGGGTCCGGGCCAGCAGCACCACGTGGTTGCGGTTGCCGTAGAAGGAGTACCGGCGGTCGAAACGCTTACCTTTGGCGTACTCCCCGGGAAGGTGGTCGACCACCGCGTCGGGGGTGTAGACGAGGTGATATCCGGTGCGGCGGAGCCGCAGGGCGAGGTCGGACTCCTCCCGCAGACACGTGCCCGGGTAGCCGCCGTGGATGCCGCCGACCTGGTCGATCGCGGCCCGACGGAACGACATGTTGGCGCCGAGGAGGTGGTCGACCACCACGTCGCGGCCCGGGTCGGCCGCGAAGAACCCGGTAAGCCGGCCGTCGGGGAGCAGCCGGCCGATGTTGGCGAAACCGTGGTCGCGCTCGCCCGGAATCCCGTTCAACGCCGAGCCACCGACGCCACCGACGGTCTCGTCGGCGTAGCGCAGCAGCAGCTGGTGGAGCCAGTCGGGCCGGGCGTTGGCGTCATCGTCGAGAAAGGCCACGACCTCCGCGGTCACGTCCGCCAGACCGATGGCCCGGGACTCCGCCGTCGCTCCCCGGCCCATGGGGTTGCGCCGATAGATGACGCCGTCCGCCGCCGCCACCACCGCTTGCGTCTGATCACCGGGTGACGAGTCCACCACGACGATCTCCACCGGGGGCACAGACTGCCGGGCCAGGTGCTCCAGGCACGTACGCACGCGGTCGGGACGGTTGTAGGTCGGGATCACGACGGAAGCGCGCAGCGACGGCACAGGTCGATTATGACGGCCGCTGACCGATTCCGCAGGCGAGTCCGCCAGCTCAACGATGCTGATCACCTGGGCCCGACAACGCTCGACCCGCTGGTATCAGGCTCGGTTGACCGCGTTGACGACCGCGAGCCGCCGGCCCGGGGTGGCGTCGTGCTCCCAGACCGCCCACGGACGGATGCCGCTGCGGTGCATGTCCTCCAACGCGTTGCGCTCCTTGAGGGTGTCCATCGGCGCCCAAAAGCCGTCGTAGCGGACCGCCCGGAAGCGCCCGTCGGCCGCGGCCTTGATGCAGGCGTCCATCACCAGGTCCTCGCCCTCGTTCAGGTAGTCGAAGATCCCTTGCCGCAGGACGAAGTAGCCACCGTTGATTCGCATCTCCATGTCTGCGACGGGTTCGATCCCGAGCAGCTTCTCGTCCGGCCCGATCTGGACCACGTGGAAGGAGTCCTGGGGGTTGACCGCGATCAGGCTGCCGACGTCGTCGGTGTTGGCCAGCGAGGCGATCATGTCGTTCGTCGGGGCGTCGCTGAGCACGTCCCCGTAGTTGGCCAGGAACATCTCATCACCGTCGAGGTAGTGCCGCACCCGACGCAGCCGTTCCCCGATCGCGGTGTTGAGCCCGGTGTCGACGAAGGTGATCCGCCAGTCGCTGATGTCGCTGGACAGCAACTGCACCTCGTCCCCGCCCCTGGACATCACGAAGTCGTTGGAGTGGGTTTCGCGGTAGTCCAGGAAGTAGTCCTTCACCGAGCTGGCGCCGTACCCCAGGCAGAGGATGAACTCCTTGTGCCCGAAGTGCGCGTAATAACGCATGATGTGCCACAGCACCGGCCGCGACCCGATCTGGTTCATCGGTTTGGGCAGCGAATCGGTCCCCGAACGCATGCGCATCCCGAGCCCTCCGCAGAACAAGACGACCTTCATCACAATCCTTCCTGAGCTCCGACGACGTCGGGTAGCTGGCGGGGGGCGGAGAACGCACGTAGCGCCGGAGCCACCGGTCGGCCCTGCAGATACCCCGCGACGCTGCCGGCCTCCAGCGCCCGCGCGTAGACCGTGCACGCCGCGCGGACGGCGTCGACCGTTCGCTCCAGGTCCGCGTCGGTGTGGGCCGCCGAGATCACGAACGACTGCCCCAGCACCCCGTGCCGGAGCAGCTCCTGCAGGAACAGAGTTCGGTACGCCTGGGACGGCGCCCCGTCGGGATCGGTGGTGCTGTAGATCAGGCACGAGCGCCGGCCCGCGACGCTGACGTGCGCCCCGACTCCGGTCTCGGCGGCCACCGCGGTCACCGCCGCGGCGAGCTTGGTCCCCTGCTGCTCCATGAGCGCCACCACGTCGCGCTCCTGGTAGGCCTTGGCCACGGCCAGGTACGCGGCGAGTCCGGTGCTCTCGGCGCCGTGGGTGGTGGAGAGCAGGAAGACCCGCGACCGGTCGGTGTTCAGCCCACCGAGCTCCATCAGGTCGCGCCGACCCGCCAGGGCCGACACGGCGAAGCCGTTGCCCATGGCCTTGCCCCAGGTGGAGAGGTCGGGGGTGACGCCGTAGAGGTTCTGGGCACCCGCGGCCGACCAGCGCATCCCGGTGATCATCTCGTCGAAGACCACCACCGCGCCGCGGCCGCGGGTGAGATCGGCAACCCCGTGGAGGTAACCGGGGTCGGGCTCGTGCAGCGCGGTGGCCGCCTCCAGGATGACCGCAGCGATTCGACCCTCGTTCGCGTCGAACAAGGCCCGCAGGGAGTCGAGGTCGTTGTAGACGAAGCGCAGGGTCTGCGCGTCGACCGCGTCGGGGATGCCCGCCCGCATCGGGGTGGCCGTGATGAACCAGTCGTCGGTGGAGAAGAAGGGCTGGCTACCGCAGATGGCGACCAGGTCGCGGCCGGTAGCCGCCCGCGCGAGCTTGATCGCGGCCGTGGTGACGTCGGAGCCGTTCTTGGCGAACTTGACCATCTCGGCGCCCGGTACCTGGTCCAGGAAGGTTTCGGCGGCCTCCAGCTCCCAGACCGACGGCCGGGAAAAGCTGACGCCACTGCGGGCCGCCCTCGAGACCGCGTCGGTCACGGGCTCGTAGGCGTGACCCAGCGTCACCGAACGCAGGCCCATGCCGTACTCGACCAGCCAGTTGCCGTCGACATCGAGCACCCGGGCGCCCGCGCCACGGACGATCACCGGGGCCATCGCCTCCGGGTACTGATCCGAGGACCGGGCGTAGGTGTGGGAGCCGCCGGGGACGATCTCGTGCAGCCGCTGCTGAGCGCGCGTCGACGCGGCGAACGTCATCACCGGCCCGGTGTCGGACGCGGATGCCGACGTGGACGTGGCCTGAACCGCCATGCATCTCCCCTTCCGGAGTCGAACCCTGGACCCATCGACGACCCCGAAACCTGGCAGCAAGTATGGCCTTCGGACAGCCCGCTCGTAGCGAAACGGGGAGATCGTCGATCCCCGCCGTCGATCGCCGACCTCAGTGCGAGGCGATCATCCGCAGCGTGGACAGGTCGAGTCGGCCCTCAGCGGCCAGCTGCTGAATCCGCTGCAGCCGGACGAAGGTCGGGCCCTCGAACTGCTCCGCGGTCAGGCCGCGCTCCCGGCCGTCGCGCCAGATCTCGGCGATGCCGTCGGGGATCGTCCACTGCGGCCGGTACGCCGGCAGCACGGCGTTGATCTTGCCGAAGTCGACCTGGTAGTTGCGGGCGTCGGGCCCGGCGTCGGCGGCGAAGGAGATCGGGGCACCGGTGATCTCGGCGACCTGCTCGGCAATGGTCCGGATCTGCACCACGTCCTCGTCCCGACCGACGTTGAACGCCTGGTCGTGCACCAGCTCCCGCGGCGCCTCGAGCACGGCCAGGAACGCTCGCGAGATGTCCTCGATGTGGACCAGGGGCCGCCACGGACTGCCGTCGGACTGCAGGCGGACACGGCCTTGGGTCAGTGCCGTCCCGGTGAGGTTGTTGACCACGATGTCGGCGCGCAGCCGCGGGCTCGATCCGTACGCGGTGGCGTTACGCAGGTAGGTCGGGCTGAAGCCGTCGTCAGCCAGCTCGGCCAGACCCTGCTCGGCCAGCACCTTGCTCTGCCCGTACGGCGTCACCGGGTTGAACGCGCTCGTCTCGTCGACCGGGGCGTCACCGGCCGAACCGTAGAGCGAGCAGGAGGAGGAGAAGAGAAAGCGCGGGACGCCGGCGGCCTTGGCCATCGCGCCCATGTGGACCGCGCCACGCGCGTTGACGTCGTAGGTCGCGTCGGGGTTGAGGTGGCCGATGGGGTCGTTGGAGATCGCCGCCAGGTGGACCACGGCGTCGAAGCCGGTCAGGTCCTCGGGCGTGACGTCGCGGATGTCCAACGTGGTCGAGGAATAGTCCTGCGGCTGCGGGCCGAAGTCGCACCCGTCGTACCACCCGACGTCGAGGCCGACGACCTCGTGGCCGGCCCGCTGGAAGAACGGCACGAGCACCGCTCCGATGTAGCCGCGGTCGCCGTCGACGAGTACGCGCATGGTTGTCCCCTTGGTGGTCAGCAGCGGGTCGAGCAGACGTTGGAATATACCGAACCAGGGCAGCTTGTCTGGCGAAGTCCGCACGGTTGATCAGGTCGGGGCTCAGCGGCCGCCGCCGACCCGACCGCACGCAGCACCCGCGTCGGGACGGGTTCGACGAAGCGACCCACAGACCTCGACGTCCGGGCGAGAATGTCCCGCGTGACAGCCAACGTCGACCTGATCATCTCGATCGCGCCCGAGATCGAGTCCGGCAGCGGGGTCGGCGGGGTGGCCCACCACCTCGAGCAGGAGTGGCAGCGGATGGGGGTCCGCACCCTGCGCTTCACCCTTGCCGAGGCACGCGGCGGCTGGCTCCCGACCCCCGGTCCGGGGATCGCGGGCAAGCTCGTGCTGCTCGGCCGGGTGGTGTGGTTCTCGCTGGTAGGGACGGTACTCGCGCGCAGGTTCCTCGCCCAGCAGCCGCACGCGGTCTCGGTCTGCCACAACGACGTGTTGGCCGGTGACGTCTACGTCAACCACGGCATCCTCCGGGTCGCCATGGCCGCCCGCGGCCACTACGTCTGGCGGATGGTGCGTAACCCTCTCCACCTGTTCACCACCGTCCGCGACCGGGCCCGTTACCACTCCGGTGTCCACCAGGCGGTGGTCAGCCTGACGACCGAGGAGCAGCGGCTCCTGCACCAGACGTACCCGCGGCTGAGGCCCCGGCCGGCCGTGATCGGCAACGGGGTCGACGTGGTGAAGTTCGCGCCGCCAACCGCCGACGAGCGCGTCGCCGCCCGGCGGTGGATGACCGGTGAGCTCGGGGTTCCCGCCGACGCGATCGTGGGTCTGTTCGTCGGTCACGAGTACGACCGCAAGGGCCTGCCCCTCGCCGTCGAGGCCCTCGCCGGGCTACCCTCCGACGTCCACCTGCTCGTGGTCGGCGGCACCGAGGACCTCCTCGCCCAGGGCCGCGGCTGGGCCGAGCACCACGGGGTGGGCGGGCACGTGCACTTCGCCGGTGCGCTGACCGATCCCCGACCGGGTTTTCACGCGGCCGACTTCTTCACCCTGCCCAGCGCGTACGAGGCGAACGCGCTGGTCGTGCTCGAGGCCCTGGCGTGCGGACTGCCGGTGGTGGCGACCCCGGTCGGCTACGCCCCGGAGATCATCAGCGACGGGCACAACGGTTACCTGGTGGAGCGCACCGTCGCCGCGTTGCGAACCGCGATCACCGCGGTCGTGGAGTCCGAGCACCGCGACGAGCTCGCCGTCAACGCCCGGGAGAGCGCGCTGCCGCACGCCTGGTCGCAGGTGGCCCGCCGTTACCTCGACCTGCTGACCGCGGTGGCCGGCTCCCGCCCTGCGCCGCGGTCGGCGCGATGAGCGGGGGGTGACGATGAGGGTGTTGCACGTGATCCGTTCCGACGGTTTCGCCGGGGTGGAGCGCTACGTCTCCCGGCTGGCCGGGCAGCAGGCCGACGAGGGCGACGAGGTGATCGTCATCGGTGGTGACCAACACCGCATGGCTTCCGCTCTGCACGGATCCGACAAGCAGGTCGGGCTGCGGTGTGGCGACTCGATGACCGACGTCGTGGCCGCCGTCACCCGGCTGTCGAGGGGCGCCGACGTCGTCCACGCGCACATGACCGCGGCCGAGCTCGGAGCGGTCCTCCGCGTGCCCCGGCGCCGCCAGGTCCCGCTAATCAGCACCCGGCACTTCGCCAGCCGCCGCGGCACCGGACGCCTCGGCCGCGTCGCCGGAGGTCTCGCCGCCTGGGCCGTCGACGGCCAGATCGCGGTCAGCCACTACGTCGCCGACCACATCGAGGGGTCGAGCACGGTCGTGCACCCCGGGGTGGACCGAGCGCCGGACGCCACGCCGGCGGCTACCCGGGAGCGGGTGGTCCTGGTCGTGCAACGGCTGGAGGTCGAAAAGCAGACCGACGTGGCCGTTCGGGCCTTCGCCGCGTCGCCGCTGCCCACCTCCGGGTGGCGGCTGCAGCTGGCCGGGGACGGGGCGCGGCGGGGTGCGCTGACGGCGTTGGCGGGGCAGCTCGGGGTGGCCGGAGCCACGGACTTTCTCGGCGTCCGCGACGACATACCCGAGCTCATGAGCCGAGCCGCGATCCTGCTGGCCTCACCGCCGGCCGAACCCCTGGGGTTGAGCGTGCTCGAGGCGATGGCCGCCGGGCTCCCCGTGGTGGCGTCGGCGGCCGGGGGCCATCTGGAGACCCTGGCCGCCGACCCTTCGACGATGTTTCCGCCCGGGGACGCCGCCGCTGCCGCCGTCGTGCTGACCGCCCTGGCCGAGGATCCCCGACACCGCGACGTCCTCGCCGCCGCCGGCCAGCAGCGACAACGGACCGAGTTCACGCTGACCGCGCAGGCCGCCGGAACCCGGGCGGTCTACCTGGACCTGCTGAGCCGGTGACCACACCGCGGCGGCTGCGGGTGCTCGTCCTCGACCACACCGCGCTGCTCAGCGGCGCGGAGGTGGCCCTGGCCCGGCTGCTGGCGAGCCTGGACCTCGAGCAGTTCCACACCGAGGTGCTGCTGTTCAGTCCCGGTCCGCTCGCCGAGCGGCTACGCGCCGCCGGCGTCGGGGTGGACGTGGCTCTCCTCCGCGACGACCTGGTGCAGCTGAGCCGCACCGAGCTGCTCCGGCGGCCCGACAGGATGCTGGCGGCGGTCGTCGCGCTGCTGCGCTACGTCGCGCGCCTGCGCGTCGAGATCCGGCGGCGTCGACCCGACCTGGTGGTCACCAACTCCCTCAAGTCCGCCGTGCTCGGCGGGTTGGCGTCCCGGCTGGCCGGCGTGCCGTGGGTGTGGCACCTACACGATCGGCTGAGCGCGGACTACCTGCCGGGCCCGGTCGCGGCGGCCCTGCGGTTCCTCGCCCGGGTCGGTCCGCGGCGGGTGGTGGTCAACTCCCTGGACTCGGCGGCCCGGCTGGGGCACCAGCCGAGGGGGCACGTGGTGGTGGCCTACCCGGGCTTGCCGGCGGACGCGTTCCGGTCCGTCCCCGGTCGCACCGAGGTCGACGCCGGCCGACCGATCCTCGGGATGCTCGGCCGGATCAGCGCCACAAAGGGCCAGCTGGAGTTCCTGCGGGCGGCCGCCGAGGTCGCCCGGAGCCACCCGGACGTCGCGTTCCGGGTGATCGGCCGGGCGCTGTTCAACGACCAGCCGTACGCCGAGGAACTGCAGACCCTGATCACCCGACTCGGCCTGGGTGATCGGGTCGAGCTGGTGGGCTGGGCCGCGGACCCGACGGCGGCCCTGGCGGAGCTGACCGCCGTGGTGCACGCCTCGCCCGTCCCCGAACCGTTCGGCCAGGTGGTGGTCGAGGCGATGGCGGCCGGGGTACCGGTGATCGCCACCCTGGCCGGCGGGGTCGGCGAGATCCTCGACCCGGACGGGGTGATAGGGACCGTGGCGACGGCTACCGCCGTACGGACGCCGTACGGTCAGGTGGTCGGCCCGGGGGACGTGGCCGGACTGGCCGCCGCCCTGCGCTGGGTGCTCGACCACCCGGTCGAGGCCGCCGAGCTGGCCGGCCGGGCGCGGGAGCTGGCGGCGGAGCGCTTCCGCATCGAGACCACCGTCGAGGTGGTCGGCGCGGCCTGGCGACGTGCGGTGGCGTCCCGGGCACCGTAGCCCGTGTCCGGGCCCGGGCCGACGGGACCGAGGTGGGCCAGCACGGCGACGACCAGGGCGGCGACCGCCGTGATCCCGAGCAGCTCGGCGAGAGCCGCCAGCGTCAGCGTCCCGCCGCCGCCACCACCGCCGGTCAGGACCGCCGCCCAGCAGCCGAGCGACGCGAACCCGGCCAGCGGGACGACCGGCCACACCCACCGACCCGAGGGCGGCACCACTGATCGGTCGGCCAGCGGTCGGACCAGCACCGCGGCGGCGCCGACCACCAGCAGCCCGCAGCACACGTCGCTGGTCAGGTGGGCCTGGGTGAGGACCGAGGCGTAACCGGTGAGCACCATCAACCCCAGCCCGAGGAACACGACCGGCACCCGGCGCCAGGCCGTGGGCGCCATCAGCAGCAAGCCCAGCACCACCGACGAGGCGACGATCGTGTGGCCGCTCGGCAAGGTGTTGTACGGGTAGCCGAAGCCACCCAGGTCGGGTCGGGACAGTTTCGTCTTGACCACCTGACCAACCCCGAGTGAGGTCACCACGAGCAGCCCGGCGGCGACGCACCGCCGCCACCGACGCCGCCAGAGCGCCACCACGCCGACGACGACCGCGAACCCGGCCAGCACCACCGGCAGCTCGCTGCGCCAGAAACCGGCCGCCGCCCCGAGCGGACCGCCGGCGTACTGCCCGCCCACGGAGAGGGAGAAGTCGTCGAGCCGCTGGCCGAGCCGGGTCTGCACGAAACCCAGATAGCACAGCGCGAACAACCCGCCGAACACGACGCCCGCCAGCGTGGTCCGCGCCCACGGCACACGCGACGGCTGACGACGCGTCATCGGATCCCCCTCGGTGCCGACCTCGACGTGCAGACCTACCCGGCGAGCACCTCGTCGACGATGGCGCGCAACCGGGCAGTGAAGCGAGCGGCGCTGAACTTCTGCGCGTGCGCTCGGATGCGATCAGCCTGCCACGTCTGCCGCAGGCACGTCTGCAGCGCGTCGGCGATCATTCCGGCGTCCGGACCACCGAAGAAGACCCCGTTGACCGCAGAGTCGATGGTGTCGAGGAAACCGCCGTCGTGCAGCGCGGTCGTCGGCTTGCCGAAGGACGCCGCCTCCAACGGCGAGAGGCCGTAATCCTCGAAGGACGCGGCGACGAGCGCCTCGCAGTTGGCGTAGCACCACCGCAGCTCCTCATCGCTCAGCTTGCCGACCAGGTGCACGCGCGGGTCACCCGCGGCGATGCCCGTGAGCCGAGCCCGGTCCGGGCCCTCGCCGACCACGACCAGGTCGACGTCGCCGAGAGCACGGACGGCCTCAATCACCGGTCCGACGTTCTTGTACGGCAGCAGCCGGGCCACGCACAGCACGAACGGCCGCGCGATTCCCGGGACCGGGATCACGGCGCCCCCCGGGAGCATGGCCGGCGGGGGTGGCAGCACCTCGGCGGTGATCCCGTACGCCCGCTCGACGGCGATCGCGACCACGGTGGAGTTGACGACGTACCGGTCGGCGGCCGCCGCCTGTTGCTGGTCCCAGCGGAGCTGGCGGGAGCGGCCCGTGGTGATCATGGCTGCGCCGGCGGCCCGACGGAGCTTCTGCTTGACGTCGAGGCCGTCGCGCGGCCCGAGGTAGCGCTCGGTCTGGTAGAGCCATCGCGCCGGCGCATGACAGTAGACAATCTTCTTGCCCGAGGTCTGCATACCGTGCGCCCAGCCCGAGCTGCTGACCAGCAAGGCGTCGGCGTCGACGGTCATCGCGCTGGTGGCCCGGGCCAGCAGCGGGTAGGCCAGGCGGTGATGGCGACGCAGGACCGAGATCTTGTCCAGGCCCGAGGTCCGGATGTCGTGGCCGGCGAACTCGGGAAAGGTCTGCTCGGGGTCGTAGAGCGTCGTGTAGAGCGGCGAGCCCGGATAGGCCCGCAACATCATCTCCGCGACGCGTTCGGCACCACCGCGCTGCGTCAGGTAGTCGTGGCCCAGGGCGATCTGGGCGGTCGGAGCCGCGACATCGACCAGCTGGTCGAACGCCACGGGCGCCTCGAAATTGGCCGGTGCGTACGGCGCCGACGACCGCGCGGCGCGTACGGACGCAGGCGCGACAGGAGTGCTGGTCATGGAACGAATCCCCCCCGGGATGACAGCCAGTGGCAGTGCTGTGGAGTTGTGGTCGACCCGTTGGGGTCCGACACCTGACTATGGCCGCTGACCGCCTGCTGCGCTGGCGTTAAGCCAGTTCTTCAGCCGTTCTTGACACCAGCTCGTGGTTCGCACCCGTCGACCCGTTCGCGAACCCGCCCCCGTCAGCGCCGACCGTGGGCGAGCACCCTCTCCAGATACCGCGAGCGGGCCTGGTGATTCATCACGTCGCGTTCCAATGCCTGGGTCTCGGTCTCGTGCACGAGGTGGGCCCGCCGCTCGATCCCGAACAGCTCGATGCGATTGCTGACTGCGGTGGCCACACTGGCGCCGAACCTGCGGCGGGCGGCGGCGTAGAGGGTGCCGCCGAGGTGCTTGTCGCCGGGGAGCCCGGGAAACGGGACCGCGACGTCGCGGGCGGTCACGAGCCGGCCCCAGAGCCGCCGGGCCGGGGCCAGCGCGGCCGGGTCGACCCGGAGGTCAGGGAAGATCGCGGCGGCGCGGCGCAGCACCAGGGCGACCGGCAGCTCGATCCGGGCGGCGCGCGCCCGATCGGCCAGGTCGGCCCAGTCCTGGGTCTCGAGCCGTCGACAGGCAAAGGCGACGTCGGCGCTCCACAGCAGTCGGCCCATCCCGGCCTGCGCGGCGTGGAAGGCCAGGTGCACGACGGAATCGGCCGGGTCCAGCACCCAGGTGGGCCGGCCGTCACCGAGGGTGACCCGGCGACGCCGGGCCAGCATCGCGGGGACGTCGATCCGGAACGCCCGCCGCAGCCGGAGCGGCACGGCGATGTCCCAGTGCACGTCGAGCGGGGTGCCGAAGGGGCCGAGCATGCCGATCTCGGCTCGCATCGTTTGCTCCAGCAATGGCCAGTTTCGGTCGACCTCGGTCGCGCCGGCCGAACGTAGCGCGACGAGCGCATCGCTGAACCGGGCGGGGTCGACGAGGAGATCGAGATCGTAGAACTCCCGAAGATCCGGGCGGGGCCACCCGGTGTCGGCGGCTACCGGGCCCTTGATCGCGACCCAGCCGATCCCGGCGTCGTCGAGCGCAGCACCCATCTCCTGGAGCTCCGCCCGCGCCCGCAACAGCCGCATCAGCTGGCTGTGTCGAGCGCCCTGCAGGGGTCCGGTCCACTCCGGCGGTGCGTCGGCGCACCGGCTCACCAGGTGGGCGACCGCCGGGGTCACCCGGTGCAGGGCCGCGGCCTCCAGCACGGCTCGGAACGGGAGCTCGGTCAGCTCCGGACCGAGCTGCTCCCGGCCAGTCAGCCGCACGCTGTCCACCAGCAGTTTGGCCAGGGGACGCAGCTCCGAGGTCATCGGGTCACCTTAAGGGCAGCGCCGGTCCGGTTGTCGGGGCTTCGACGAACCGCGGTTGTTCCCGGTGCGGCGGGGGTCGCCTCGTTAGGATGCCGAAGTGGACGAGGGCGCGTACGGCCCAGGCGCGCGCCCTGCACGCGGGTCCAGCGCACCCGAGTCGGCGGTCGGCGGCACGGCGCCGTCCAAGTCGTTGGGTCGGCTCGGCCGACTGGTCCGGCGGAGCGCTGCCTTGGTGCGCGCGGCGGCCCCGCGCTCCTTCGTGGCCCTCCTGGCCTCCCAGATCGTGAACGCGCTCACGCTGGCCGCCCAGATCTTCGCGGTCAAGGCCGCACTCGAGGTGGTGCTCGGCCTGCCCACCGGCGCGACCCAGCTGACCGACCTGCTGCCGCCGGTGCTCGTCCTCGCCGGGCTGACCCTGGTGAACGCGCTCGCCGCTGCCGTCCAGCGGGGCGTCGGCCGGTTACTGGCCGAGTCGGTCTCGGCCCGGATGCAACGCACGGTGCTCCGAGTCGCCACCACCGTGGAGCTGCGCAGCTTCGAGTCCCCCGCCTTCTACGACCAGCTGGAACGGGTCCAGTCCAGCGCCCTGGGTCGGCCGCTGCAGGTGACCCAGGGGGTGGTCACCGCGATCGCGGGGGTGATCGCCAGCGTCGGGCTCGGCCTCACCGTGGTCGCGCTGCACCCGCTGCTGCTGCCGCTCCTGGTCGTGGGTGGCATCCCCATCCTGCTGGCCAGCCGGCTGGAAAGCCGGCTGGAGTATGACTTCACGCTCGCCCAGACCCCGGCGATCCGGCTGCGGCAGTACCTCACCATCGTGCAGACCAGCCGCGAGGAGGCGAAGGAGATCCGGGCGTTCGAGCTCGGACCGTCGCTGCGCGGCCGGGTCGACCAGCTCTACCGCACCTACCTGCTGGACCTCGGACGGCACCTGCGGCGGCGCAGCAGCATCAACCTGCTGGGCGGTCTCGGCTCGGCGTTCTTCCTCGCGCTCACCCTGGCGGTGCTGGTGCTGCTGATCTTCCGGGGAGCGGTCAGCGTGGCAGGTGCCGGCGCGGCCCTGGTCGCGCTGCGCCTGCTCGCCCAGCAGGTCCAGTCGGTGTTCGGTGGGATCCAGGGGATCTTCGAGTCGGGGTTGTTCCTCGACGACTACGAGGCGTTCGTCCGGGCTGCCGACCGGCAGCAGGCGGAGCGGGAGCGCGCGGAGCCCGCCGCGGTCGACGGCGAGCGGCCCCCGGTGCCACCCTTCGACCGGATCGACGTCGAGGGCGTCACCTTCACCTATCCGGGCTCGGCCGCCCCGGCGCTGACCGGGGTCGACCTGACGCTGCACCGCGGCGAGATCGTGGCCCTGGTCGGGGAGAACGGTTCGGGCAAGACCACCCTCGCCAAGATCGTCGCTGGGCTCTACCCCGCCGACACCGGTCGGGTGTGCTGGGACGGGGTCGACGCCCGGACGTACGGCGACCGGGTCCGAGACCAGATCGCGGTCATCTTCCAAGACTTCGTCCGCTACGCCATCAGCGCGCGCGACAACATCGGCTTCGGTCGGATCGGTCGGCTCGGCGAGCCCGACGCGGACGACGCGGTCCGCGGGGCGGCGGCCGTCAGCGGGGCCGGGGAGTTCCTCGACGAGCTGCCGGCCGGCTACGCCACCCCGCTGTCGCGGCTCTTCGACGGCGGCCGGGATCTGTCGGGTGGTCAGTGGCAGCGGATCGCGTTGGCCCGAGCGTTCTTCCGGGACGCCCCGCTGGTGATCTTGGACGAGCCGTCCTCGGCCTTGGACCCCCGTGCGGAGCACGACTTGTTCGCGTCGCTGCGCACCGTGCTCGCCGGTCGGACGGCGCTGTTCATCAGCCACCGGTTCGCGACGGTCCGTACCGCCGACCGGATCTATGTGCTGACCGGCGGTCGGGTGACCGAGCACGGCACCCACGAGGAGCTAATGGCCGCCGCGGGGGCCTACGCCGAACTCTTCACCCTGCAGGCGAGCGCCTACCTCGACCGGTGAGCCGAGACCCGCCGTGGTGGGTCCCGGGCGGTCAATCCGTCTTGGCGACCGGTACCCGGCTGGCGTCGAGCACCGAGCGCCGGATCTGCGGGGCGATGTCGGAGCTGAACGGCGGGCCCCACGGCACCTGGACCCGCAGGACCGGCACGCTGAGGGCGAGCCGGGTGGCCTGCTGGAGCGACTCGTTGAGGGCCATCGGGTCCTGCCAGCCGAGGATCCGCGGGAAGCTCAGCAGCGCGAAGACGGCGATCTTGGTGGGGAGCCGGTCGATCGCCAGCCGGTCGAGGTCAGGGTTCGGCGCCGGGATGCAGACCGCCTTCAGCGCGACCCGGTCCCGGTCGCTGGTCGGCATGGCGAGCACGTCCCGCTCGTCGGCGCTCACCCGGCGGTCGACCTCGGCCGCGAACTGGCTGATCAGCTCGTCACCGTTCTTCCGCAGCCGGACCTCGCTCACCCCGAGCCGGGCGATCGGCTTCTCGCCGACGTAGTCGATCCGCAGCACGTCGTCGGTGATCAGTCGGCCACCGTCGGCGCACATCAGGGTGGCCATGGTCGACTTGCCCATGCCGGATTGCCCGATGAAGGCGACCGCTCCCGGTCCGAGGTCGACGGCGCTGGCGTGCAGGACGGTGTGTCCCTGACGGCCCAAAATGAAGGCCATCAGTCCGCCGGCGGTCATCACCGCGTCCATCCCCGGCTCCATCCCGCGGAAGGGGTGGACGACCACGTCGTGCAGATCGGCGGTGATCGCGAACTCGCAGACGTCGTAGAACCGCAGGAGATAGGAGGAGTCGAGGCGCTGGACGGCGGTGTAGAACCGCTCGCCCTCGTAGCTGAAGTCGAGCAGGATGCGGCCGTCGGGCACCTCGTGGCTGACGGGATAGACGGGTCCGGTGCGGACGGTGACGTCCGGCTGGGCTCCCGGCACCGTGGGCCGGTCCTGGTGCAACGGGAAATCGGTGCTCACGTTCAGCCCGTACAGCCGCGACAGCTCTTCCATCAAAACCTCTTCCAGTGCTCGGGGACGAAGCTGTCCGGTTCTTCGACGTCGACGAAAGCCCGATCGATCTCCAACCAGGCGTGGGCACTGACCTGCCCAGCGATCTTCTTGGCGCCGAGGCACAGCCGCGGCGCGCGGTGCCGGATCAGGTGACCCACGACGAGCGACCGCCGCAGGCAGGTGCCGTCGAACGGGCGTCGGCGCAGCACCTTCAAGGCCAGTGACATCGCGTCGAGCTCCGCCTGCTCCCAGCGTGGCCGCGGAGCGTCGTCGATCTCGGGCACCGACAGCGCCAGGGGTACGCCCAACGTGGCCGCCAGTCGCGGCAACGAGCTCACCCGGAGGCCAAGCTCGACCACGGCCCACAGGCCCACGACGTGCAGCACGGCCGGCCACTGCCGTACCCGAACCCGAGCGACCAACCGGGCCGCCCGGACGGCGGGGTCGGCCAGCCGGCGCAGGAGCTCACCCGTCCCGATCTCGGTGGGGCGCTGGGTGTCGGCCCGCCTCACGCCGGTTCCTCCGGGCCGGCCGCTCGGGTCGTCGCCCAGACGTGGTGCAGCAGGTACTCGGTCAAGGGGTGGGGGGTGGGTGCGAGCCACTCGCGGCGGAGCTCGTCAGCGCGGATCAGGCTGGGGTCGACTCCGGAGCCGTCCCAGTTCTGCGCGAACTCCCGCTCGCGCTCGCCCCACCGGCTGGCCGTGAAGTCGGCCTTGGTCGAGCGGACCAGGATCGGGTCCGGCAGCACATCAGCGAACAGCCGCCGCATGTTGTCGTTACGCCCGGCGAAGCCGAGGGCACCACCGGCCCGGGCCCACGCCGTCCGGAAACAGCGGTCGACGAAGGGATGCACCGCGACCAGGCCGTACTCCTGCGCCATGGCCCCGAAGTTGTGCAGCAGGATCTCGTCGAACACGCTGTCGAAGAGCGAGAGCATCGCGTCGTCGAAGCGGACCGGCACCCGCGACACCGCGCGGAACGCCTGCTGGGTGTAGCCCAGACCCTCGGGAGTGAGCCACCGCGGCACGTCGGAGCCCAACCCCTGGCGGGCGGCCCGGGTGGCCAGCAACTGGACGAGTCCGCCGACGACCTGGGTCGGCCGGCGGTGGTGCAGGCCGTTACGCAGCTGGGTGATGCGCTGGGGCAACAGGGTGTGGTCGCCACCCTCCCCCGTCAGCATCTGCCCCGGACCGAGCTCCCGATAGATCGCGGAGTGCAACGTGACCGCCGCCGGCCAGATCGGACCGCGGGCCCGCAGCGACGCCCGGGCGGGGTCGCCCAGCAGGCGCTGCTCGTCGCGGAAGGTCAAGACGACCGGGTCGTGGATCCCGAGATGGGCCAGGACCAGCTCCTGCCAGCTCGTCTCGTCGGCGGCCGGGTCGTCGAGGTGCCGGACGATCACCGGGACGGGGTCGGGTCTGCCGGTCCGGCGGGCGTAGCGAACCGCGACGGCGAGCACCGCCGAGGAGTCCCGGCCGC
>JBPCRP010000057.1:0-28478 GCA_050996715.1 Propionibacteriaceae bacterium
GGCGCAGGGTGGGGTTCACCTGCGCCTGGTCGACGCGGACACGGTGGGGGTCTCGGTCGGGGAGGACAGCGACCAGCGAGCGCTCGACGCCGTTCGCGACGCGTTTGGCGCCGCCGACTCGGGGACCCAGATCGGGCACCTCGCCGGCTCCGAGCGGACCACCGACATCCTGACCCACCCGGTCTTCCGCACCCATCACAGCGAGACCACGATGCTGCGCTACCTGCGGGCCCTCGGCGACCGCGACTTCGCGCTCGACCGCGGGATGATCCCGCTCGGCTCGTGCACGATGAAGCTCAACGCCACCACCGAGATGGAACCGATCTCCTACCCCGGATTCGCCGATCTGCACCCACTGGCCCCGATCCAGGACGCCCAGGGCTACCTCGAGCTGGTCGAGACGTTGCAGGGCTGGCTGGCCGAGGTGACCGGCTACGACCGGGTCTCGATCCAGCCCAACGCCGGCAGCCAGGGTGAGCTCGCCGGCCTGCTGGCGATCCGGGCCTACCACCGCGACCGCGGTGCGGAGGATCGGAAGGTCTGTTTGATCCCGTCCTCGGCGCACGGCACGAATGCGGCGTCGGCGGTGATGGCCGGGATGACGGTGGTCGTGGTCACGGCAACCGCCGACGGCAGCGTCGACCTCGACGACCTGCGGGCCAAGATCGCCACCCACGGCGACCGGTTGGCCGCGATCATGGTCACCTACCCCTCGACCCACGGGGTGTTCGAAGAGACGATCACCGAGCTCTGCGAACTGGTACACGACGCCGGCGGTCAGGTCTACGTCGATGGGGCCAACCTCAACGCACTGCTCGGGCTGGCCCGGCCCGGAAAGTTCGGAGCAGACGTGAGCCACCTCAACCTCCACAAGACGTTCTGCATCCCGCACGGTGGCGGCGGACCGGGGGTCGGTCCGGTCGGCGTCGGGTCCCACCTCGCGCCGTACCTGCCCAATCACCCACTGCTGACCGAGGCGGGTCCCACGACCGGGGTCGGACCCATCTCGGCGGCCCCGTTCGGCTCGGCCGGCATCCTGCCCATCAGCGCCGCCTACATCGCGATGATGGGGGCGGAGGGGCTGCGCAGCGCCACCGAGCACGCCCTGCTGGCCGCGAACTACGTGGCGCAGCGGCTGTCCGGCAGCTACCCCGTGCTGTACGCCGGTCGCGGCGGGCTGGTTGCGCACGAGTGCATCCTCGACCTGCGGCCGCTGACCAAGGCCACCAAGATCACCGTGGACGACGTGGCGAAACGGCTGGTCGACTACGGCTTCCACGCCCCCACCATGAGCTTCCCGGTCCCGGGCACGTTGATGGTGGAGCCGACCGAGAGCGAGAACACCGTCGAGCTCGACCGGTTCTGTGACGCCATGATTGCCATCCGGGAGGAGATCGCCCGCGTCGAGGCGGGGGAGTGGCCGGCAGCGGACAACCCGCTGGTCAACGCCCCGCACACCGCCGCCGAGGTCTCCGACGACGAGTGGACCCACCCGTACGGTCGGCGGCAGGCGGCCTACCCGGCCGGCCTGCACTCCGGTCCGATCGCGGCGGTGGGTGCTGACAAGTACTGGCCTCCCGTCGCCCGCATCGACGGCGCGTACGGCGACCGCAACCTGGTCTGCTCCTGCCCCCCGATCGAGGACTTCGCCGACTGAGCCCGGGTGGGAAACCAAGTTAACGTGGTTTCCTGCCGCTTTACCCGGGAGATCTGCCGAGCAAAGCGCAAGGAAACCACGTTAACTTGGTTTCCCCGGGGTGCTCAGGGGGCCAGGGAGCTGATCTGGTGGGCGGCTTCGACGTCCTTCTGGCTGATCCCACCGGCTGCGTGGTCGGTCAGGGCGAGTTTCACCTTGTTCCAGCGGATGTCGATGTCCGGGTGATGGTTCAGCTCTTCGGCGATCTCGCCGACCTGGTTGACGAAGGCGAGCGAGCCGACGAAGTCGTCGAACTCGAACTCCGCAACCAGCTCGTCAGCCTCGAGTCGCCAGTCCTCGAGGTCTTCGACCTGGCGGGTGATCTCTTCGGTGCTCAGTGGGCGGGCCATGCCTCCAGCCAAACCCGGTGAGCGGTCGAAGTCAACGGGGCACCCTAGGGTGGAGGGGTGCAGTTCGGCGAGCTCTTCGCTCGGGTCGGCCCCATCCTCGGCTTCCTGGTCGCGATCACCGTCGTCGCCGAACTCGCCGACAAGGTCGGCCTCTTCGAGGTGTTGGCCCACGAGACGGCCAAGCTCGCGCACGGATCGGTCCTCGGACTCTGGCTGCTCGTCGTCGTCATGGCCACGCTCTCCACCGCGGTCCTCTCGCTCGACACCACCGCCGTGCTGCTCACCCCGGTGGTCCTGGTGCTGGCGCGCCAGCTGGGGCTCGACCAGACCCTGTTCGCGTTCACCGCGGTCTGGCTGGCGAATACCGCCTCGTTGTTCCTTCCGGTGTCCAACCTCACCAACCTGCTCGCCGCCACCCGGCTGCCGGGCGGCGTGCCGAGGTTTACCACCCTGCTCTGGCCTGCGGCCGCCGCAGCTCTGGTCATCACAGTGGTCGTCCTCGCGATCATGTTCCGGCGGTCGCTGCGCGGCCGCTACCAGCATCCACCTCCGGTAGAGGTCCAGGATCGGGTTCTGCTGGGCACCGCCGGCGTCGTGTGCGCGGCCTTGGGCCCGGTCTTCGCCCTGGGGGTCAATGTCACTGTGGCGGCCGCTGTCGGGGCCGTCGTCCTCGTCGTTGCCGTCGCCGTCCGCGACCGGGGTCTGCTCAGCTGGCGGTTGCTGCCCTGGCCACTCGTGCTGGGGGTCAGCGCCTTGTTCGTGCTCGTCGAGCTGGCCCACGAACACGGGCTGGCCTCGCTGCTCGCCCACCTCGTCGGATCCGGGAGCGGCGGTGGGGAGCTGTTCCGGCTGGCAAGTGCGTCGGCGCTGTCGGCCAACGTGGTCGACAACCTGCCGGCCTACCTCGCCATCGAACCGCTCACCCTGGACCACCCGCTACGGCTGGCGGCGCTGCTGGTCGGGGTCAACGCGGGGCCGCTCATCACGCCGTGGGCGAGCCTGGCCACCCTGCTCTGGGCCGGCCGGTGCCGAGCTGCGGGCGTCCGGGTGCACTGGGGCCGGTTCGCGGCACGCGGCCTCGTCCTGGTCGTAGCGCTGATGCTTGGCTGTGTCGGCGCCCTGGTTGCGGTCCACGGTTGATGAGGTTCATGTCGATAGGCTCCGACGGCGACCTGTACCCGATCGGGCGTCGCCCCGACAACGTCTGAGGAGGGCCTGTGCCGGGACTGCCGGAGCCGATCCGACGGCTGCTCGAACGGCCAGCGGTGGCACACCTGCTGCGGACCAACGAACGCTTCACCGGGCGCCTCGGAACTCAAGGAAGCGCGGCCGCCGCCTACTTCTCGGTGCTGGCCTTGGTGCCCCTGCTCAGCTTGGCCTTCTCCCTGGTCGGCTTCCTGCTGACCGTCGTCCGGCCGGACCTACGCGACGACGTGGCGGCCGCGGTGACTGACCGGATCGGCACCGGAGCCACGGCCCAGCAGATCCTCAGCCTGATCAACGATGCCCTGGCCAACTACGCCGGGGTGGCATCGATCGGGGCCATCACCGGGGCCTACGCCGGGGCGAACTGGATGGGAAACCTCAAGAACGCCGTCCAAGCGCAGATGCGCGCCGACTTCGATGCTGAGATCCCGAAGCGCAACATCGTGGTCGCCACTCTGGTCAACCTCGTGACGCTGCTCGGCCTCATCATCGCCATCGCCATCACCTTCGGGCTCGCGACCCTGTCCACGACCGTGACCGGCGACCTGCTGGGGTTCTTCGGCCTGCAGGACGTCGGGTGGTTGGTCCTGGTGCTGCGGATCGCCCCGATCGTCGTGTCCCTCGGTGCCGGCTGGCTGTTCTTCATGTACCTGTTCACCGTGCTGCCCGAACGCCCTTCCGAACCAGGCACCCGCCGGCGGGGAGCGATGATCGGGTCGGTGGGGTTGTTGGTCCTGCAGTACGCGACCGGGTTGCTCTTCAACGCCTTCAGTGGGAACGCAGCGGTGAGCGTGTTCGGTCCGGTCATCACCCTGCTGCTGTTCTTCAACCTCTTCGCTCGGCTGATCTTGTTCGTCGCGGCGTGGATCGCCACGGCAGGCGAACCGGCGTTCGTGCCGGTGGGTCCGCCCGTGCAGGCGGCTGCTCTGTCCGGCCCCGTCCTGGCGCAGCTGGCCGACGCGATCCGCAGCGACCCGTCGCCGGTCGAGACGCCGGCGCCGGTGCCGCAGGCGGTCGCGGCACGTTCGGTCCAGGTCGGGCTGAGCGCGGGCTACCTGACCGGCGCCGCCACCGGGGTCGGTCTCGGTGCACTGGCGGCATGGGCTGCCCAGGGGTGGCGGCGCTGGCGCGACGACCGGCACCGCTGACCACGCCGTACGTCACGGATCGGCCGGTCCCGAGGCGACACGGACAACAAGACGGCACAAGACCGCAGGATCGGACCAGACCCCGCGTCGACTGTGGTAGCACGAGACGAGGTCTCAAATCGCGGCTTTCGTCGCATCGGTGAGGTGGGCAAAGCCCGACCCGGCAACCCGATTCGTGCCGCCGAGACCATAAGGACGATCATCGTGAGGTGCCTCACCTCGGTGGTCGGCGAACCCCGGAACGAGCTCGGCGTCAGCCGACGGCGGTGGCGACGCCCCGGAACCCGATCCTGATCATGGCCGGTCCTCACCGCGGGGCAGTCGTGACCGCCGTCAGCGATGCCGTCGCCACTCTCAACCCCGGCTACTTCGCTTTCGTCATGGGCACCGGCATCATCTCGGTCAGTCTGAACACGCTCGGCCTCCCGACCATGTTCCAGATCCTGTTGGTGCTGGCCGCGGTCGGCTGGGTGGTCCTCGTGGTGCTGCACACGTGGCGCATCATCGGCTACCCCGCCGCCGTCCGCGCGGACCTGGCCAGTGGACAGAAGGCGTTCGGCTTCTTCACTTTCGTCGCCGGCACCGACGTCCTCGGCGTCGGCCTCGTCCTGGCCGGTCACCAACGGTTCGGGTGGTGGTTCCTCGTGGTCGGCACGGTCAGCTGGATCGGCCTTTGCTACCTGGTGCCGTGGCTGGCGGCGTTGCGACCGGCACGACGACGAGGAGTCTCCGACGTCAACGGCACCTGGTTCCTCATGGTGGTCGCCATCGAGTCGGTCGCGGTCCTCGCGGCCGCCCTCGAACCCACCGCCACGGCAGGTCAGCGGGAGCTGGCCATTCTTGCGGTCTTTTCCTGGTCGGTCGGACTGTGCCTGTACCCCGTGGTCGCGGCCCTGGTCATCGCCCGCTTCATGACCGGCCGGATCGGACCGGCCGACCTGACCCCGCCCTACTGGGTGGCCATGGGCGCTACCGCGATCTCCGTGCTCGCCGGGGCGCGGATCGTGGAGATGGCCGACGTCCCGATGGTCACCGCCATCCGGGGACTCGCCACCGGTGCCTCGGTGGTGATCTGGTGCTTCGGAACGTGGCTCATCCCGGCCCTCGTCCTGGTCGGCTGGTGGCGCCACGTCACCCATCGGCTACCACTTCGCTACGACGCCACCGTGTGGAGCATCGTGTTTCCCCTGGGGATGTACGCCGTGGCCGGCGACTACCTCGCCACGGCCGACCTGCTGCCTGTCGTCGGGGGGATCGGTGAGGTGATGTCGTGGGTCGCGCTCGCGGTCTGGGTGGTCGTGCTCGTCGCTATGGTTGTTCACCTCCACCAGACCCTGCTGAGACCGCGGAGGGCAACGGGGCGGTGACCGTGCTCAGCTCACGCTCGTAGCAGGGCGGCGAGGACGGCGGCTTCGCTGATATCGGGATTCTTGGTCGCGGTCACCAGCGTCAGCCGGTGATCGGCCGCCAGCTGGCGAAGGTGCTTGAGGGCCTTGGCACGCTCGGGATCCTCGAGCTCGGTGAGATAGCGACGAGTGAACTCGTCGAACTTCTCCGGATCGTGTCCGTACCACGTGCGCAGCTCAGTGGAAGGCGCGACGTCCTTGCACCACTCGTCGAACTCAGCGTCGACCTTCTTCAGCCCCCGCGGCCACAGCCGGTCCACCAGCACACGGGTGCCGTCTTGAGATCCCGACGCCTCGTAGGCTCTGCGGACGCGCACGTCTCGATCACTTGTGGTCATCATCCCCACCTCCCCCGCAGCAGACCATCGAACGGTTGCCGTTCGGCTCAGGACCTGGTCGAGTCCCAGGTCCCCGCGTGAACCGGGGTGAGGCGGTAGCCGACCCCGCGCACCGTCTCGATGAAGCGCGGCGCGGTCACCGAGTCGGTGAGCTTACGCCGCAGGTTCGCCAGGTGCGTCTCCACGGAGCGTCGGTCGGCTTCGGTGACGTAGCCGTGAAGGTCGGGTCGGACCTCTTCGGCCAGTTCGTTCTTGGAGATCACCCGACGTCGGCGCAGCATGATCGCGAGCAGCAGGTCGAACTCCGTGCGGGTCAGGGCCACGGATTGACCGTCGAGCTCGACCAGGCGCATCTCCACGTGCAGGCGCAGGCCGTTGTGGATCAGCCAGGCCTCCTCGTCCTGCTCGTCGGCCGACGGACCAGAGATGCGCGGGGGTGACGACGGTGAGGTCGCCGACTCCGATCGTGCCGCCGACTCGGCGCCGTCAGTCCCGGCGGGCTGTTGATAGCGGCGCAGCATGGCCTCGACCCGTGCCCGCAGCTCACGAGGACGGAAGGGCTTGGTCAAGTAGTCGTCGGCCCCGGCGTCGAGGCCCATCAGGGTGTCGATCTCCTCCTGCCGGGCCGAGAGCATGATGATGTAGGTCGGTGAGAACGACCGGATGCGACGGGAGACTTCGAACCCGTCGATGCCGGGCAGGTTGACGTCGAGCGTGGTCAGCACGGGCCAGTGCTCACGCACGAGGTCGATACCCGTCAGGCCGTCCGCCGAGGCGAAGGTGTGAAAGCCCGCCTGCTGGAGCACGGCCTCGAGCAGGTTGCGGACGTCGGCATCGTCTTCGATGATCACCGCGGTCCGGTGGGATGACTCCGTCATGGCTCCTTTCCGATCCCGAGACGCATGATCAACCGTCATTGAACACCCTGTCCGTACTCGGCGACATAGTAGTTCTGACTGTCCAGGTTCATCACGTCGTGCGCGCCCAACCGACGATTCCACGCGTCCATCCGGTCGGCGAAGTGCACGACCTCGTTGTTGTAGGCGCACACGTCATACCCGACGACGCCCTCGGCGGCCGCTACCCGCTCGATGAACGCCTGCACCAGCAGCCACATCGCCCCGGCACGAGCCCGCCGTGGGTCGGTGCACACGAAGGGCACGTAGAACAGGGCGTTCCGCGCGTGCTCGACCGGGTAGCGCTCGGCGTAGAACTGCGGACTGATCCACGGGATCGTCTGGAGATCGGCGGTCAGGGTGGCCATCCCGACCGGGAGCTCGTCCGCGCCGAACGCCAGGTACTTCCACACCCGGGGATCGGCCATCTCCTGCTCGAACTCCTCGCGCCAGAGCACCTGACGGGCGGCGGCCATCGGTCGAAGCTGGTCGAAGGCGGTGATGTAGATGTCCCACAGCGTCGGGACGAGATGCTCGGGCACCACGTGTATGCACGTCACCGTGCTGGTCCCTGCCCTCCAGATCTGTTCGTCCAGCACGGTCATTTCGGCTCCCATCCATGAGCTGCGAATGTGGCGATCACCAGCGCGCACACCGGCTTCTCCGTGCAACGGATCGACGTGAGCATCTGCCCGGCCGGCTCGAAGGCCAGGTCGCGGGTCATCGACAGGTCCTCCAAGCTGGTGGCCAGCTCGTGGCGGACATCGGCCTCCGACATGCCGTCGTGCTCCACGAAGAGCCCGGCTCCCGAGTCGTCCTGTCGCCGGGACCAGGCAACGCCCGCCCAGGCCTCGGAGTGCGGCGTGGACGCGTACCCGGCGGCGTAGACGCAGTAGAGGGCGTCGCCGTGGGCACCGCGGAGCTGATCGGGGCCGGTCACCTCCAGCACGTCACTGGCCGGGGGGATCACCGAGCTGAGCCGGATCAGGTTGAAGTCGGCAACTCCGGCGATCCGCAGGGCGGCGTCGAACGCGGAGAGGCGGGTCCGTCCCTCGGCGGCCCCGCGGCTCACCCGGATGGTCAGCGGACTGGGCACCGGGGCAACCTTCTCCACACGCTCGCGAGGTCTCAGAATTGTTGTCACCGGAATCGAAATCCTGTCTGGTCGGGGGCATCGAAGGGGTGGAGTGGGTCGTGGTCGTCGGGAAGCGGCGCTGAGTTCATCGGCTGCCGACCGGTTCGACCTGGAGGGTCGGCACGGCGTCGCGGCCGGTGACGTAGTCCATCAACTCGACCACGCGCCGCTCGAGCTGCTGCGGGCTGATCCGGCCTTTGGTGAGAAAGACCGTCCTGCCCAGTGACAGCCGATCACGGTCGTCGGGCTGGACGTCGGCGGCGCTGTAGACGACGAGGGGGAGCCCCTGTAACCGGCCGTCTCGGCGAAGCTGGGCGACCAGTTCGAAACCGTTGCCGTCCGGCAGGTGCAGGTCGAGGATCAGCACCTGGGGCGGGGCCACGGTGATCAGGTCGAGGGCTTCGCGCTGCCCGGAGGCGTGCTGCACCGACAGTCCGCGCCGTTCCAGCAGGGTCCGCAGGACACTCGCCAGCTGATCGTCGTCCTCCACGATGAGGACGGACCCGTGGGCGACGTGTCGGTCGATGGCCAGGGCGACGGTCTGGGCGAGCTGGGCTTCGTCGATCGGCTTGACCAACCATGCGTCAGTCGCGGCGGCCAGCCCCGGGTCTCCGCTGGGGGTGAGCCCGGAGACGACGACGATCGGGATCGTGGCGGTGCTCTCCGTCGTCCGGAGTGCCTGCACCACCTGGGCGCCAGAGGTCCCTGCCATCCGCAGGTCGAGAACCACAGCAGCCGGATGCTCGGTGCGGGCCAGCATGATCGCCTGGCCACCGGTGGTCACCCCCTGGGCTCGGTAGCCGTTCTTCTCCAGCACGTTGCACATGACTTCGACGACGCTGGGATCGTCGTCGCAGACCACGACGTGGGGACCGGTGGGCGGGGCGGTACCGATCTCGTGGTCGAGGGAGCAGGGGAGCGTGAACCGGAACGTGGTTCCTTCCCCCACCGTGCTCTCGGCCCAGATCCGGCCACCCAGGCGTTCGACGATGCTGCGGCTGATGGCCAGTCCTAGCCCCGTGCCGCCCTTCTCACGGGCGTCGCTGGAGTCGACCTGGATGAATCGCCCGAAGATCGCGTCGAGCTTGGATTCCGGCACGCCGCGTCCATGGTCGGCCACCGCGAACTCCACGACCGACCCGCTCACCTGCGCCGACACCGTGACCAGGGACCCGGGGTCGGAAAATTTGACGGCGTTCCCCAGGAGGTTGATCAGGGTCTGCACGATCCGGTCGTGGTCGGCTCGGACCCGGCCCTCGACCTGCCGGCTGTCGATTCTCACGTGGTGGTCGGAGATCAGCACCGAGATCTGGCCCAGGGCCTCCTCCACCAGGCGGCGCACGTCGCACTCGGCGATCGTCATCGGCATCGTGCCCGACTCGATGCATTCGATGTCGAGAATGTCGTTGATCAAGCGGGTCAGCCGATCGCTGCTCTCCAGGGCGATGTCGAGCATCCGGGTGGCCTGCTGCGGCAGGGGACCGAAGGCACCACCGGCGACCAGACCCAGCGAGCCGCGGATCGAGGTGAGCGGGGTACGGAGCTCGTGGCTCACGATCGAGACGAACTCGCTCTTCATCCGGTCGATCTCTCGGCGCTCAGTCACGTCCCGGAAGACGACAACGGCTCCGCTGACGCCTTCGTCACCGCTCAGCTGACTGGCCGTGACGTCAACCGAGATCAACTCACCGTTCCCGCGGACGTAGGTGTCCTCCTCGCCGTTGGTGGTGTTGCCGCTGCCGATCGCCTCGGCGATGTAGCACCCGTCGCGGGGGTAGGCCTGACCGTCGGGTCGCGGGGCGTGGAAGAGCTCGTGGGCATCCTGGCCGATCAGGTCGGCTTCGTCACGGGCAAGGATGGTGGCAGTGGCCGGGTTGACAAAGGTGATCATGCCCAGCCGATCGACCCCGTAGATGCCGTCACCCACCGAGGTCAGCAGCATGTCTTGCTGCCGGGTGAGCTTGCGCAGTTCTCGGGTTCGCTGCTCGACCCGGTTCTCCAGACCTCGCCGGAGTCGTTCGTTGTCGACGATCAACAGGATCTGCCGGCCGATGACCCCGAGGATGATCGCCAACCAGAGCACGATCAGCGGGGCATTGAATTGGTCGTTGCGTAAACCAATCACACTGACCACGGAGGCGCCGACGAACAGGGCGAAGACGACGACCGTGCCGGGAACGCTGGACGTCTCGGACCGGGTGCCCTCGTCTGGCGGTAACGCGGCGTCGGGGTGCCGCGCACCCAACGCGATGAGCAGGTAGGCGGCGATCCAGCCGAGGTCCCACGGGGAGCCGAGATCATAGGGACCCCGAGCCGAGAGCACGGCGAACGCGAGATCGGAGACGGAGTAGAGCAGGAAGCCCAGTCCGACCAGGATCAACGGGACCCGTTCACGTCGCCCGCTGCGTGTGATCAGGAGGGCGGCGATCGTCGCGACCACGACATCGCTGATCGGTAGCACCAGGGACGAGATGCGCTCGGAGGGCGGCCGGTCACCGGCAAGCAACTGAGGGAAGACCGTCACACTGGCGACGAAGAGGACAGAACCACCGATGACCAGACCGTCGAGCGCCATTCGGCCGAGATCGGTGCGCCGACGGCGAAAGGACGGGAACAACAAGATCCCGACCACCGACAGCACGTAGGCCCCGATGAGGATGGTCTCGGGCACGGACTTGCCCGCCACGGGGAGCAGACCGAGGCTGATCAGCAACGACCAGAGGTTGGCGATCGCGGCCAGGCCTGCCCCGAGCGCGATCACGAGCCAACCGCGAGCGCGGCGTCCGATCGCGTTGCGGGAGCGATGCTGAGCGCTCACGATCGTGAAGCCGCCACTGATGATCAGACCCAAGGAGCTGACGATGCTACGGGTCGAGATCGCCAGGTCGCCGAACAGCATGCTGCTGAACACCACGAAGGCGAGCCCCGACGCGACGGCGTAAAAGCCAAACGCGCGGGATCTCTGCTGACTTGAATCCGTCATGAGGGGGTGCACCCGGTTCTCGACAAAAGGAGGGAGAAGACGCACCCCCGTCGAGTCTCCTGAGTCGACACGATCATAGACAGGTCAACCGCCAAGATGCGAGATGTCGTCGATCACACCCCGATCGCGGAACCCGAAAGCTGGGTCGAACGACTTGCCTCGGGCGGTGGTGAAGGCGGTCGCCGACGCCCCCTCGTACGGCTGGGGTCGGCAGATCGGTCCGGACATGGGTACCATTTGTCCCGACGGGGGTCACTTGGACGATGTCGGTACCGTGCGCCGCGATGCGGAGGGTACCGTGAGCCTGCGGAGGGCCTCGGATGGATGCGACAGGGACGACGACGGCCACGCGTCGTGTGCTGGTCGTTGACGACGACGACGCCATCCGCGAGGTGGCGCAGATGGCGCTGCAGATCGTGGGCGGCTGGGACGTCACGACGGCGCGTAACGGGCAGGAAGCGCTGGTCAAGGCGCTGGCCGAGCAGCCCGACGCGATCCTGCTCGACGTCATGATGCCCGACATGGACGGCCCGACGACGATCGTGCACCTCAAGGCCGATCCGCAGACGGTGGCCATCCCGGTCATCCTGCTGACGGCCAAGGTGCAGAGCCGTGACCACCGGGAGTGGGCCACGCTCGACATGGTCGGGGTGATCGCAAAACCGTTTGACCCCATGTCCCTTGCCGGCCAGATGGCGACCATGCTGGGCTGGACCTCGTGACCAGCGCTCCCCACGGTGCGTCCGAGTCGTTGGCCGACGAACCGTTCTTCGAGGCGCTCGTCGCCCGGTCACGGCGCACCAACATCGCTCGCGTCGAGCAGCTCGCCCAGCTGGTGGCCAGCTGCCGGAAGACCCGGCGGGCCGACCAGACCCAGGTGTCCCGTCTGGCCGAGCTCGCACACCAGGTCGTCGGCTCGGCCGGCACCTTCGGCTTCGGCCAGGTGTCAGACCTCGGTCGGGACTTCGAGCACGTGCTCGTCCGCTCCACGGAGCCGACGGTGGCCGACCTCATGGAACTCGATCAGCTCGCGGCCGCCATGCTCATGGACCTGCAGAGCGTCTGATCCCCCGTCCGTCTCGGACCGCAGGTGTCCTCGGTCGTCCATGGCGTACGCCGCGGTCAGGCCGGCGAGAGGTCACGTTTGGTCTGCGCGGCAGCGTCCTCGAGCTCGACCAGCAGGGGCGTCAACGGGTCGCTGCGCTGCTCGCTGACCACCAACCGCAGTTTGGTCGCCGCCGAAGCCAATTCGTCGGCGCCGATCATCAGGCTTGACGTCTCGATCGTCAGCAGGGCGGTGACCGAGTCCTCCAGTCGACGCTGTGAGATCAGGACGTGCAACGAGCGCAGCCTGTCGTCGAGCAGCGTGAGGAAGTCGGTGACGAAGTGGTCGACCGCCGCGTCGTCCCCCAGCTCGTCTCGGAGGCGCCGGATCGCCGAGTTGTCGCCGACCGGAAACCGGTGAGGTGACGGAGCGGCCGGGCCCATGCTCGATGGGCCCGGCCGTTCCTGAACACGCGAGCCTCGGGCCGCCTCGCCTGCCTCCCCCCAGAGAGCAGGTCCGGTGCCGTCGGGTCGCGAACCCACGGGCGACGACGTCGGGGTCGAGTTTGTGAAAGGCACGGCACGTCTTCCCACAGCCTTGCCTCCACGATGTCTCGTCGGTCGCCCGCCTCCGGCGTGTCGGTCCGACGTCGTCCTGGAGGCAACGGTGCTGTCTCCGAGTCCAGAACCGGTCAGCATTGAGGTAGATTCGCCTCAAGATCGTCTCAAGATCTTCTCGGGGGCACGACCACGTCGACAGCACGACCACGTCGACGTTCGACGACTTTCCTGGAGGACCCTGTGCGCCCGATCCGTCTCCTCGCCGTCGCGACCCTGCTCGTGGTCACCGCGGCGGGTTGTTCGACCCCGCCGTGGCAAGTGGCCGGATCGGCCAGTCCGAGCGCCGACGCGAGCGCGACCCCCACCCCGACGGCGAGCGGAACGCCGAAGTCGTCCCCGACGGCGAAGGCCGTCAAACCGGTCAAGAACGACCTCGCGACCGGCTCGGCACACAGCACCCTCAGCGCGGGGGCCGTGACGATGAAGGTCGACTACTGGTCAAACCTGAGCATGGCGGCCTGGACGCCGGCGGTCGCGAAGCCGCTCAACATGTCGCTGACCGCCACCCTGGACGGCGGGGCAGACAACCAGGGCGTGTTCATCACCAAGGTGAGCATGGTCCCGACGGTCACCGGGCCCAAGGGCGTGCTCCAGGGTCCGGCCGCGATCGTCGACCAGGCGACCACCACCCCGGGGTACTCGGTGCGCAAGCCGCAGTCGTACAGCTCGGTGTTCACCATCCCGGCTCTCGACACCGCCGCGACCTCGGTCTCGCTGAGCATCACCTATGAGATGGTCGTGCAGACCGCGCCGAAGTCGAAGCAGTACTCCAAGCAGACGGCGAGCGACTCGCTGTCGATCGTGCTCGCCTGACCTCGACCAGCCAGCTTTGACCGGCGACGCGCGCAGAGCAGCGGGAAATCTGACTGGTCGGCCGGGGATAGGCCCGGCCGACCGGTCAGTTCCTGTCCGACACGCCGACGGGGTGCGGGAATATCTGACTGGTGAGGATCAGTGGGCGGCGGCGACGGCGGTCGGCTGGCCAATCCCGTCGAGGAGGTCGGTGAACCAGCCGGTGGTGATGTCGAAGGCCTTCCCGCCGGCGATCCGCTCGAACTCGATCGCGCGGAGCTCGTCCCCCTGGTCCTCGTCGTTGCCGATCACGCCGGACTCCCCGCGCAGCGCGCACTCCACCGCCAGGTCGGTCATCGACTTGATCAACGCGAGGTCGTCTTCGTTGGCGGCCGCGGCGCGGGCGAAGTAGCCGGACTTCTGCACCATCACCTTCTGGGCCCCGATCCGCTCGGCGAACTGGCTGGCGAACCAGGCCCCGGGGTTGACCTTGTCGATCTTGACGTGACCGAACGGGTCGCGGGCCACCTCCTCACCCGTCCGCTCCATCTCGGCGACGATAGTGCCCAGACCGGCGCCCTCGGAGAGGAAGAGGTTGACCGAGCCGACCTCGTCCATCACGGTCTTGAGCCGGTCGCCCTCGGCGTCGAGGTCGAACTCGGCCTCGGGCACGTAGACCCCGTGCACGTCCCAGCCGCGCCGGTCCAGGCCGATCTCGGGCAACCATTCGCGGCTGTCGATCCAGCTGCGGTAGGCGAGCGCCGTGGCGGCGGTCAGCCACCCGCAGTGCCGACCCATCACCTCGTGCACGATCAGCATCCGGGAGCCGGAGTTGTGCTCGCCGATGATGTTTTCGGCGAACCGCGCACCCTGGTCGGCGGCGGTCCAGGCCCCGAGCGACTGGCGGATCGGAACCACGTCGTTGTCGATCGTCTTCGGCAGACCCACCACGGTGAGGTCGTAGTCGTTCTTCTTCAGGAAGCCGGCCAAGTCGGCCGCGGTGGTGTTGGTGTCGTCGCCACCGATGGTGTGCAACACGTCGATGCCGTCGGACGTCAGCCGGTCGGCCGCCGCCTGCAGGGGGTCGACGCCTTCGGCGACGAGTCCCCGCGCGACCAGGTCGGCGGCGTTGGTGAGCTTGACCCGGGAGTTGCCGATCGGCGATCCACCGAACTCGTGCAGCAGGTACGCCTTCTCCCGCACGGCCGGCGTGACCTTGACGTGGTCACCGGCCAGCAGGCCCTGGTAGCCGTAGCGGTAGGCGATGATCTCGACCTCCGGCGCGAGCTCGGTGTACCGCTGGATCAGCCCGCCGACGGCGGAGGACAAGCAGGGGGCGAAACCACCCGCGGTGAGCAGAGCGACTCTGGTGACCATGGCGTCGAGCATAGTGAAGCCCCCGGTGCCGATTGTCGCCGTTCAGCCTCCGAACCCCAGTAGGCGGGCCCGGCCGCGCCGTCGGAGCCGGCCCCCCTGACATCATGAGGCGGTGCGAGCCCGACTGGACGTCGCCGAGCGGCGACGGCGGCTGCTCGTCCGGCACCGGATCGCGTCGACCGAACGGGTGGACGACCCCCCCGAGGTCGCCCAGTCGGTGCTGGCCCTGCACGCCACCGACCCGACGTCGGTCTACCTGCAGGTCCGGGCCCGGAGCCCCACCACCACGGTGCACGGCGTCGACGAGGCGCTCTACACCGACCGCACCCTGGTGCGGATGATGGGCATGCGACGCACCCTGTTCGTAGCGCCGACCTCGACCGCCCCCGTGATCCAGCACGGGGCGATGGACCGGGTGGCCGGCGAACAGCACCGCCGGCTGGTGAGGCAGCTGATCGACGCCGACCTGGTGGCGGGCGACGTCGATCGGTGGCTGGTCGACGTCGGTGACGCGACGGTGCGGGCGCTTGCCGAGCTCGGCGGGGAAGCGTCCACCGAACAGCTGATCGCTGCCGAGCCCCGGCTGCGCACCAGCATGGTGCTGAGCCCCGGAAAGCCCTGGGAGACCCGGACCACGATCGCCAGCCGACTTGCGGTGCTGCTCGGGTGCCAGGGTCGGATCGTCCGCGGGCGACCCGGCGGTGGGTGGGCCTCGCGCCGCTACCGCTGGGCGCTGCCACAGGTCTGGTTCGGCGCCGCTCCGCCGGTGCTGGAACCGGCGGTGGCCCGGGCCGATCTCGTCCGTCGGTGGTTGAGCGTCTTCGGGCCCGCACCCGAGTCGGACCTGAAGTGGTGGACCGGCTGGCCGCTGACCCGGCTGCGGGCGGCCCTGGCCGACGTCGACACGGTCGAGGTGGAGGTCGACGACGTATCGATGCTGGTCCTGGCGGCCGACCTCGGGCCCACCGACGCCCCACCTGTATCGGCGGCGCTGCTGCCGGCGCTGGATCCGACGGTGATGGGCTGGTCGGAGCGCTCCTGGTTCCTGGGTGAGCATGCGCCGCGGCTGTTCGACCGGTTCGGCAACGCCGGGCCGACGGTGTGGTGGGACGGGCACGTCGTGGGGGGTTGGGGCCAGACCGCCGCTGGCGAGGTCCGGGTCGTCCTGTTCGAGAACCTCGGAGCGACCGGTCGGGCCGCCGTCGAGGCGGAGACCGAGCGGTTGCAGGGGTGGCTGGGCGAGCTGCGCTGCACCCCGACCTTCCGCACCCCGACCGAGCTCGCGCTGACCGCCCGAACGGGGCGAGAATGAGCGACGAGAGGATGAGCACCGACGGAGTGGCCGGTGCGGCCGAGGGTGGGAGGCACCAGAACACCGCCGTCCAGGTCCGGCGGGTCGAGCACGCCGACACCTACGTCCGAGTCAGCACGATCGGCCCCGCCGGTGAGCGGGCGTTCGTGCTGGTGCCGGGCATCGGGGTGTCGTCCAACTACTTCCTGCGACTCGCCCCCGATCTCAACGGGTACGGTCCGGTGCACGCCCTCGACCTGCCCGGTTTCGGCGGGGTGCCGCATCCTGCCCGGGTGCTCGGCATCCCGGACTTCGCCGAGCTGGTCGGTCGCACCATCGACGAACTCGGTCTGGTCGACCCGATCCTGGTCGGGCACTCGATGGGCACCCAGGTCGTCGTGGAGCTGGCGACAGCCCGCCCTCAGCTGAGCACAGTCGTCCTGATCGGCCCGGTCGTGAACGCGGCAGAGCGGCACGTGCTGCAGCAGGCGTGGCGGTTCGCGCAGAGTGCTCGCCACGAGCCTGGACGGGTCAAGGCGCTGGTGCTGAGCGCGTACGTGGTGTGCGGACCGCGCTGGTTCTCGCGGGTACTCCCGCAGATGATGCGCTACCGGATCGAGGACCGGGTGAGCCGGGTCGAGAGCCAGGTGTTGATCATCCGTGGCGAGCACGACGCCAACTGCACCCGCGCCTGGGCGGTCGACCTGGCGGAGCGGCTGCCGCGCTCCAAGGTGTGGGAGGTGCCGGACGCCGCCCACTCGGTGATGTACGCCCACGCCCGGGAGGTCGCGCAGCTGTGCGTGCGCTACGCCCGGCACCCGACCACCGACGACGACCGGGTGCACGTCGTGCGGCAGGCGCAGGTGAGCGGGTCGGCAGAGCCGAAGCCGACCTTCGGAAGCCGTCTCCGGCGTACCGTGGGTCGGCTCCGGGAGCTGTGGGGGATCGTCCGCGGCGACGACCACGACATCGCCCGGGGCCGGACCGAGCAGGCCGAGGCCCAGCAGGGCCCCACGGATCCCCCGGAGTAGCGTCCACGCATGCCGATGACGCATACCTACGAGCTCGCTGGACTCCCCGTCGACCGGATCGGCTTCGGTGCAATGCAGCTGCCCGGGCCGGGGGTGATGGGTCCGCCGCGGGACCACGACGCCGCGATCGCCGTCCTGCGTCGCGCCATCGAGCTCGGGGTCAACCACATCGACACGGCGCAGTTCTACGGTCCCGACGTCGCCAACGAGCTGATCCACGAGGCGTTGCACCCCTACCCCGAGGATCTGGTGCTGGTCTCGAAGGTGGGTGCGCTCCGTGACGACCAGGGGCAGTGGCTGTCGGCTCAACGCCCCGAGCAACTCCGGTCCGCGGTCGAGGACAACCTGCGCAGCCTGGAGATCGAGCAGCTCGGTGCGGTGAACCTGCGCCTGCACGACGCGGGGCCTGGGGGGGCCGAGGTCGCGCTCGAGGACCAGCTCGCGGAGATGGTGAAGCTGCGTGAGGAAGGCAAGATCGCCGGGGTCGGCATCTCCACCGCCTCACTGGAACAGGTGCAGACCGCCATCGAGCTGGCCCAGATCACCTGCGTGCAGAACGCGTTCAGCCTGACCGATCAGAAGGACACGCCGGTGATCGAGCGCTGCCTCGCGGCCGGCATCGCCTACGTCCCGTACTTCCCGCTGGGCTCGGCGTTCCCGGGTATGCCCAAGGTGGTCGACCAACCCGGGGTGATCGCGGTCGCGAAGCGGCTTGGTCTGCTGCCGGCGCAGCTCGGTCTGGCCTGGCTGCTCGCGCGTTCGGAAAATATCCTGCTCATTCCGGGTACGTCCTCGGTCGAGCACCTGGAGCAGAACATGGCCGTGGAGGGTATTCACCTCAGCGTGGACGACCTGGTGGAGATCGACGCCTGACGCTCCACTGACCGGTTGACGCGTGGTCACGACGCATAGCCGGAGCAACGTTGGCTCAGCCTTCGTTCATCTGCGCCCGGTAATCTCGAACGCCCGGATGCCGAGTGACACCGGGGCACAGTCGAGGGTAAAGGAGTGCGGTGGAAGCCGGAGTGACCCTGTGGGTGGTGACCGTGGTCGCGATCCTCGGGCTGTTGGTGTTCGACTTCGTCGTCCACGTGCGTAAGGCACACGTCCCCACACTGACCGAAGCAGCGGTCTGGTCCTCGGTCTACGTCGGGATCGCGATCCTCTTCGGGTTGGGGGTGCTGGTCTTTGGTGGTGCAGCCTCGGGCGGGGAGTACTTCGCCGGTTACATCACCGAGAAGGCCTTGTCGGTCGACAACCTCTTCGTGTTCTTGATCATCATGTCGAGCTTCACGGTGCCGCGTGCGGACCAGCAGAAAGTGCTCCTCTTCGGCATCGTGTTCTCCCTGATCGCCCGGACGGGCTTCATCTTCCTGGGCGCCGCACTGATCAACTCCTTTGCCTGGGTCTTCTACCTCTTCGGTCTGATCCTGCTGATCACCGCGGGCAACCTGCTGAAGCCCGAGAGCTCCGACTCCGACCAGGCCGACAACGTCATGATCAGGCTGGCCCGCACGGTGCTCAAGACCTCCGAGCACTACGACGGCGACAAGCTGACCACGATTGAGAACGGTCAGCGGGTGCTGACCCCGATGCTCTTGGTCATGGTGGCCATCGGCGGCACCGACATCTTGTTTGCGCTCGACTCGATCCCGGCGATCTTCGGCCTGACCCAGAACATCTACATCGTGTTCACCGCGACCGCGTTCAGCCTGCTGGGGTTGCGGCAGCTCTACTTCTTGATCGACGGGTTGCTCGACCGCCTCATCTTCCTCAAGTACGGGTTGGCCGCCATCCTCGCCTTCATCGGGATCAAGCTGGTGCTGCATGCCCTGCACGAGAACAACCTGCCGTTCATCAACGACGGCGAGCACGTGAACGTCGTCGAGATCTCGACCACCCTGTCGCTGTCGGTGATCATCGGGGTGCTGGCGGTGACGGTGATCGCCTCCCTGGTCAGTCCCCGGGGTCGGGCCCAGACCCAGATCGCCAACGCTCGTCGGCACGCCCGGGCCTACCTCGACGCCGATTACACGACCGACCTCGCCGAACGGCAGCGGATCTTCGACGCCCTGCTGAAAGAGGAGAATCAGATCACGAAGCTGCCCGAGAAGCAGCGGGTCCACATCCGCGAGGAGTCGGGTCTGCTGGCCCTGCTGCGCGACGCGCATCAGCTCCACGACGAGCAGCACCCACGGGTCGCCCGGGACCCGGCCGACATCACCGGTCTGGGCGAGGACCGGTAGCGCCGGCACGGCCCGGGGCATGGCATCGTGCCGGTCGTGCCCCACGACGACCCCGAACCGGAACCCGTGCTGGACGTCGATCCTGACGACGGTCGCCACGAGACCGAGAACCAGCGGATGGACCGCAACTGGGCGGAACTGCTGCAGGAGCTGCGAGTCACCCAGACCGGTACCCAGATCCTCACGGGTTTCCTGCTCACCATCGCGTTCCAGCCGCGGTTCGCCACGCTCACCGGGCCACAGCGCGGTATCTATCTCGGCTTGGTGCTCGCGGCCGTGGCCACCACGGCACTGGGGCTCACCCCCGTCAACCTGCACCGCGGCCTGTTCCGACAGCATTCCAAGGCGGTTCTGGTCCGGGTCGCGCACCGGCTGCTGCGGACCACCGTCGCGGGTGTCGCGGTCATCTTGGTCGGTACCGTGCTGCTGATCTTCGACGTCACGGTCGGGCCATGGGCGGCGGCGCTGGCCGCCGCTGGCTCAGCCGTGCTGCTGGCCGCCCTGGCCGTGTTCCCGGTGGTGCTGCGGGCCCGCATCCGACGCCGAGCGCACGAGCTCACCGGTCCATCGACGAAGGGAGAGCACCCTCGCTGACCAGACCTGGTGGGGTGTCTTGGTGGTGCTGTTCTCGTGGACACGCCCGACGAGCTGCCGGGCGTGACCACTACAGGCGGCGGGCGTCGCGGCGGATCTCCTGGGCCCGCTGCTCGGCCCGGGCGGTGAGCAGCCCCCAGGTGAAGCCGTTGTGGCCCGGGGTGGCGCCGACCTGGGTGCCGAGTTCGCGCAGGAAGTCCACGGCGACGATCTCGTCCTGGTGGTGGCCGAGCAGCGTCTGGCGCTTCTTGGCTCGTTTCGCCGTCTTCCTCGCCGCGGGCCAGGCCGGAGCGAGCAGGTCGGCGGTGTAACGCAGCCGCTTCGCCGCTTTGCGTGCCCGATGCAGCCGACGGGCACTGTTCTCGGCGACCGCGAGCCGCTTGTCGGCCGTCCGTTCGGCCTTGCGCAGCACCTTCAGGCCGTCGTCGACCGTCAGCTCGGCCACACCCGGAACCAGGGGCACCGCGTCGAACCACGACCCCACCGTGCCCAGCACCCGGCGATAACGGGCCGTACGGCGGGCGCGCTCCCAGCGAGTCACCGCCTGGACCCGGCGCTCGGTCAGGACCGCGTGCAGCTCCTCCTCGACCGGTCCGACCACGTCGGCTGCGGGCAGGGCGGCGATCTCGGCGGCGAAGCGGGCCCGGAGCACGTCGCCGTCGCGGATTTCGCCGAGCAGATTGGCATACCAGCGCAGGTCCTCGTCTAAGGCCGTCGGGTCGCCCACGACTACGTCGCCGAACGTCCGCAGCACGCTCCGCAGCCGGCGGACCGCCACCCGCACGTCGTGGACCTCCTGCTCATCGAGCTCGGCGCGCAGAGCGACGTCGCCCATCACGATCGCCGCGCACTGGTCGGCGACAAAGGCGGCAACCAGGTCCGCGAGCGGCCCCACCTCGGCGCGGGGGAGCGGTCGACCGATGAGCCGGGTGAGCTTGGACGGGTGGACGCTGCGCTGGGCACCCGCATCCGTCAGTGCGGTGGCGACCACCGCGAGGCTGTCCTCGTTTCCGGCCGGACCGACCTCCACCTCGACCTCGCGCCAGCGCTCGACCCGCGGGGTGGAGTCGGCAGCTGCTGCTTCGGCGAGACGCTCGTACGCCGTGCCCTCGACCTGGTCGTCGGCGATCTCGAGCACGATGTCGTCGTCGACGTCGCGGAGCCGCTGGAGTCGTCGGACGGTCTGCACCCGGGCCACCGGCCGCAAAGCCCGGCCCCCGAGCAGGCCGTTGATCCGGCTGGTCAGTTCCCGCGGCACCGTACGGCGCCGCGACTGGCTGCGGACCTCCGTTCGGGCGTCACCCGCGGGGAGCTTGAGGTGCCAGCCTGCGTCGTGGCCGCCGGAGCGGCGACGCAGGGTGATCCGCAGTCGGCGCAGAACCTCGTCCTCGGTGTCGTAGTACTCGGCGTCGAGCTCCTCGGTGACGGCCTCGAGTCGACCGCGTCCGGGGACGAAGCTCGAGAAGTCGGGAAGGACCCAGGACCCCTCGACGTCGAACTTGAGCTCGCGTTCGCGGAACTCCGGCATGGTCTCCTCTCGCGACGTCCGGTCAGGACGCCTTGGCTGGGGTCGACTTCTTTGGGGTCGACCTGTCTGGGGTCGACTTGGTGGTGGCCGACTTGGTGGTGGCCGACTTGGTGGTGGTCGACTTGGTGGTGGTCGACTTGGTGGTCGCCGACTTTTTGGCCGAGGTCTTCTTAGCCGCGTCGACGCTGGCGCGGAGTGCACTGACCAGGTCCACGACGTTGGTCGCCTCGGGCGCCTCGTCGGAGAGCTTCACCCGGCGGCCCTTCTCCTTGGCGGTGATCAGCTTCTTGACCCGATTGGTGTAGCTGTCGTGGTAGTCGGACGGCTGCCACGGGCCCGACATCGTGTCGATCAGCTGGGCCGCCATCTTGAGCTCCTTGCTGGCCGCGGCGACACCGCCGGGCAGGTCGCCGAGCTCCTGCGCGGCGTCTCGGATCTCGTCGGCGAAGAAGAGGGTCTGCAGCACCAGGACCTGGCCGTCGGCTCGCACGGCCGCGAGATACTCCTTGCCCCGCATCACGAAGCTGGCGATAGCCGCCTTGTTGCCCGTGGCCATCGCGTCCCGCAGCAACGCGTACGCCTTGCCGGTGTCCTCCCCCCGGGGACCGAGGTAGTAGGACTTCTGGAAGAACATCGGGTCGATCTCGTCGAGGTCGACGAAGGTGTCGATCTCCAGCGAGCGGGAGCGACCCGGGGCGACCGAGTCCAGCTCCTCCTGGTCGAGCAGAACCTGCCCGCCGCCGGACTCGGTTCCTTTGACGATGTCGTCGTACTCGACCTCCTCGCCCGTGCGCTCGTTGACTCGCTGGTAACGGATCCGGTCCTCGGTGCCTTCTTCGAACTGGTGGAACGACACCTCATGACTTCGCGTCGCCGAGTAGAGACCGACAGGGACCGAGACCAATCCGAAGCTGATGACGCCCGTCCAGATCGCCCGTGCCATGACTCACCCTCCCACGTCTGCACCCCGGGGTGCAGACCACCGTACGTCGGTAGTGCAGGAGCTCAGCGGCTGACCTCGGCGATCAGCTTCGCGACCTTCTCCACGTAGGCGTCCGGGTCGGCCTTGCGTTCCAGCCCGCTCGCCGACATCCAGCGGACCTTGCCGAACACGGGACGTTCAGTCCACCCACGGTCGTGCTGGCCGAAGACCCAGGCCACGTTCGCGTAGGAGTTCGGGTCGCGCCCGTCGAGGAAGTACTTTTTGTTGAGGTACAGCGTGGTCCGATAGGCCGTCTCGGGGGTCTTCGACCACTCGATGATCTTCTTGCCCCAGTACATCCGCATATAGTTGTGCATGTAGCCGGTGAAGATCATCTCCTTCATCGCCGCGTTCCAATAGGGGTCGTGGGTCGCGGCCTTCTCCAGCTGGCTTCGGGTGTAGGTGTGTTCGCGCTCGTCCGACCGGTGCTCGGCCAACGTGTTCTTCGCAAAATCGGGCAGGGCGGAGTACCTGTCGTAGGCGGGTTCGTAGAAGACGTAGTTCATCGGCAGCTCGCGACGGATGATCAGCTCCTCGAGGTAGGCATCCACGTTCTCACTGCTCCCGTGCTCCCGCACCTGCAGGGCGATCCAGACGGGGGACAACTGGCCGAAGTGCAGGTACTTGCTCATGTGCGACACGTCGTCGGTCTGGGGTTGGTTGCGGTTCGTGGCGTAGGTGGTGAAATTCTTCTTCAGAAAGGCGCGGAGCACCTTCGTGCCGGCGGTGGTGCCACCGGTGAACAAGGGGACCGGCGCGACGTCGCGGTCCAGCTTCAGCCGGCCGAGCAGGGCGTCGACGTCGGTCAGGTCCTCGCCGTCGACGTCGGGCCTGGTGGTCGTTCGCAGCTTGGTCGGTCGCAGGTCGACCAGGAACCGGTCCAGATGCGGGCTGAGGCGCGGGCGCAAGGTCCGGGCCGCCGACTCCTTTTTCTGCGACACCAGCTCGACCGGCACCACCACGTCGGTCTCCACCTGCACGACCTGCCGGCCGGCTTCGGCGGCGAGATGGTCGCGCCACTGCCGCTGGTGACGCAGGTAACCGCGGTCGCAGACGACCAGGGCGGCGTCCGCGGCCAGTCGCAGGGCCACCGTGTCGGGGGCGCCGCGCTGCACGACGAAGACGATCCCGCGCTTCTCCAGCGCCGCCGCGACGTCGGCGAGTCCCTGCACCAAGAAGCTGTAGTGCCGCAGGTTGGCTTCGGGATAGTCGTCCATCAGTCCGAAGGCCACCAGCAGCGGCAGCTCCAGCTCGTTGGCGCGATGGATCGCGTACTCCAACGCGTGGTTGAGCTCGGCCCGCTGCGACTGCTGCATCCAGTAGAGGACGTAGATCCCGTCGGTCTCCGGGTCGTCGTTCAACCGCTTGACCCGCTCGGCCTGGATCCCCGGGTAGAGGTCCGCCGGGGGGTCGTACGTCTGCTTCGCCACGGCTCATCTAAACAGGCTGGGCTACCGAGCGGGCGTGGACGGCCAGGGGCGGGACTGGACCGTTCGGCCTCCGGTGAGCGGCGAGCGGTGGGCGAGGTCGCGCGGGCTAGGCGCGCGGCTGTCGGCCGCGGGTGTGCCAGCGGCGGGCCACGGCCCGCGGCAGGGAGTCGATCCGGGTGCCGTCGGCGAGCATCCCGGCCCGGGTCAGCCGTCGGCTCCGCCGGAGCGAGACGAAGCCGAACGCCCACAGCAGGTACTGGAAGCAGAACGCGATCTTGAAGTCGGTCAACGAGAACACACCCGTGGGGGACCGCCAGTCCAAGATCAGCCCGATCACCAGGATCGTGATCAACGAGGCGATGAAGCCGCCCATGTTGACGATGCCCGAGGCGGCGCCGAGCCGGGTGGTCGGGTTGAACGTCCGGGCGAAGTCGAACCCGACGGCCGACGCCGGACCGTAAGCGGCGAGCACGAGCAGCAAGATCACCAGGACCGGCAGGGGAGCGGGCCCCGGCCAGAGCAGGACCACCGTCCAGATCACCACGGTCGCGACCAGCACGCCGAAGATCAGGTTGGAGCGCCGCAACGGGTAGGAGGCGGTGAGCTGTCCGAGGATGGGACCGATGAGGGAGGCGGTGACCACCATCACCGTGAGCAACACACCGGCGACGCCCGGCGCGTACCCCAGCCCTACGGTCAGGAACGGGTAGCCCCACAGCAGGGCGAACACCAGGCCCGAGAACTGGGTGCTGAAGTGCGTCCACAACCCCAGCCGGGTGCCGGGATGGCCGAACGAGTGACGCAGGTCGGTGACCGCCTGGCGCCAGCTGCCGCCTGGCACCGCGGGGACACCGGCCGGACGGTCGCGCAAGGCGACGAAGACCAGCACGGCCGTGAGCACGCCCAGGGCGGCGGCACCGACGTAGGCGGCGGTCCAGCCCGGGCCGGCCAGCAGGGCGACCAGCGGGATGGTGCTGGCCACCTGCCCGAGCTGGCCGACCTGACCGGTCAGCTGGGTCACCAACGGGACCCTGCGGGCAGGGAACCAGGCCGGGATGATCCGCAGTACCGAGATGAAGGTGGTGGCGTCGCCGGCGCCGACGAGGATCCGCGCCAGCACGGCTGTTCCCGGTTCGGTGGCCACAGCGAGGGTGAGCTGCCCCGCCGCCATCAGCAAGCCACCGGCCACCATCAGCACCCGCGAGCCGAAGCGATCCACCAGCACCCCGACGGGCACCTGGAGACCGGCGTACACGAGCAGCTGCAGGACCGCGAAGCTGGACAGCACGGACGCCCCGATCCCGAAGCGCTCGGTGGCCGGGACCGCCGCGACGCCGAGCGAGGTCCGCTGGAAGATCGCCACCGCGTAGGCCACCACCGCCACGGCCCAGATGGACCAGGCGCTGCGGGGGCGAGTGGTCGAGCGGGGCACACTCCATCTTCGACCCTGACGGCCCCGGACGCGGGTGCCGTCCACGCGGGGGAGGGCCGACCGAAGGTGGCGCTCGACCGACGCTGTCGGCCAGCCGGCACGTCAGCACGAGGTCTGGACTGGCCTCGACCGTGGTCCTGGTGGGTCCTTAGGGGTCACCGCCGCCGCCTGAGTTACGCTCGTGTTACGCAGAATGCTCAGACGTGGGCCCGTTCGTGGGGCCGGGGGAGGTGCAGTGCGACATGGGAGTTCTCGGACTCTGGCTGATGGCCGGGACGCTGCTGGCCGCCGCGGTGGTCTTCGGCTGGGTGGCCGTCATGGCGCGCCTGGTGGCCGCCCAGGTCGAGGGTCGCACCCGCCGGCAACGGCACGACGATCTGGTGCGGCTGGCCTGCCGTGACCTGGACGATGAGTACCGGCTCCTGCTGAAGCACTGAGCCCCGTTCGGGTCTGACGACTGCGCCCGGCCGATCGCGATGAGATCTGGTGATCAGCGCCGGACGTGACCCCTGAGGATGCTGTACCAGTACAGCTGCGGTTGCAGGTAGCGGTCGTAGGCCCAGGTGAACCGCCGTGCCTTGATCAGGTCGACGACCGGAACGCTCGGCGTGATCGTGCCCGTCCGGTCGAACTCGGCGAGTACCACCCGGTCGCGGGCGACCGTGATCGGTGCGACGGAGTACCCGTCGTAGCCCACCAAAGCCTCGCCGGCGCGTCGGCGCGCGATGTTGTCGGCCACGACTGGCACCTGTTTACGCAGGGCCCCACCTGACCGTGACGTGCGGACGTCCGCCGCGTCGCCCAGGCCCCAAATGCCCGGGTGCCGGCGGTGGGCGAGGGTGGTGGGGGAGACCTCGATCATGCCGTCGGAGTCGGAGTCGGTGTCGGGGTCGGTGTTCGAGCAGGCGTCGGAGTCGCCGTTCGAGCCGGTGCCAGCGGCGGCGAGGTCGGACTCGGCCACCCACGACGGCGCCCGGTGCCGCGGGACCAGGTGCAGGAGGTCATAGTTCAGCTGCCTGGTGTGGGCCCCGTGGCTGAGATCCAGGGTGCGTGCCTCCGGGTCGACCCGGTGCAGCGTGGCACCGGTGATGACCTCGACACCGAACCGGTCGGCCGCGCGCAGCAACTCGATGTCGACCCGGTCGATCCCGAACACCGAGTCCCAGCCGACGACGGCCGTCACCTGGATCTGGTCGCGCACGCCGGTTCGCCGCCAGTAGTCGGCCGCCAGGAACAGCGGCTTCAGGCCGGCCCCGGCACACGGCACCGGGCCGTCGGACACCACGAACACCGCATGACCTGAACGCAACCCGCGGATGAGGTCCCAGGTGTGGGTAACCCGTTCGTCGACGTAGTTCGAGGCGCCGTGGGCGGAGTAGACCGCTCGCTGACTACCCGGGACCGCGTCCCAGTCCTGTTCGACGCCCGGGCAGAGCACCAGATCGGACGCGGTCAGGCGGAGTCCGCTGTCGGTGTGCACGACCCGGTCAGCTGGCTCCACCCGGGTGACCCGCTGCTGGTACCAACGGACCCCGGCGGGGATGACGTCGGCCTGGGGTCGTTCCGCGTCCGACAGCTGGGCCTGACCGCCGCCGACGTAGGACAGCAGCGGCCGGTAGCGATGAACCTGGACGGGGTCGACCACCGCGGCGTCGCGGAAGCCGTCACGACGTAGCCGCGCGGCGAGCGAGATGCCGCCGTTTCCACCGCCGACGATCACGACGTCGTGGTGGCGCGGGGTGCTGGGCTGGGATTCGCTGCTCACATGTGGTGGTTCTACGTGCGGAGCCCAGCCGGATGCCTGATCACTCAGGGGCCGCAGCGGCTTCGCCAGCGCCGTCCAGGAGGGTGGAGGGCATGAGTCCTGATGAGGTCACCCCCTGGGTCCTGGTTTATCTGCGTAATCACGAAGCGGCCGCTCGGGGTGGGTCCGCTCTGTTTGGTCGTGCCGCCCGCAGTCGGCGCGATTCGACGCAGGCTGCGGTACTGCGTCGGCTGCACCAGGACGTACGTGCTGACCTCGAATGGCTCCGGCAGCTGATGGGGGCGTGGGATGCCCGCCCCAATCCCGTGCTGGCCGCGGCCGCGCAACTCGGGGAACGGGTGGGGCGGTTGAAGCCGAACGGCCGGTTGCTCCGGCGGTCTCCACTGACGGACCTGATGGAGACCGAAGCACTGATCGACGCGGTGTGGGCCAAGCGCAGCGGTTGGCAGGCGCTGCGGTCCGCGGGGGTGCCCACCCCGCCGGAGATGCCGACGCTGACCGAGCTCGTCCGGCGGGCGGATAGTCAGCTCGAGCAGCTCGCCGATGTGCATCGCGACACCGCGGTGCGCGTGTTCTCGGCCTCGGGGGGCCGTTGATCGTGCACCGGTCTGGATCTCCGCCGCCACCGCGCAGGTGTGGTCGGTTCGGACCCCTGCATCGAGCGGCGCGTGCGCACTCGCCGGTGACACCGGCACCCGTGTCCGGTCTCAGCCTTGATGTCAGTGCTCTGAGCCTGCGCTGACATGTCGGTCGGCGCGTATGGGCCCAGATCTTTCTCACTGAACATGTCTAGCCGGATGATCTTCGGAGGCGGCTCACCAGTGGCACCTGCGTCTGACTGCCGGGGACACGGTCGCCGGCGGGGAGTGCTCGAGGGGTATCGCGACCTCTCGGCGTGATTCTCGCTGGTGACCGTGTTCGACCCCTGCGAGGTTGCTTCCGACCGAGTCGGTCGCGGGCCGTCTCAGGAGGGGACCCTCGTGCGGGACGCACGCAGTAGCCGACGGTTGACCGAATCAGTGTCACTCGCGCAGGATCAACGCCACAGCGTCCGCCGCAACCGGGCAGCTCACGATGACATCGGCTGCGGCGTCATCGCCACCGCGCTCAGCGACGACCGAGCCGGCACCGGCTCACGTTGCTCGATCAGGCAGCGGCTCTGAAGAACCCGTATCCGTGGTCACCAC
>JBPCRP010000074.1:0-9108 GCA_050996715.1 Propionibacteriaceae bacterium
GCCGTTCCTCTACAACGTGTGGATCAGCCGGAAGCACCCGTTGGTCGGGGTCGATGACCCGTGGGGGTGGGGTCGGTCGTTAGAGTGGGCCACCTCGTGTCCGCCGCCGCGGCACAACTTCGCCAGCCTGCCCCGGATCCGGTCCGAGTCCCCGACCTTCGACCTGCACCATCTCGACGTGGCGGTGCTGGAGTACGAAGCCAACGACGCCGACCGCGACCAGCTGGCCGACGCAGGCGAGGACACCGGGCGCGTCGAGACGCTCACCCAGCGAGTCGAACGACCACCCGACCGTGGAGACAGCCCCCCAGAGTGAGATGAGACTCCAGCGTCATCACGAAACACCCCACTCGGAAAGACAGGACCCATGACCCGACGTATCGACCCACTCACCCCGGCCGAGTGCCGAGCCCTCCTCAAGGACCATCACTTCGGCCGGTTGGCTTTCCTCGACACGGTCGGCGTGCTGCCGGTGATCATCCCGGTCAACTACCTCCTGGACAAAGACACGGTCGTCTTCCGCACCGAAGCCGGCAGCAAGCTCCGCGCGGCCGTCCGCGGCGCCCCGGTCGCCTTCGAGGTCGACGGCGTCGACCACGACCGGCGCGGTGGGTGGAGCGTGGTCGTACAGGGTCACGCGAAAGAAGTCGCCGACCCGGCCAAGCTCATTGAGTTCCGGAACGCGCCGCTGGTGGCTTGGGCACCGGGCGCGAAGCCGCACTACGTCACCATCAATCCCAGCCAGGTGAGCGGACGACGCATCACCGTCGACGACCTGCCGTCGAACTGGTTCGGCTGACGCCCTGATCGAGCGTCCGCACGGACCAGGTCAGTCCAGGTAGTCGCGCAGGACCTGGGAGCGCGACGGGTGCCGCAGCTTGCTCATTGTCTTGGACTCGATCTGGCGGATCCGCTCCCGGGTGACCCCGTAGACCTTACCGATCTCGTCCAGCGTCTTAGGCTGGCCGTCGGTCAGGCCGAAGCGCATCGAGACCACGCCAGCCTCACGCTCGCTCAGCGTGTCCAAGACATCGTGCAGCTGCTCCTGCAGGAGGGTGAAGCTGACGGCGTCGGCCGGGACGACTGCCTCGGAGTCCTCGATCAGGTCGCCGAACTCGGAGTCACCGTCCTCGCCCAGCGGGGTGTGCAGGGAGATGGGCTCGCGGCCGTACTTCTGGACCTCGACGACCTTCTCCGGCGTCATGTCGAGTTCTTTGGCGAGCTCCTCCGGGGTGGGCTCGCGGCCCAGGTCCTGGAGCATCTGGCGCTGGACGCGAGCGAGCTTGTTGATGACCTCGACCATGTGCACCGGGATCCGGATGGTGCGGGCCTGGTCGGCCATGGCGCGGGTGATGGCCTGCCGGATCCACCAGGTCGCGTACGTCGAGAACTTGTAACCCTTGGTGTAGTCGAACTTCTCCACCGCCCGGATCAGACCGAGGTTGCCCTCCTGGATCAGGTCGAGGAAGAGCATGCCGCGGCCGGTGTAGCGTTTGGCCAGGCTGACCACCAGGCGCAGGTTGGCCTCGAGCAGGTGGTTCTTGGCCCGGCGGCCGTCCTCGGCGATCCAGCCGAAGTCGTCGACGTCCTTGGCCTTGACCTTCGTCTTGTCGTCGTTGATCTTCTCGTCGGCGAAGAGGCCGGCTTCGATCCGCTTGGCGAGCTCGACCTCTTGCTCGGCGTTGAGGAGTGCGACCTTGCCGATCTGCTTGAGGTAGTCCTTGACCGGGTCGGCGGTGGCGCCGGCGGCCATCACCTGCTGCTCGGGCTCGTCGGCGTCGTCGGCCTCGGAGAGCGTGAAGCCCTGGTCCTCGACCAGCGCCTTCTCCAGGGGAGCGACCTTGGCGGGCTCGAACGCCGACTCGTCGACGTCGTCGAGGGTCCGCTTCTTGCCGACGGTGACCACGACCTCAGCACCCTCGACCTCGACACTCACCTCGTCTGTGCGCTCCCCGCCGGTGTCGCGCGTGGCGTTGAGCTCCAGGGCGACGTCCTCGACCGTCGGCCCCGCATCTCCGGTGGGGACCGCCGCGGGGTCAGCACCGGTCGTCTCATCGGGTACGGCCTTCAGGCTGCCTTTGCGGGCGGCTGCCTTCTTGGTCGCCGCTCGCTTCACCGGCGTACTCACGTGGCCGGCCTGGCTCGGCGCTGCCGCAACGGCCGGGGCGGACGTGACGGACGGGGTGGGTACAGGTGAGTCGGACGTGGAAGTCACAGACAACCTCTCGGGCCAGCAGGTCGAACTTAGGGCGTGCAGCAGCCCCGGTGATGTCAAGGGTCGCTCCGTGGAGAAGTCTGGCACGAGGGGCCAAAAGTTCCACATCGGGTGGTCACGCGCACGACCCGGAGCCCGCCAGCGGGTGGCCGGCGGTGCATGAGCGGGGGTGGATCTAGCTCGGGTCGGCCTTCACGGCCAGCACGGGGCAGCCGGCGTCGAGCAGGATCCGCTGGGCGTTGCTGCCGAGCAGGAGCTTGCCGACGGGCGAGCGGCGGCGCAGGCCGATGACGATGAACTCGGCGTTCTCCCGCTCCGCGGTCTTGAGCAGCTCTTCGGCGGGGTCGATGCTGTCGGAGGCCAGCCGGATCTCGTGGCTGAGTCCGGATCGTTCGAGCTCAGCGGTCAGCTCTGGAGCCTCACCGTCGGGAGAGGTCCGGATGACCAGTAGGCGAGAACCGCGCATCGAGCCCTCGCTGATGGCTCGCGCCAACGCCGCGCGTCCCTCGGGCTTGGAGGAGTAACCCACCACGATCGTCGAGCCGGCGACGCTGCTCTGGGTCATCGGTCCCGCCCCCTTCTTGTTGCCTGGGGTCCCGCACGGGACCCGATCGATACCGCTCGACCGCCGAGCGGGGCTCGTCCGGTGGACGCCTGGACGATCACTCGTCCAGGGGCCAACGGTGGACCGGCTCGTTGGCGTGCATGTGCTCGAGATAGCGAGCGAGCATGCCCCGCAACGCCTCTCGCCGGTCCCGTCCTGCCCGTTCCAAGCGCGACACCTCGGCAGTCTGCCACGTGGCGCCGTTGACACCGCGCAAGCAGCGTTGTTCGACGATGTCGAGGAGTCGGCCCGACTCCGCATCGCTCACTCCCCAGTCCGCCAACCCGGCCGCGGCCAGCGGCAACAGCTTCCGGACGACGAGCTCGCTCGCCTTCACCTGGCCCACCCGGGGCCAGTACACGTCCGCGGCTATCCCGGCCCGGACGCCGGCGTGGAAGTTCTCCGTCGCCGCCTCGTAGGACATCTGGGTCCACGCTGGACGGTCCTGCGTGGCGAGCGCGCGGACCAGTCCCGCGAAGAACGCCACGTTGGCCATGGTGTCGACCACCGTGGGGCCGGCGGGCAGCACCCGGTTCTCCACCCGCAGGTGCGGAGCACCTTCGCTGACGTCGTAGACCGGCCGGTTCCAGCGGTAGACGGTCCCGTTGTGCAGCCGGAGCTCGTCGAGGCCGGGGATCCCGCCCCCGTCGAGCACCGCCGCGGGGTCCTCCTCCGAGGAGATCGGCAGCAGGGCGGGAAAGTAGAGGGAGTTCTCCTCAAATAGGTCGAAGATCGAGGTGACCCAGCGTTCGCCAAACCAGACCCGCGGCCGTACGCCTTGGGCCTTCAGCTCCTCGCTCCGGGTATCGGTGGCCTGCTCGAACAGCGGGATCCGCGACTCGGCAACCAGATCCTTGCCGAACAGGTACGGGGAGTTCGCGCCGACGGCGAGCTGGATCCCGGCGATCGCCTGGGCGGCGTTCCAGTAGGGCGCGAAGTCCTCGGGGCTGACCTGCAGGTGCACCTGGGTGGACGTGCACGCCGCCTCCGGCATGATCGTGTCGGAGGTCATCGCGAGCCGCTCGTTGCCGTCGATGACGATCTCGAGGTCCTCGCCCCGGGCGGCGAAGATCTGCTCATCGAGCAAGGAGTAGCGCGGGTTGGCACTGAAGTTGTCCCAGGTGGCGTGCTCGGGATGCAGGGTCGGCAGGATCCCGATCATGGCGAGCTGGGCGTGCGCCCCGCGCGCCTTGGCGTTGGCGGCGTTCAGGGCGGCGCGGACCGACTCCTCGAAGGAGGTGAGGCCGCCGTCGGCCAGCCGGCGCGGTGCCACGTTGATCTCGACGTTGAACTGCCCGAGCTCGGTCTGGAACTGCGGGTCGGCGATCGCCGCCAGGACCTCGGCGTTGCGCATCGCCGGCTCGCAGGAGTCGTCGACGAGGTTGAGCTCGATCTCCAGCCCCGCCATCGGCCGGTCCGCGTCGAAACGCGCCTCGGTCAGCATCCGCGCGAGCACGTCCAACCCCTTGCGCACCTTGTCTCGATACTCTCGACGGTCCGCCCGAGTGAACTGGCGCGCCTGTACCTCCTTGCCCATGCCTCCATCCTGTCGGTGTCGGGTGGTCGGCGTCGAGCAGGGCCCCGTTCTCGTCTGCTCGATAGGGTCGCGGAGTGCCGGACTCGTCGTTGTCTTACTACTACACGCAGGTCGGACCGACCACCTACGAGCCGAGCCCGCACGTGCAGGGAGCCTGGCGACCCGACGAGTCGCACATGGCCCCGGTGGCCGGGTTGGCTGTGCACGCCCTGGAGACGCTCGCGCCGCGGCCCGAGCTGACGCTCTGCCGGCTGAGTTTCGAGATCTGCGGGGTGATCGGCCTGGCGACCTCCGAGGTCGCCGTCGACGTGGTCCGTCCGGGCCGCACCATCGAGCTCGTCCAGGCCACCGTGTCCACCGGCGGTCGGATTGCGGTGCGGGCGTCCGCCTGGCGTCTCGCCCCGGCCGACACCGCCGTCGTGGCGGCCGGTCAGCCCGATCCGCTGCCCGGTCCGCGCGGATGGGAGCCGTGGCCGCAGCAGGTCTGGGGCGGCGGTTACATCGACTCGGTCGAGATCCGGGTCGAGCCGGGATCGGTTCCCGGCCGGATCCGGGCCTGGATCCGCAGCGACGTGGTCCTGATGGACGGTGCCTCCGAGCTGGCCCGTTTCCTCGGGTTCGTCGACACCATGAACGGCATCGGTGCTCGCGTCGACCCGCGACGCTGGATGTTCCCCAACACCGACCTGACGGTCCACCTCTACCGGACGCCGAGGTTCGGCGCGCCGGGCTCGGGCCGCGACTGGGTCGGGCTCGACGTGAGCAGCGTGCTCGGGGCAGGCGGCGTGGGTCTCACCTCGGCCGTGCTGCACGACGCGGACGGGCCGGTCGGTCGCGCCGAGCAGATCCTGACCGTACGGCCGCTGCCGCCGACCTGAGCATTCCCGCGTACAGTCGATCGGCGTGTCCGACCCGCAGCACCCTGCCCCCCCGCCGACCTCAACCCCGACCGATCCGTCGACCCCGCCGGTCGCCCCCCGTCGACCACGGCCCCGCACCCACCACGGCGACACCTTCGTCGATCCGTACGAGTGGCTCCGGGACAAGACCGACCCTGAGGTGATCAGCTACCTCGAGGCCGAGAACGCCCACACCGAAAGCCTCACCGCCGACCTCGAGCCACTCAGCGCGGCGATCTTCGCCGAGATCAAGAGCCGCACCAAGGAGACCGACCTCGCAGTGCCGACGTACGCGAGCCACGTCGGGCCGGACGGCGCGAAAGTCGGTTACTGGTACTACTCGCGCACGGTCGCCGGTGCGGAGTACGGGCTGCAGTGCCGCGTCCCCGCCACCGACACCGAGACACCACCTGACCTCGACGACCTCGACCCGGACGCACCACCCGCCGACGAGCAGGTCCTGCTGGACGGGAACCTTGAAGCGGGCGACGCCGACTTCTTCAGCATCGGCGCGTTCGCCGTCTCCCCCGACGGCACCCTGCTCGCCTACTCTGTGGATCGGTCCGGAGCCGAGCGCTTCACCGTAGCCGTCAAGGACCTGGCCACCGGCGAGCTGCTCCCCGACACGATTCCCGACACCGCGTACGGCGTGGCCTGGGCCGGCAACGGCCACCTTTTCTACACCCGTGCCGACGAGGCGTGGCGACCCTACGTCGTCCTCCGCCACCGGCTCGGTACCGCGGCGAACACCGATGTGGAGGTCGTCACCGAGGACGACGACCGCTTTTGGATCGGCGTCGACGCCAGCCGCGACGAACGCTGGATCGTCATCGGTTCCGGCAGCAGGCTCACCTCGGAGTACCGCCTGCTCGCCACCGATGACCCCGAGGGTGAGCCGCGGATCGTGGCGCCGCGTCGCCAGGGCGTGGAGTACGACGTCGAGCCAGCCGGCGACCGGCTGTTGATCGTGCACAACGACGGCGCCGAAGACTTCGCGCTCGCCGAGGCCCCGCTGGAGGCCACCAGCCACGAGCAGTGGACGCCCGTGCTGGCCCACCAGCAGGGCGTCCGGATCCTCGGCGTCAGCGCGTACGCCGACCACGCCGTCGTCTCGCTCCGGCGCGACGGGCTGACCGGGCTGCACGTGCTGCCGCGGACTGCCGAGCCTTGCGAGACGGGGGGGTTCGCGACCGGGTCCGACATCGCCGTCGACGAGCCCCTGTTCACCATCGACTCCACCGGTGGACCCGAGTACACGACGCGCCGGATCAGGGTCGACCTGACCTCGATGGTCACCCCGCGCTCGGTGTACGACTACGACCTGGTGACCGGCGAGCTGACCCTACGCAAGCAAACCCCGGTCCAGCCGGACCCGGCAGGGAACGCCTACGACCCGAGCCGCTACGTCCAGCAGCGGCTGTGGGCCACCGCTCCCGACGGAACCCAGATCCCGATCTCGGTGGTCCGCGGCGTGGACGTGCCACTCGACGGCAGCGCACCCGCGGTGCTCTACGGCTACGGCTCCTACGAGATCTCCATGGACCCGGGTTTCTCGATCGCTCGGTTGTCGTTGCTGGACCGCGGGTTCGTCTACGCCATCGCGCACGTCCGCGGTGGGGGCGAACTGGGACGCCGCTGGTACGAGCAGGGCAAGACGCTGACGAAGATGAACACGTTCACCGACTTCGTCGCGTGCGCCGAGCACCTGGTGGCGGAGCGCTACACCCGTGCCGACCGGCTCGCGGCCCAGGGCGGGAGCGCCGGTGGGTTGCTGATCGGTGCGGTGACCAACCTGGCCCCGCAGGCGTTCCGGGCGGTGCACGCCGCGGTCCCGTTCGTCGACGCGCTGACCACGATCCTCGATCCGGACCTGCCGCTGACGGTGATCGAGTGGGAAGAGTGGGGCGACCCCCTGCACGACGCCGAGGTCTATGCGTACATGAGGTCCTACACGCCCTATGAGAACGTGCGCGCCGCCGACTACCCCGCCGTGCTCGCGACCACGAGCCTGAACGACACCCGGGTGTTCTACGTCGAACCCGCGAAGTGGGTTGCGTCACTCCGGGCGGCCAACCCGAATCCGAAACACCCCGTGCTGTTGAAGACAGAGATGAGTGCTGGACACGGTGGCGTCAGTGGGCGTTATCAGAGCTGGCACGAGACCGCCTTCGAGTACGCCTGGCTCATCGATCAGGTCCATCGACACGCGGCCTGACCAGGGCGAACGCAGGACGGACTCAGGGTTGGTCTCAGGGGATCTTCAGGGGTCCCGCGGAATCCTTTGTGGCTCCTGGTGCGTTGAGTGATCAGAAGGCACAACGAAAGGGGCCACACGTGGTGACTGCCACCGGAGCGGTGCGGCGCGGTATGAACGACGGCATCGAGGGCAAAGACGCAGTTGGTCTCTACCTCGAGTCCATCGCCAAGACCCCACTGCTGACCGCCGAAGAAGAAGTCGAGCTGGCCAAGACGATAGAACTAGGATTGTACGCCGAGAAGATCCTTGCGGGGATCGTCACTTCGGCCGAACGGGGCAAGCGGGCCAAGCGCCCGACGAAGGACGAGCTGGCCTGGTTCATCGAGGAGGGCGAGCGGGCGATGCGCCGGTTCGTGATGGCCAACCTGCGGTTGGTCGTCTCCGTGGCGCGCAAGTACGGCCGTTCGCAGATGCCGCTGTTGGACCTGGTACAGGAGGGCAACACCGGCCTGATCCGCGCGGTGGAGAAGTTCGATTACACCAAGGGTTTCAAGTTCTCCACCTACGGGACCTGGTGGGTGCGGCAGTCGATCAGCCGGGGGATCGCCCAGCAGGGTCGGATCGTACGGTTGCCCGTCCACGTGGCCGAGCAGGTCAACCAGGTCGGCGCGGTGCGTCGGACCCTGGAGCGCCGGTTGGGTCGGGAACCCGAGATCGCCGAGATCGCCGACGAGATGGGCCTGGACGCCGAGCGCGTCCTGGACCTGATGCGATACGGCCGTGACCACGTGAGCCTGGACGCTCCAGTCGAAGAGGGTGGCGACACCGCCCTCGGCGACTTGATCGCCCGCGAGCCGATGCCCGGACCGGACGAGGTCTTCCTCGACGCCGAGGAGCACGCCCGCCTCGAGGCGATGCTCGACAACCTCGACGAACGCTCAGCCGACGTCGTCCGGCGTCGCTACGGCCTGGTCGACGGCCGACAGGCCAAGCTCGCCGACATCGGCGCCCTGTGGGGCATTACCGCCGAGCGGGTCCGTCAGATCGAGCGGCACGCGATCGCCAAGCTGCGCAGCACCAGCACCTTGGCGGCGTAAGCAACACCGCAGAAACGGCCCGTCACCCCTGGTGGCGGGCCGGTTTTGCGGTGGCAGACGAACAGCCCGCCCCGCTGCGTACCGCCCCCATCCATCGACGCGCGCGTCCGCACACGCACCCCTCGGGTAGGTGACGCACCCCTCCGGTCCGGCCACGCACCCCTCCGGTCCGGCCACGCACCCCTCCGGTCCGGCCACGCACCCCTCCAGACGGGCCACGCACCCCTCTGGCAGTCACGCACCTGTAGGAACCGTTGCGTCAGTGCCTCAAGGGTGCGTCAGCGCCATCACGCGTGCGCCGCTGCCCGGAAGGCGCCCCCGGACCGCTGGTGCCCTGACGGCGTACGGCCGAACGCGATCACTGGCGAGCCGGCTCACGCACCCCTGCGCGCTCGCCCGCACGCTCACGCACCCCTGCGCGCTCGCCCGCACGCTCACGCACCCCTCCGGCACCCACGCACCTGCAGGAACAGGTGCGTCAGTGCGCCAAGGGTGCGTCAGCGACGTCATTGGTGGCTCCGCGGCCAGAAGCGCATGGGCTGTCGCCACCTCGGCCGGC
>JBPCRP010000088.1:0-29524 GCA_050996715.1 Propionibacteriaceae bacterium
ACCCCGACCTCAGCCACCAGCTTCACGTGCACCCGGGCGGACGGGTTCGCGCACTTGAGGTCGTGGATGAGCTGCGTGAGGTCTTCGAGCGAGTAGATGTCGGGGTGCGGCGGCGGGCTGATCAGCCCGACACCCGGCGTGGAGTGCCGGGTGCTGGCGACCCACGGGTAGACCTTCTGTCCGGGCAGCTGACCGCCCTCACCGGGCTTCGCGCCCTGGGCCATCTTGATCTGGATGTCCGTGGCGTTCGTCAGGTAGTCCGAGGTCACCCCGAACCGACCCGAGGCCACCTGCTTGATGGCGCTGCGCCGGACGGGGTCGTGCAGCCGATCGCTGTCCTCCCCGCCCTCCCCGGTGTTGGACTTGCCCCCGATCCGGTTCATGGCGATCGCGAGCGTCTCGTGGGCCTCCTGGGAGATGGAGCCGTAGCTCATCGCCCCGGTGGAGAACCGCTTGACGATCTCGCTGACCGGTTCGACTTCGTCGATCGGTACCGGGGTGCGCCCTGAAGACTCGGCGTCGGAGAACTTCAGCAGCCCGCGCAGCGTCATCAGCCGCTCGGCCTGGTTGTCGATGTGGCTCGTGTACTGCTTGAAGATGTCGTAGCGGCCGGTCCGCGTCGAGTGCTGGAGCCGGAAGACGGTCTCGGGGTCGAACAGGTGCGGCTCGCCCTCCCGGCGCCACTGGTACTCCCCACCGACCTCGAGCCGGCGGTGGGCCAGCGGGATGCCGTCGGCCGGGTACGCCCGCAGGTGCCGCCGTCGGACCTCCTCGGCCAGCTCGACCAGGGTGATCCCGCCGAGCTTGGAGGTGGTGCCGGTGAAGTACCGGTCGACGACCTCGCGGGAGAGCCCGAGCGCCTCGAAGATCTGCGCACCGGTGTAGGAGGCGACCGTGGAGACGCCCATCTTGCTCATCACCTTGAGCACGCCCTTGCCGAGCGCCTTGATCACGTTCGCGACGGCCTGTTCCGGAGCGATCCGGACGTACACCTCTCCACGGGACAGGTCCTCGGCGCTTTCGATCGCCAGGTACGGGTTGACCGCCGCCGCGCCGTACCCGATCAGCAGGGCGACGTGGTGCACCTCGCGGACGTCGCCGGCCTCCACGACCAGGCCGACCTGGGTCCGGGTCTTCTCCCGGACCAGGTAGTGGTGGACGGCCGCGGTGAGCAGCAGCGACGGGATCGGGGCCACCTCGGCGGTGGCGTGGCGGTCGGACAAGATGATGATCCGGGCCCCGTCGGCGATCGCGGCCGACACCTCGGCGCAGATCTGGTCGAGCTTGGCCGCGAGGGCCTCGGCGCCGCCGTTGACCTCGTAGAGACCGCGGGCCACGTGGGTCGCGTAACCCGGCAGGTCACCGTCGCGGTTGATGTGGTGGATCTTGGTCAGGTCGTCGTTGTCGATCACCGGGAACGGCAGCACCAGCTGGCGGCAGGACGAGGGGCTCGGGTCGAGCAGGTTCCACTCGGGGCCGATGGTGTTGTACAGCGAGGTGACGAGCTCCTCGCGGATCGCGTCCAACGGCGGGTTGGTGACCTGGGCGAACAGCTGGGAGAAGTAGTCGAACAGCAGCCGCGGGCGGTCGCTGAGGGCGGCGATGGGGCTGTCGGTGCCCATCGACCCGATCGGCTCGGTGCCACCGCTGGCCATCGGCGCCAGGATGAGACGCAGGTCCTCGTCGGTGTAGCCGAAGATCTGCTGCCGCCGGGTGACCGAAGCGTGACTGTGCACGATGTGCTCGCGGTCGGGCAGGTCGGCCAGCTGGAGCCGGCCGGCGGTCAGCCACTCGCCGTACGGCTGCTGCGCGGCCAGCGAGGCCTTGATCTCGTCGTCGGAGATGATCCGGTGCTGGGACAGGTCCGCCAGGAACATCTTGCCCGGCTGCAGTCGGCCCTTGCTGACGATCTTCTGCTGGGGGATGTCGAGGACGCCGGCCTCCGAGGCGAGCACGACCAGGCCGTCGTCGGTCACCCAGTAGCGACCCGGGCGCAGCCCGTTGCGGTCCAAGGTGGCGCCGATCTGGGTGCCGTCGGTGAACACGACCCCGGCGGGCCCGTCCCAGGGCTCCATCAGGCAGGAGTGGAACGCGTAGAAGTCACGGCGGGCCTGATCCATCTGGGCGTGGTTCTCCCAGGCCTCGGGGATCATCATCAGCACCGCGTGCGGCAGGGAGCGCCCACCGAGGTGGAGCAGCTCCACCACCTCGTCGAACGAGGCGGTGTCGGAGGCGTCCGGCGTGCAAATCGGGAACAGCCGCTTGAGGTCGCCGTGGATCACGTTGCTCTCGAGCAACGCCTCGCGAGCACGCATCCAGTTGCGGTTTCCCTTGACGGTGTTGATCTCGCCGTTGTGGGCGATCATCCGGAACGGGTGCGCGAGCTCCCAGGACGGGAAGGTGTTGGTCGAGAAGCGCGAGTGCACCACGGCAAGAGCGCTGGCGACCCGCTCGTCGAGCAGATCGGGGTAGACCTCCTCGAGCTGGGTGGTGGTGAGCATGCCCTTGTAGACCAGCGTGCGGCACGAGAGCGAGGAGAAGTACAGGCCGGCCTCGTGCTGCGCGCGTCGACGCAAGCAGTAGGCCATCCGCTCCAGGGCGATCCCCTGGGCCGGTACCGGTCCGCAGGCCACGAACAGCTGCTCGAAACGGGGCATGTTCGTCCGCGAGACGTCACTGAGGGTCGAGGGCTCGGTCGGCACGACTCGCCAGCCGAGCACCTTGAGGTGCTCCTCCCGGGCTATCCGCTCGACCTGGGTCTTCACCGCGTCGGCGGCCTCGGGGTCGTTCGGCAGGAAGGCGTTGCCGACGGCGTATTGGCCGCGCGGAGGCAGTTCGAAGCCACTGACCTCGCGCAAGAACGCGTCGGGGAGCTGTAGCAGGATGCCCGCTCCGTCACCGTGCGCGGCGTCGGCCCCGGTCGCCCCTCGGTGGTCGAGGTTACGCAGTGCCTCCAGCCCCTGGGCCACGATCGTGTGGCTCGGTGTCCCGGTGAGGGTGGCGACGAAGGCCACCCCGCAGGCGTCGTGCTCGAAGGACGGGTCGTACAGACCCTGGGGGGCGTGCGCACTCGGCATTCGCGTGCTCCCGTCGTTGGTGCCTGGGCGGGGACTCCGCCCGTTCGGTGAACTCATGAGGACAGGGCCGACTCCTGGAGGCGACCCTGCGTCAGGACCGTGGCCGACGGTGTGTCTCGGACCCCAGGTCTCGCGGTGGTGCTCGCGGTCGGTCGCCTGGGTGCGGACGGCTCGACGCGGTTCGGGACGTCACTGGCCCAGGTTGGTGCAGCGTAGCCCATCTGAGCACGTACCTCAGCCGGACCATCTCGGCATCCGGAGCGGTCAGTCCGGGCGTGGTTCGGGCGCAGAAACCGAGGCTTCTGCCTCGGTCGGGGCCGTGGAGCTGATGTCGTCCGCCGCCGGCGCCGGCGACGACTCGTCCGGCTCAGCGGCTTCGGTCGGACTGGAGACCGAGGCGGCTACGGCGGCGGGCCCGGCGGACGTTTCGACGACCGCCTCCCGACCGGGACGGTGGCGTACCAGCCAGCCGAACACCGCGACCGCGGCGACAAAGACGATCACCGAAGTGTAGTTGTTGAGCCGGAACCCGCCGATCTCGTTGACCGTATCGATCCGCAGCGCCTCGATCCAGAACCGGCCCGCGGTGTAGAGCATCACGTAGAGGGCGAAGACCTTGCCGTGGCCGAGCCGGAACCGACGGTCGAGCACGATCAGCACGACGAAGACCCCGACGTCCCAGACGAGCTCATAGAGAAAGGTCGGGTGGAAGGTGGCGAACTGCGTATAGCCGTCCGGCCGGTGCCGCTCGTCGATCTCCAGCGCCCACGGCAGGGTGGTGGGACGGCCGAAGAGTTCCTGGTTGAACCAGTTGCCCAGCCGTCCGATCCCCTGGGCGAGCACGATGCCGGGCGCAACCGCGTCCAGGAAAGCGGGGAACCTGATCCCCCGTCGACGGGCCATCAGCCAGCCCCCGAGAGCGCCCAGGGCCACCGCACCCCAGATGCCGAGACCGCCGTTCCAGATCTTGAGGGCGTCGATCGGGTGCCGGCCCGGACCGAAGTAGAGCTCGTAGTCGGTGATCACGTGGTAGAGCCGGGCCCCGACGATCCCGAACGGGATGGCCACCACGATCACCGACTCGACGGTGTCGGGTCGCCCGCCCCGGGCAACCCAGCGACGGGTGGTGATGAGCGTCGCGACCACGATGCCGGCGATGATGCAGAGCGCGTACGCCCGGATCGGCAGCGGACCGAGCTGCCAGACGCCGGTCGGCGGGCTCGGGATGAACAAGGGGACGGGCACAGCAGCAGACCCTACTTCCTCCTCACCTCGGGGTCGTCACTTCTGCCGGGCCTGATCGACCAGCTCGGTGAGTCGGTCGGGAGTCAGGGAGGCGATGTCGACGGGGTCGCCGTTCAGGAAGGCCGTGGGGGTCTGGCTCACCCCGTTGGTGTCGGCGGCGCTGTTGATGCTGTTCACCCAGCCCTGGTGGGCGTCGTCGCGGACGCAGGTGGCGAACGCACTGTCAGCATGGCCGGCGTCGGTCTGCGTTCCGAGGGCGACCAGCTGGTCCGCGGACCACTGCCGGGTGTGGTTGGCGAACAGGCCCAGGTAGAACGGCTGACCCAGGCCCGACTCGGCCGCGCAGGCCATCGCGTTGGACGCAGCGAACGAGCCCTGGTCGATGAACGCCATCGGGTAGAGCTCGACCTTGACGGTGCCGGCGTTCTGCAGCTCGGTGATCCGCGGCCCCATCAGCTCCTCGAACTCGGCGCAGTGCGGGCAGTGGAAGTCCTCGTAGAGGGTCAGGGTGACCGGGGCCGCCGCCTGGCCCAGCACGATGGGCTTGCCGTCGGTGATGGTGACGGGGGCGAACCCGGCGCCGGCGGGCAACGTGGTCGCGACCGGCGCACGGCTCGAGCGATACGCCTGGATCCCGATGCCGCCACCCACCAGCACCAGCACCAGGGCGATCGCGACGACGGCCAGCGTGCGGCGCTCCTGGCGACGGCGAGCGGCGATCTCGGCCACTCGGGCCCGCTCCCGGGCGTTGCCCGCGGGCGCGGTCGTCCGCGAGGTCCCCGGCTTCCCCGGGCGGCTGGGACTCCTCGCCAGTCGCTTGGCCTTCCTGCTACTCACGTCATCTCCTCCTCGCTTCGCTGCAGCCCGAGTCGGCTGCGCGGCCTCCAGACCAGCCACCCGGCCAGCAGCAGGAACCCTAGGTCCCGGGCGACCTCGGCCGGGTAGCTGGTCTGGCCCGCGGCGACCTCGCCCCCGCCGCCGAAGCAGCCACAGTCGATGTTCAGTCCGCGGGCGGCGGCGGAGAGCACGGCCGCGATGAACACCATCAGGAACAGCCCGGAGGCTGCGGCAACGATCCGGGTGAAGACGCCGGCGATCAGCAGCAGTCCGACCGCGATCTCGACGAACGGGAGTCCCCAGCCCACCACCCGTTCTAGACCGGCCGGCAGCAATTCGTAGGCCCGCACCGCCTGCACCGAGGTCTGCGGGTCGATGACCTTGATCGCGCCGGCGGCCACGAAGATCCCGCCGAGCACCAGCCGGACCACGGTCGAGACCCACGGCAGGGCCCGGGTTGCGGCAGACTCCTGCCGTCCACCGTTCACGACTGCCGCGACACGAGCAGGCCGAGGTCGGCGGTCAGGTCGGAGATCGGCGTGCTCGGGGTCCACAGCACCTGGGCACCGCCGTCCTTGTCGAAGCCGATCACCGGTGTGCTGTGGCTGACGGTGTACCCCCCGCTGGCCAGCTTGGTTCGGCCCCCGACCTCCACGCCCATGCCACCCGCCACCTTCTGGATCACCTTGAGGTCACCGGTCAGGCCGATGAAGTCCGGGTTGAACTTCGCCAGGTAGGCGGCATTCACCGGGGGCGTGTCCCGGGTCGGGTCGGTGGTGATGAAGATCATCAACACCTTGTCTCGGACCGGGTCGGGGCTCCGCCGTAACGCGACGGCCACGTCGGACAGCACGGCGCGACAGATGTCGGGGCAGTGGGTGTAGCCGAAGAAGACCAGGGTGACCGGCTTGGAGGGGGATGTCTTCAGGTTGTACGCGTCACCCCAGGTGTCGGTGAGCGTGGTGTCGGGCAGCTGGTAGAGGTCGTCGAGGTAGGTGCCGCGGTAACCGTCCTGGTTGCTGCGGGCTCCCAGCTCGGCCGGTTCCTCGCTGCCCGAGCAAGCCCCGAAGCCGGCGACCAGCCCGAGCAGGACCACCCCGAGCACCAGGGGACGCAGCCGCCGCAGCGGTCGGTGAGCCCCCGGGCCGATCCGGCGGACGGGCCGCGGAGCACGTCGGTGGGGGTACGAGCTCACGTGCTGGACAACCCCCCGGAGCCCGCCGAAGTTCCCCCGGAACCGGTGCTCACCAGATTCGGGTCGGTCGGGCCGGCTCCGGCCCGGACGCCGGCGGCGAGGTCGGCCACCACCAGCCGCAGGGCGGTGAGGTCGCCGGGACGTCCGGCCTCGTCGGCGTCGACGAGGGGCTGGACGAGAGCCGAGCCCACGATGACCGCGTCGGCGTACACGTTGACGGCACCCGCCTGCGCCCCGTTCGACACGCCGAGACCCACCGCCGCCAGGGCCGCCGGGTCGTGGGCGCGGACCCGGGCCACGAGTTCGGGCGCGGCCGAGGACGCCTGGGTGCGGGTCCCGGTCACCCCCATCACGGAGGTGGCGTAGACCCAGCCGCGGCAGGCATCGACGGTGGCGGCGAGGCGGGCGTCGGTCGAGGACGGTGAGACGAGGAAGATCCGGTCCAGCCCGTGGGTGTCGGAGGCCGCGAACCAGGCCTCGGCCTCGTCGGGGGTGAGGTCGGGGGTGATCATCCCGGCCCCCCCGGCTGCCGCGAGGTCGCGGGCAAAGGCGTCCGCGCCGTACCGCTCGACGAGGTTCCAGTACGTCATCACCACCGCCGGCGTGCCGGTCGCGGTGACCGCCTCGACGGCGCGGAAGACGTCGCTGGTCCGGACGCCGCGCTGGAGGGCCCGGGTACCGGCCTTCTGGATGGTCTTACCGTCCATCACCGGGTCGCTGTAGGGCAGGCCCACCTCGACCAGGTCGACTCCGGGGCTGTCCCCGTCGCCGGTCAGGGCCCGGAACGCGGCCAGCGAGTGCTCGACGGACGGGTAGCCCACCGGGAGGTAGCCGACCAGGCCGCCGCGGGAGGCCCCGTCGGAGCCGGACCGCAGGTCCGCGAACAGCTGTCCGGTACGTCCGGGCTGCATCACAGGTTCCCCTGCTCCGCGACGACCGTGGAGACGGCGTCCTCGGTCGCCTCGACCGCGGCGGCCGACCCGCCCCGCTCGATCCGATCGTCCTCGTTGTCGGCGGTGCCGTCGATACCGAACCAGCTCATGGCCGTCGCCACGTCCTTGTCGCCCCGGCCGGACAGGTTGACCAGGATCAACGGCACCCGATCCATGCCCGCCGCCGCGTACTCGGCCACCAGCTGCGGTCCCAGCCGCAGCGCCCCGGCCAGCGCGTGAGCCGACTCGATCGCGGGGATGATGCCCTCGGTCCGGCAGAGCAGCCGGAAAGCGGACATGGCCTCGGCGTCGGTGACGGGCTCGTAACTCGCCCGCCCGGCGTCGGCCAACCAGGCGTGCTCGGGGCCGACACCGGGATAGTCGAGGCCGGCGGAGATCGAGTGGCTGTCCTTGGTCTGGCCGTCGGCGTCCTGCAGCACGTAGGTGCGCATGCCGTGCAGCACCCCGACCTCACCGGCGGTGATCGTCGCCGCGTGCCGACCGGTCTCCACGCCGTCGCCGCCGGCTTCGTAGCCGTGCAGGGCGACCTCGGAGTCGGGCAGGAAGTCGGCGAAGATGCCGAGCGCGTTCGACCCGCCCCCCACGCACGCGGCGACGGCGTCGGGCAACCGGCCGTAGCGCTGCAGGACCTGCGCCCGGGCCTCGGTGGAGATGATCCGCTGGAACTCCCGGACCAGCTCGGGGAACGGGTGCGGACCCGCGACCGTACCGATCAGGTAGTGGGTCGTGTCGACGGTGGAGACCCAGTCCCGCATCGCGTCGTTCATCGCGTCCTTGAGCGTCATGGTGCCCGAGTCGACGGCGATCACCTCTGCGCCGAGCAGTTGCATCCGAGCGACGTTGAGGGCCTGCCGCTCGGTGTCGACCTTGCCCATGTAGACCCGGCACTCGAGCCCGAAGAGCGCGGCCGCCGTGGCCGTGGCCACCCCGTGCTGACCGGCGCCGGTCTCGGCGATGACCCGGGTCTTGCCCATCCGCCGGGTGAGCAGGGCCTGACCGAGCACGTTGTTGATCTTGTGGCTGCCCGTGTGGTTGAGATCTTCGCGCTTGAGCACGATCTGCGCGCCGCCGGCGTGGGCGGCGAACCGGGGGACGTCGGTGATCGGGCTGGGCCGGCCGGTGTAGGACGCGTGCAGCTCGGCCAGTTCGACGGCGAAGGCCGAGTCGGTCATCGCGGCGCGAAACTCCGCCTCCAGCTGGTTGAGCGCGGCGTACAGCGCCTCGGGCACGAAGCGGCCCCCGAAACGGTCGAAGTGACCGGTGAGGTCGGGCCAGCGCTCCGCTCCGCCCAGGGTGGTCTCCACCGTGGGGGCGTCTACTGCCGACATGCCAGGGTCCTTCCGATCAGCGTTCACCGAGGGCGGCTCGGATCAGGGTGCAGCGTTCAAGTCTGCCACCACCGGTCCGGTCCGCGGTTCCTCGACCGGGACGTCGGTGCTCCGGGCGGGCGCGACGAGCACGTTGCGCCGAGGCTCGGGCGGAGCGAGAGCCCCCGGCCGAGGTCAGCAGCGGTGCAGGGCCGGATGGGCGCCCGCGGCGACCAGATCGGCCACCCCGGCGCGCGGATCGCGACCGGTGACGAGGGCCTCGCCGACCAGGACCACGTCGGCCCCGGCCCGGGCCAGCTCGATGACGTCGTGCGGTCCGCGGACGCCGGACTCGGCCACCCGGACGATCCCCGACGGGATCAGCCGAGCGAGCCGGCCGAAGGTGCCCGGATCGACCTCGAGGGTGTGCAGGTCGCGGGCGTTGACCCCAATCACCTTGGCCCCGGCGTCGACCGCTCGCCGAACCTCCTCGGCCGTGTGCACCTCGACCAGCGGGGTGAGCCCGATCGACTCGGCGCGCTCGACGAGGGAGATGAGCTCGTCGTCGGTGAGGGCCGCCACGATCAGCAGCGCGAGGTCGGCACCGGCCGCCCGGGCCTCGAACAGCTGATAGGTCGTGACGATAAAGTCCTTGCACAGCACCGGGATGCCCACCGCGCAGCGCACCTGGATGAGGTCCTCGAGTGAACCACCAAAGCGCTTGCTCTCGGTCAGCACCGAGATGGCGGCAGCGCCACCCTTGGCGTACTCCAGCGCCAGGGCCGCCGGATCCTTGATCGGGGCCAGGTCACCGCGGCTGGGACTCGACCGCTTGACCTCGGCGATCACGGCGACGCCAGGGGCGGCGAAGACGGGCAAGGGGTCCAACGCCGGGTCGGCGTGGTAAACCCGTTCCTTCAGGCGGTCGAAGCTGACCCGGGCTTGGCGGACGGCCAGATCCTCCCGAGCTCCGTCGACCAGATCATCCAAGACACTCATCGGGTGCTCAGTTCGAGCCGTAGCCAAGCTTGTGCAGCGCCAGGCCGAGGATGCAGGCCAGCACGAGCAGGGCGGCGCCGATCCAGAACAGGACCCAGTTCGGCCCCATCACCATGCCGATGCCGCCGACGACGAAACCGCCCGTGGCGGTGAGCGTGCCCGCCCACGCGGCCGGGGTCTTGCCGTGGTGGTAGCGCGGCGCTTGCTCGCGGCTGATCAGGTTGTGCGTCGTCTGCTCGGTCATGCGGTCTACTCCCCCTCGGAGCCAGGACGACGGGGAGCGGTCGTCCTCGTCGCGTCGGTGTCGAGTCCTGCGGTCTCGGTGGAGGCAGCAGTTGGAACAGCGCCGGCCGCCTGACCCGAGCGGGACGAACCCGCGGGGGTCGGTCGGGAGGCGCTGATGCCCATTGTGACCCCATCGGCCGGGGATGTCCGAATCGGGGCACCCTCGGCGGCTGGGGTCGGATCATCGGTCGGGTCGACCCCGGCGTCAAGCGCCGACCACAACGCCGCCTCACTCGTCTCGGGCACCGCAGGGACCATCTGCCCGCTGGTCGCGGCCCGCTCGAACCGGGCGGCCCGCGTCGGCCAGCGACCGGCGCGGACGAGCATCAGCACGCCGCCAGCGAGCGCAAGCAGCGCCGCCAGCACGAAGACGGAGGACCAGGCCGTCGACTCCAATTGGTAAGTGTCCCCCAGCGTCACCGCCTGGAGCCGGGTCAGCACGAGCTCGCGGGGCGGAGCCGGCCGGAGCACACCGGCCACCACCCCACCGACGGCGGCGACCGCGAGCACGGCGCCCAGCACGGCACGACCCCGGGCCCGCAAGGCCAGCGCCAGCAGCGTCCCTGCGAGGAGCACGAACGGCACCGCCTGGGCCAGCCCGCCGGTGGTCTCGGTCCCCGAGAAGGTCACGTTGCTCCCCTCGGCCGCCCCGACCCACCAGGGCTGAGCAGCCGAGATCAGACCACCCAGCCCGCCCAGGGCCAGCAGGCCGAAGGCGTAGGACCGGGTGCGGTTCGACGGCGACGGGTGCCCGACCGGCGCCGTCGCGGAGTCGCCCGCGGTCACGTCGGCACCGTCGGGTCGGTGCCCGGATCGGTCGAGGCGAGCGGGGCCGTGGTCACGCTGGGTAGCAGCCGGGCGTCGAAGCAGGTGCGGTCACCGGTATGGCAGGCGGGACCCTCCTGCTGGACGCGGACCAGCAGGGCGTCGCCGTCGCAGTCCAGGCGAACCTCCTGCACCCACTGCCGGTGTCCGCTGGTCTGGCCCTTGACCCAGTACTCCCCCCGGCTGCGGGACCAGAACGTCGACCGGCCCGAGGTGAGGGTACGGGCCAGGGCGGTGTCGTCCATGTACCCGACCATGAGCACCTCGCGCGTCACCGCGTCCTGCACGACGGCCGCCACCAGCCCGTGCGCGTCGCGTTTGAGCAGGTCGGCGATCTCAGGGGCGAGCGCGTCGGTCGCGGCGGCATCGGGGGTGGGACGAACGGTGCTCACCGGCCCATTGTCTCCCCCGCCCGTCTCGTCGACGCACGTCGCCCGCTGGTGGTCAGCAGGCCGGGATCGGGTCGCGGGCGGGGACGCCGAGCACGGACGCCGGGCACGACAGGGCGGCGGGACCCCTGACCACGGCGCTGCCCCGAAAGGACGGTTCGTTGACGAGCACCCCGGGGTGTTGAGCGTGGCCGGCCACGACGGGGCGGATCGAACCGGCGTTTTGGGGCACCAGTGGTCATGCCCTGAATTCGTCGGGGTTCCGCGTCGCGCCTGCGCAGGGCGGGCCCGACGAACTCCGGGCGTAACCACTAGCATCGCTTGACATGACGTTCGCCCAGACCGAGCGCACCGAGCTGTGCGATCTGCTCGACGTGGTCGGACCCGACGCGCCCACCCTGTGTGCGGGGTGGAGCGCTCACGACCTCGCCGCCCACCTGTGGATCCGCGAGACCGACCCGCTCGCGATCCCCGGCATGCTGGCCCGGCCGCTGTCGGGATTGACCGAGCGTCGGCTGGCCGAGACCAAGCAGCGCTTTCCCTTCGTCGACCTCGTCGACAAGCTCCGGCACGGTCCGGCCCGCTTCTCGGTCTTCGCGTTCCCGGGGGTCGACGAGGGGGCCAACACGACTGAGTTCTTCGTCCACCACGAGGACGTCCGGCGCGCGGGTGACCATCCGTCGCCGCCGCGCGATCTCGGAGCCGAGGACGAGGACTGGGTCTGGCGGCGGCTGAAGCTGCTGGGTCGGGCCTTCTTCCGCCGCGCCAAGGTCGGCGTCGTCCTCGAACGCGCGGTGGACCCGGCGCTGAGCCCACGTGACGAACCCGAGTCGCTGCGGGTGATGGGCGGCTCCGCCACGGTGACGCTGGTGGGACAGCCGAGCGAGCTGCTGCTCTTCGCGCACGGGCGCAACGCCGTCGCCGCGGTCAAGCTGGTCGGCGAGTCCGAATCCATCGACCTGCTGAACGGCACCGAGCTCAGCACGTGAGCCGACCGGGTCGGCGAGCCGCGCGGCTGCTTCGAGTCTCGGTAGGGCAGGCTGCCTACCGAGACCGTCGCCAAGGGCGGTGCGAGCCTGTGGCTCGGCTCGTCCACCACCGACGGCCGGGGCACCCACAAGACGGCGACGACCGACTGCCGAGCGTCACCCTGGACTGAGCCCGGGGGCTGGTCCAGGTCGAGCCGCAAGACAGGAGTCGAGATGCGCAACCTGCTGGTGGCCGTGGGGGTCATCCTGGTGGTGCTGGGTGGGGTCTGGACCGGTCAGGGCGCCGGGTTGATCCCCGGTAGCTTCATGACCGGTAGCTCCACCTGGTTGATCATCGGCATCCTGTGTCTGGTCGTCGGGGTCGGGATGATCGTGGCCGGCGCCCGTCGTCGACCGCCGACGAACCGTCGTCCCTGACCGCCGTCCGTGACCGTCGTCCCTGATCGCGGTCCCTGATCGCCGTCTGATCTCTACCGGTAGTTCGGCCCGGCCGGGGCGCTGAGGTTCGTGATCGCGTTGCGGGTCCCCCGCTGCTCAGCCGAGTCTCTCCAGGATCAGTGCGCGCACCCGGCCGGCGTCGGCCTGACCGCGCAGCTGCGTCATCACCGCGCCGATGAGGGCCCCGGCCGCCTGCACCTTGCCGGCCCGGATCTTGTCGGCCACCCCGGGGTTCGCGGCGATAGCCTCGTCCACCGCGGCACCCAGAGCCCCGTCGTCGGAGACCACGGCCAGCCCGCGGGCGGCGACGACCGCGGCCGGCGACCCCTCGCCGGCCACCACCCCGTCGAGCACCTGGCGAGCCAGCTTGTCGTTGATCGTGCCGTCGTCCACGAGCGCCTGCAGCTCGGCCACCTGGACCGGGCTCACCCCCACCGCGTCGAGCTCGACGCCGGCCTCGTTGGCCCGTCGCGCCAGGTCGGAGAGCCACCACTTGCGTGCGGCCTTAGGGGAGGTGCCGGCGGTGACGGTCGCCTCGACCAGGTCGAGCGCACCCGCGTTGACCACGTCGCGCAGCTCGAGCTCGGAGAACCCCCACTGGGCACTCATCCGCTTTCGCCGCTCGGCGGGGGGCTCGGGCAACGTCGCCCGCAGAGCCTCGACCCACGCCCGGCTCGGCGCTACCGGCACCAGGTCGGGATCGGGGAAGTAGCGATACTCCTCGGCCTGCTCCTTGCTGCGCCCGGGCGACGTCGTGCCCGACCCCTCCTGCCAGTGCCGGGTCTCTTGCTTCACCCGGCTCCCGGCGCTCAGCAGGGCGGCCTGGCGGGTGATCTCGTAGCGCACGGCCCGCTCGACGCTGCGCAGCGAGTTGACGTTCTTGGTCTCGGTCCGGGTACCCAACGATGACGCCGGGGTCGGCCGCAGCGACACGTTGGCGTCGCAACGCAACGAGCCCTGTTCCATCCGGACGTCGGAAACCCCGAGCGCCCGCAGCAGGTCGCGGAGCATGGCCACGTAGGCCCGGGCCACCTCGGGAGCGTGGTCACCCGCGCCCTCAATGGGTCGGGTGACGATCTCGATCAGCGGCACGCCGGAGCGGTTGTAGTCCAGCAGCGAATGGCTCGCTCCGTGGATCCGCCCGGTGGAGCCACCCACGTGGAGGGACTTGCCGGTGTCCTCCTCCATGTGGGCGCGCTCGATCTCGATCCGGTAGGCCGTGCCGTCCACCTCGACCTCGGCGAAACCGTCGAACGCGATGGGTTCGTCGTACTGACTGATCTGGTAGTTCTTCGGCATGTCGGGGTAGAAGTAGTTCTTCCGGGCGAACCGGCACCAGTCGGCGATCGTGCAGTTGAGGGCCAGGCCGATCCGGATCGCCGATTCGATCGCGGTGGCGTTGACCACCGGCAACGAACCCGGCAGACCGAGGCAGACCGGGCAGGTCTGCGTGTTGGGCTCTGCGCCGAACTCCGTCGAGCAACCGCAGAACATCTTGGACGCCGTGTTGAGCTCGACGTGCACCTCGAGCCCCAGGACCGGGTCGAATGCGGCGAGCGCGTCGTCGTAGGACAGCACCGGTTCACTCATCGGTCCGCTCCGATCAGGTCGGGGATCCGGTCCAGGATGGGGCCGCCCCAGCGCGACTCGAGCGCCCGTTCCAGGGCCGCACCGACCCGGTAGAGCCGGTCGTCAGCCAGGGGCGGCGCCATCACCTGGACCCCGACGGGCAGGCCGTCCTCCGGTGAGAGGCCGGCCGGGAACGACGCCGAGGCGTTGCCGGCCAGGTTGGACGGGATGGTGCACAGGTCGTTCTGGTACATCGCGAGCGGGTCGTCGATCCGCTCCCCCAGCCGGAACGCGGTCGTCGGGGTGGTCGGGCTGATCAGCACGTCGGCGGTGGCGAACGCAGCATCGAAGTCCCGGGTGACCAGGGTGCGGACCTTCTGGGCCTGGCCGTAGTAGGCGTCGTAGTAGCCACTCGACAAGGCGTAGGTGCCGATGATGATGCGGCGCTTGACCTCGGCGCCGAACCCGGCCTCGCGGGTCAGACCCATGACCTGCTCGGCACTGCGGGCGCCGTCGTCGCCGACCCGCAGACCGAAGCGCATGGCGTCGAACTTGGCCAGGTTGGAACTCGCCTCGCTGGGCAGGATCAGGTAATAGGCGGGGAGCGCGTAACGGAAGTGGGGGCAGGAGACCTCGACGATCTCGGCCCCCAGACCCGCCAGCAGCTCGACGGTCTCGGCGAACCGCTGCTCGACGCCGGCTGCGTACCCCTCCCCGCCCAGCTCCCGGACCACCCCGATCGTCATCCCGGCGACGTCTCCGGACCGGGCCGCGCCCACCACGTCGGGCACGGGGGCCTCGATCGAGGTGGAGTCGAGCGGGTCGTGGCCGGCAATGACCTGGTGCAGCAGGGCGGCGTCGAGGACGGTCCGCGCACAGGGTCCGGGTTGGTCCAGGCTCGAGGCCAGCGCCACCAGACCGTAGCGGGAGGTGCCGCCGTAGGTCGGCTTCACCCCGACCGTGCCGGTCACCGCGGCCGGCTGCCGGATCGAGCCGCCGGTGTCGGTGCCGATGGCCAGCGGGGCCTCGAAGGCGGCGACCGCGGCCGCCGAGCCGCCGCCGGACCCGCCGGGGATGCGGTCGAGATCCCAGGGGTTGTGGGTGGGGCCATAGGCGGAGTTCTCGGTCGAGCTGCCCATCGCGAACTCGTCGAGGTTGGTCTTGCCCAGCACGACGATGTCGGCGTCGAGCAGCCGACGAGTCACCGTCGCGTCGTACGGGGGCACCCAGCCCTGCAGGATCTTGGACCCGCAGGTGGTCGGGGCTCCGGCGTAGGTCAGCACGTCCTTCAGGGCCAGCGGTACGCCGGCCAGCGGCCCGAGCGGCTCGCCGGCGGCGCGCTTGGCGTCGACGCGGGCGGCCGACGCGAGGGCCCGCTCGCCGTCGACGTGCAGGAAGGCGTGCACCACGGGCTCGACCGCGGACATCCGGTCGAGGTGAGCCTGGGTGATCTCGACGGCACTGACCACCCCGGACGCGACGGCGGCGGCGAGCTCCACAGCGTTCTGCCGGACGAGGTCGGTCATGAGGGCTCCCCGAGGATGCGCGGCACCCGGAACCGGTCCTGCTCGCTCGACGGCGCTCCCGAGAGCGCGGCCTCGCGCGACAGCGACGGCACGACCACGTCGGGCCGGAAGACGTTGGTCAGCGCCAGCGCGTGCGAGGTCGGCGGGATGTCGTCGGCCGCCACCTGGGAGACCTCGGCGACCCAGTCCAAGATCACGTCGAGCTGCGGGGCGAGGTGCGCCAGCTCGTCGGGTGACAGCTCGATGCGCGCCAAGGCGCCGAGCGTGGCGACGTCGTCGGGACTCAGGGGCACGGTGGTGAGAACCTCATCGGATGGGCGGTGGGTGGACCACGACATCCTAGGGGAGCCCCGCGGGTCAACGACCCGGCACGCGGCCCACCTGCTCGTGCAGCATCTTCCGCACCTGATCTGTCGTCCCTTTGGCCGTGCTCGTCGTCTTCTGCTGGCTGCGGACCGTGGTCGGTTCGGGCTGGGGGACGGGCGGGCACTTCAGGTCCGACCGACTACCCGCCAACCGCTTCGGGACCTTGCCGGTGGCGAGGTAGGCACCGATCGCGTTGTCGGTGCAGGCGATCCCGTTCAACGAGCCGGCGTGGGTCGTCCCGCCGACGCCCTCGATCAACGAGGCGCTGGGGAACCGCCGGCGCACCTCGAGTGCCCCCGCGTAGGGCGTGGCCGCATCGAGGGTCTCGTTGATCAGCAGGATCGTGCTCGAGACGTCCTTGCCGGTGACCTTGACGGGCTTGCTCGACCTGGCCGGCCACGTACGGCACGGCATGTTGAACCAGGCGTTCGCCCAGGTCTCGAACGGCGCGGTGGCGTAGACGCGCCAGTTGTCGGTGCGCCAGGTGGAGAACGACCGCGGCCAGGTGCCTTCGGTGCAGATGGTGGCCAGATAGATCGCGTACCCGTTGTCGCTCCCGGCGGTCTGGGGGTTGGCGGCGTCGTACATCGCCCGGATCGCGGTGGCGTCCGCGTCGTTCACCAGGGAGGAAAACGCCTGGCCCAGCTCGACCCAGTCGTTGACGTAGTAGCCGGCCGAGAGCAGGACGTCGTTGAGCTCGTCGGGACCGATCACCCCGGCGGCGGGCGTCACGTCCAGCTTCGCCAGCTGGCGGTAGTAGGTCGCCGCGACGATGTCGGTGTTGTTGCCGAGGTGGAACACCGAGTCGTACCTGGCCAGCCAGGTGAACCAGACGTTGATGGTCTTCTCGAAGGCGCGGTCCTGGTCGAGGTTGGACCGGTACCAGACCCGACCGGAGTCAACGACCCCGTCCAGGACGAACCGGCGGACCCGGGTCGGGTGCTGCGTCGCGTACACCTGGGCGATGTAGGTGCCGTAGGAGAACCCGTAAAAATTGATCCTGGACTGACCGAGCGCCCTGCGCAGGCTCTCGATGTCCTTGATCGTGTCGGTGGTCTTGAGGTGGGGCAGCAACCGGGAGGCGTCGGCGTACTTGCAGTCGGTGGCGTAACCCTCGGCCTTGCGCAGCCAGGCCTTCTCCAGAGCGCGAGTCGTCGGGACGTAGTTGGGTCGGTCGTATCCCGCGTAAGAGCCGTCACAGGTGAGTGCGGGTTCGCTGGAGCCGACACCACGGGGGTCGAAGCCGATCCAGTCATAGCGGAGATCGCCGTTACCGGGGACAAAATCGCCGCGCCCCAAGATCGAGAAGATCAGCCCAGAGCCCCCCGGACCGCCCGGGTTCACCAGCATCACGCCCTGGTAGGCGCCGGCGGCGGGCTTGTGCTTGAGCCGCGAGACGGCCAGCTTGATCTTGACACCCTTGGGCTTGGCGTAGTCCAGCGGCACCACCAGGGTGCCGCACTCGATTCCGTTGGCCGCCAGAACTTCCGCGGCACAGGTGGTCCACGCGATCTTGGGCGGCGTGTACGCCACGGTGCTGCTCGTGCTGCTCGTGCTGCTCGTGCTGCTCTTGGTGGTGCTCTGCGTGGTGATCGGAACCGGCGCCGCGAGCTGGGCCGGATCGGCCGCCGACGGTACGGCGCTCAGACCGGTGAACGTGACGGCGGCGGCCGCCGCGACCGCCAGGAGCTTCTTCATCTGGTGACCCCCTCGATCCAACTGCGGCCTCGACGACCAGCTCGCCGCCAGCCTGACCGGAGCGGGCCGAGATGTCCATAGCGAACTCACAAGTCGGGTGAACTGGCCGCCATGGTTACCCTCGTGCCGCCATGACCGAGGACCTACGAGCTACCCCCACCACGCTGCTGATCACCGTCACCGGGTTGGACCGTCCCGGCGTGACCTCCACGGTCTTGTCCACGTTGGCCGACGCGGACGTCGAGGTGCTCGACGTGGAACAGATCGTGCTGCGGCGTCGGCTGGTGCTCGGAGTGCTGGTGAGCGCACCGGTCCGGACCGCGGACCTGCGGACGGCGCTGCACCGGGTGGCCGCCGAACTCAAGCTGAGCGTCGAGGTGGAGGACGGCGTGGGCGACAAAGGCTCCCGTGGCCCGCACCGGGCCCACGTCACCGTGATCGGGGCACCGCTACCCGCGCGCGCTCTGGCCGCGTTGACCCGGAGCATCGCCGAGCGCGGCGGCAACATCGACCGGATGGAGCGGATGGCCCGCTACCCGGTCACCGCCATCGACCTGCACGTCTCCGGGGTCGAGCCCGACCAGCTCCGCATCACCCTCAGTGCCGAGTCGGCGCGGCTCGGAGTCGACGTCGCCGTGCAACCGGCCGGGCTGCTGCGCCGCGGGACCCGGTTGATCGTGATGGACGTGGACTCCACCCTGGTCCAGGGCGAGGTGATCGAGATGCTCGCCGCCCACGCGGGGTGTGCCGACGAGGTGGCCCGGGTGACCGAGGCGGCGATGCGCGGCGAGCTCGACTTCGAGGCGTCCCTGCGGACGCGGGTCGCCCTGCTGGAAGGCGTACCGGCCGCGGCCCTGGACTCGGTGTACGCGTCCCTGCTGCTGGCGCGCGGGGCCCGGACCATGGTCCGTACCCTCAAACGGCTGGGGTACCGGTTCGCGATCGTGTCGGGTGGGTTCAGCCAGATCACGGATCGACTCGCCGCGGACCTCGGGATCGACTTCGCCCGGGCCAACGAGCTCGAGATCGTGAACGGCCGGCTGACCGGCCGGATCGTCGGCGCTGTCGTCGACCGGGCCGGCAAGGCGAGCGCACTGCGTCAGTTCGCGGCCGAAGCCGGGGTTCCCCTGGCCTCGGTGATCGCCGTCGGGGACGGGGCCAACGACCTGGACATGCTGGCCGCGGCCGGCCTGGGGATCGCGTACAACGCCAAGCCGCTGGTGCGCCAGGCCGCTGACGCCTCGGTCAACGTGCCCTACCTCGACGCGATCGTCTACCTGCTCGGGATCTCCCGCGAAGAGGTCGAGAATGCCGACGCCGCGGCCGGCTTCGTCTCCTGACCCTCGACCGGGACCCCGGGAGAACAACCAAGTTAACGTGGTTGTTGGCCACCTTGCATGGCAGATCTTCCGTGTGAAGTGTCGAAAAACCAGGTTAACTTGGTTGTTCCCGAGCCTGATCAGCGCGCCGGGCGGATCACCAGTCCGGTCTTGAGCTTGGGGGTGAAGAAGGTCGACTTCGGCGGCATCAGCAGGCCCTCGCGGGCGGTCCGTTCGATCTCGGCGACGCTCACCGGGCGGATCAGCACTGCCGCCTCGGCCGCGCCGGAGGTGACTGCGTGGAGTACCTCGTCCAGCCCGTGCTGGTAGCTCACCGTGGCCGGGCTGTCGCGCAGCGCGACCTCGAGCCAGACCCCGTCGAGCGACCGGTCGGTGTCGAAGGCCCCCGGTCGCGGGGTCAGGGTCTCGGCGATCACGCCGCCTCCTGACCCACGGGTCAGCAAGACCATGAACCCGTCCGACTCCATGGCCGCGAGCGTGGCCGTGGTGGGCGGAGGGGTCGGCCCGAGGTCGAACGAGGTGGCCAGGGTCGACCGCAGCGTGGTGTGGTCGATCCCGGCGTACAGCCGGTGGATCGCGGCGACGCTCAGCTGATCGGCGACCAGCTCGCTGACGAACGCCAGCGTCAGCTCGGCCGGGGTGTCGTCGCGGCCGGTCGTGGCGCGGACCTCATCGCGGTAGGTGCGAGCAACTCCGTAGCGGTGGTGACCGTCGGCGATCAGCACGTCGTCGCCGGCCAGCAGCGTGGTGATCGCGGCGATCCGGGCCGGGTCGCTGATGCGTTCGACCACGTGCTCGACCCCGCCACCGGCGCCCTCGCCGGTGCGCTGGTCGGCACCCTCGTCACCGTCGACCACTCGCCCGAGCGGCTCCCCCGGCTCGGCGAGCAGCGCCGTCAGTCCACCGGCCAGCGACAGCCCCCAGACCGGGGACAGGTTGGCACCGGTGGCCCGCGTCAGGTCCAGCCGGTCGGTCGAGGCCTTCGGCGTGGTGCGCTCGTGTGGCAGCACCCCACCCGCCCCCTCGTCGACCACCTCGAGGGCGCCGAGCACGCCGACGATGTCTCGGCGGGTCCCGCTCGCGTCGGTGAACCGCATCCGGTAGATCGTCAAGCTCGGCGCCGGGTCGGCCACCAGGACCCCGTCGTCCTGCCACTGCGCGTACAGCTCGGCGGCGCGGTCGTAGCGTTCGACGTCACCGCGGGGAACGTCCACGAACGTGATGTTCTGCGCGGACTTCGCCTGCAGCCCGTCCACATCAGCGTCGGAGAGTACGTCGTACGGTGGGGCGATGACCCGGGCGAGGTCGGTGGTGGCGTAGCGCAGGGCGGCGAAAGGCTCGAATCTCGGCACCGGTCCACCTTGACACGCCACCGGACCAGGTCTGATCCTCCGTCCCTGGGGTTGATTGCTCAACCATGGCATTAGATGTGGAACGAAACACGGGCGCAATACGAAATGCGCCAAGATGAGGGCCGTGTTCTTGATGCGGGTGTCGCTTCCTGACCGACCGGGATCCCTCGGTGCGGTGGCCTCCGCCATGGGCAGCGTCGGGGTCGACATCACCGCGGTGGAGATCGTCGAGAAGCGTGACGACCTCGTCGTGGACGACTTCATCCTCATCATGCCGCCGGGCAAGCTCCCCGACAGCCTGATCAGCGTGTGCCAAGGTCTTGAGGGGGTGCAGGTCGAGTGGATCTCGCGCTACCCCGAGGGTGGTGGGCTGCAGTCCGACCTCGAGACGTTGGAGCGGATGGCCAACGACCCCGATCACGCCGCCGAGACCCTGGTCGCGTCGGCCCCGGCGGTGTTCCGGTCGCAGTGGGCGGTGCTCGTCGAGGTGGCCGACCAGACGACGGGCAAGGGCACCGTCTCCTACTCCAGCTCGATGGCGCCCGACTTCAGCCCCGACACGCTCCGGCCGCTACGGCCCTTCGACCGCGCACACCGCGTCGACCTCCCCGACCGGTGGCTGCCGGGGTGGAGCGAGTCGACCATGCTGGTGAGCCCGCTGACCCTGGACCGAGCGATCGTCATCGGCCGTACGGGCGGACCCGCGTACCTGCGCTCCGAGGTCGCCCGCCTCAACCTGCTCGCCACCCTGGTCAGCTGACGCCGTCGGGTCAGCCGTTCGCATCGTGCTCGGCCGGACGCGCCAGCAGGTAGCGTCAGTTGATCATGACCTGGGCGGAGGTGCTCGCGGCCGTCACCACGGTCGCGTTCGGAGTGCTGTCGGCCATCGTCCCGATCGCGAACGCCGAGGCCTACGTGATCGCCGCCCAGGTGTCCGGCGTGGGCGACGCCGTCATGGTCGCCACGTGCGTCGGTGTCGGTCAGAGCGTCGGGAAATTGCTGCTCTTTCTCGGCGTACGGCGGGGGCGCGACTTCCGGTTCGTCCGCCGACACCGGGACCAGCCGGGCAACGAGCTCGGGCCGAACCGTCGACGACTGCGCGCCGTCCTCGACCGGCTGCTGGCCCTGGTCGGCACCAAGCGCTGGGGACTGCCGATCGTTTTCCTCGCCGCGCTGACCGGCCTCCCGCCGCTCTACGCCGTGGCGCTGCTGGCCGGGGCGACGACGATGCGAGCCGGGTTGTTCTACGTCGCGGTGCTGGCGGGGCGGATCATCCGGTTCGTCCTCATCGCCCTGGGCGTGGGCCACGGGATCGACTGGTGGTCAGCACCCTGACCGACCCCCCGGGCGGGGGTCAACTCTGCCCCTTGTCCAACCCGAAGCCGATGGTGCCGGTCATCTGGTAGTAGATGTACCAGCCGAAGAGAAAGATCACCAGCATGGCCACGAAGAGCACGATCGGCACCAGCACCCGGACCCGCTTCTTCAGCTTGGTACTCGGCACCTTCTCTGGACCCCACTCCCCGATCGCCGGCTGCACGCGCGGCGGCGTTCGGCCGTTCAGGTTGAGGTTGCTGAACACTCGCAAGGGGTCCTGTCCTTCCGCCGGTGAGGACCGCGGTCACGACCCAGGGTAATCGGTGGCGGGTCGCCGCCGTCGCGTCGTCGATCAACGGGTCACCTCCCGCTCGGAATGGCCCGCACGGAATGTCCTGGTTCGGCCGCGGCTGAGGTAGGCCGCTGCTTGGTCGGGCACAGGGGCGTCTGACCCGGGATCCCCGCACCGCACGCCAGGACCAGCCGACGAGGGCCAGGATGTCGGCAACCAGACGTCGAGCTCTGCACGCCCAGATCCTGAGGCACGACGACTTGAGCAGGACGACGACTTGATCGCTGGTCGTCGGCAACTTACCGATGTCTCAGCGGTTTGCGGGGGCATTGCCTGTGCATCGCCCGGAGCCACCGGACAAGATGAGCAGATGCTGACCGAGACGAGGCTCCGCGGGCTGGCCCACGAGCTGGTCGCCGTCTCTGGCGTGCTGGGCGTCATGCTCGGAGGCAGCCGCGCCCGCGGTGATCACCACCCCGACTCCGACGTCGATCTCGGGATCTACTACCGGCCGCCGCTGGACACCGCGAGTCTGCGCACCCTTGCCCGGCGCGTGGCCACCGGACGACCGGACCAGGGACCTGAACCTGACGTGACCGAACCCGGCGGCTGGGGGCCGTGGGTCGACGGCGGCGGCTGGCTGACGATCGACGCCACGCCGGTCGACTGGATCTATCGCGACGTTGATCGGGTGCGGCACTCCGCCGACCTGGCTCTGCGCGGGGAGTTCGAGTTCCACGTCCAGGTGGGGCACCCGCTGGGCATGCCCGACTTCGCCTACGCGGGCGAGGTCGCTCTCGGGGTCGTGCTCGTCGACCCCACCGGGCAGCTGAGCCACCTGCAGCAGACGCTGAAGCCGTATCCACCCGACCTCCGCCAGTCGGTGATCGCCCGGCTCGACGAGGCCCGGTTCCTGCTCGGTGTGGTGCCCAAACCCGCAGGTCGCTGCGACACGACGTTCGTCGCGGGCTGCCTCTTCCGCGTGATCGCCCTGTGCGCCCACGCGATCCACGCTAGGGCTGGACGCTGGGTCGTCAACGAGAAGGGTCTCGTGGCCGCCGCCGACCGGCTCGCCCCGGCCACCCTCGGGTTCGGCCGCCGCGCGCAGGGGGTGATGGGTGGGCTCGGTTCCCAGCCCGCGCAGCTGCTCAGCGCGGTGCACGACGCGAAGCAGCTGCTCGACGACGTCGAGGACTTGATCGGCGGTGGCTAACCCGTGGCTAACCCGAATCAACCGGTCCGACCGGCGTCACTGCGCCGTGCGAGCGAGCTTCGCGGCCTCTTCGGGTCCCGCACCGAGCAGGACGGCGAAGCCGTCGGCGTCCAGGATCGGCACCTTGAGTTCTTCGGCCTTCTCGGCCTTGGAGCCGGGTGAGTCGCCGACGACCACGAACGCGGTCTTCTTCGACACCGAGCTCGCGACCTTGCCGCCCCGACTGGTGATGGCCTCGGCGGCGGTGTCGCGGGTGAACCCCTCGATGCTGCCCGTGACCACGATCGACAACCCGGACAGGCTCTGGTCGAGCTCGGCGGCCGGCTCGTCGCGCATTACCGCGCCGGCGGCCTGCCACTTGGCGACGATGTCGCGGTGCCAGTCGACAGCGAACCACTCAGAGATGGCGGTGGCCAGGGTCGGGCCGATGCCGTCGACCGCCGCGAGCTCCTCCTCGCTCGCCGCCGCGAGCGCGTCGATGTCACCGAAGGCCCGAGCGACGTCAGGCGCCACCCCCTTGCCGATGTGCCGGATCGACAAGGCGACCAAGAACTTGTCGAGCGGGCGGGTCTTGGCCTGCTCGAGGTTGGCCAGCAGCTTGGTGCCGTTGGCCGAGAGCGCCCCGTCCTTGGTGGTGAAGAACCCCACGGTGCCCAGCTGCTCGGCGGTGAGGTCGAACAGGTCACCTTCGTCGGTCATCAGACCAGCGGAGAGCAGCGCCTGGGCCGCTTGGTAGCCGAGCACCTCGACGTCCAGGGCCTGCCGGCTGGCCAGGTGGAACAACCGTTCGCGCAGCTGGGCGGGGCAGGATCGGGTGTTGGGGCAGCGCAGGTCGGCGTCACCCACCTTCTCGGGTTTGAGCTCGGTGCCGCACTCCGGGCAGTGGGTGGGCATCTCGAACGCTCGCTCGTCACCGGTACGCAGGTCGACGACCGGTCCGACGATCTCGGGGATGACGTCGCCCGCCTTGCGGAGCACGACCGTGTCACCGATCAGCACACCCTTGCGCGTCACCTCGCTCGCGTTGTGCAGCGTCGCCATCCCGACGGTCGAGCCGGAGACCAACACGGGTTCCATCACCCCGAAGGGGGTGACTCGACCGGTACGGCCGACGTTGACCCGGATGTCGAGCAGCTTGGTGGTGACCTCCTCTGGCGGATATTTGTAGGCGATCGCCCACCGCGGAGCCCGGGTGGTGGAGCCGAGCTGATCTTGGACCGTGCGCTCGTCGAGCTTGATCACCACCCCGTCGATCTCGTGCTCGACCTCGTTCCGGGGATCGTGGCGGTGCTCCCCGTGGTAGGTGATGTAGGCCCGCACGTCGGCGATCGTGGGGCACACCTCGACGTGATCACTGGTCGGCAAGCCGTAGGCCTTGAGGGCCTCGTAGCTCTCGGACTGCCGGGCGGGCGAGAACCCTTTGGTCGCACCAAGGCCGTGGACCACAAAGCCGAGCTTGCGGCGCGCCGTCACCTTGGGATCCTTCTGGCGCAGGGATCCGGCGGCGGCGTTGCGGGGGTTGGCGAACGGCGCCTTGCCCTCGGCGACGAGGCTCTCGTTGAGCTCGGCGAACTCCTCGACGGCGAAGTAGACCTCCCCGCGCACTTCGAGCAGGTCGGGCGGTTGGTCGGTGCTGAGCCGCTGCGGGATCACCGAGATGGTGCGGACGTTGGCGGTGACGTCTTCGCCGACCCGGCCGTCACCGCGGGTGGCCGCGGTGACCAACCGACCCCGGTCGTAGACCAGGTCGAGAGCCAGCCCGTCGACCTTGAGCTCGCAGAGGTATCCGCACGTGGTGATCCGCTTCTCGCCCAGCTCGCGGACCGCGCGCCCGGCCCACTTGTCCAGCTCGTCGAAGGAGAAGCAGTTGTCCAGGCTCAGCAACCGCTCGATGTGCTCGACCGGTGCGAAGGTCGTCGCGGGCGGTCCGCCGACCTGTTGGGTCGGCGATTTAGGGGTACGCAGCGCCGGAAACCGCTGCTCGAGTGCGGTGAGTTCACGCATCAATGTGTCGAAGGTCCCGTCGGAGATCGTCGGCTGGTCGAGAACGTGGTAGCGCCACCGGGCGTCGTCGAGCTGCTCGCTGAGGTGGGCGTGCCGGTCTCGGGCCGCGCCGTCCGGCGGGGTCTGCGCCTGCGGCTTACCGACGTCGGAGGTTGGGTCGACGAGCTCGGGGTCAACCGCCCGGAGATCAACCGACTCGGAGTCGACCAACTCGGGGTGCGCGGGGTTCTCAGCCACGTCTCGCACCTTAACTGCGTCCACCGACAACAGTCCGGACCGCCGAATCCGACCCCCGATCGGCGTGCTGTCAGCGGTCGGGAGTAGGACTGTGCCCGTCGTCACATCGACATCACCGATCTCGGGGGTCAGACATGGGGGCTGCTGTCACATCGCGGTGGACGAAGCCGCCCTGGAGGACGACGCGATGGACGACGACGCAATGGACGACGACGCGATGGACAGCATGCGTCGGTGGGGCGACCCGGCTGACGGTGCTCGTCGTGGCCGCCGCGCTGGTGGGGGCCGGCGTGTCGGCCCCGCCCGCCGAGGCGCACTCGACCGCCCCGGTCCGACAGCAGGCACGGCCGGGTCCGCCGACGTCGGGCGACTCCTTGTTCCCCGACGTGGGCAACCGCGGTTACGACGTCTCCCACTACAACATTGCCCTGCGCTACGACGAAACCAGGCGATCGATCAGGGCCACGACGACCGTCTCGGCCCGAGCGGAGTACCCGCTGTCGTCCTTCGCCCTCGACCTCGAGGGTCTGACCGTCGACCGGGTCCGCGTCGACGGCTCATCGGCGGCCTGGGCGCGATCGGGGCACAAGTTGCTCATCACACCGAAGCGGTCCCTGCTCGGGTCCTTCACCGTCGTGATCGCGTATCACGGCAAGCCCGTCACCCACGTCGACCCCGACGGCGCCGCCGACGGGTGGATCCCGACCAAGGACGGGGCCACCGTGCTCAGTGAGCCGGTCGGGGCCATGACCTGGTTCCCTAACAACAACACCCCGCGTGACAAGGCGACCTTCACCACGCGGATCACCGTGCCCAACCGGCTCGAGGTTGCCGGCAACGGCACGCTGTCTCGTCGCCGCCAGGGCAGCCGCACGACGTGGACCTGGCGTCAGCGACAGCCGATGGCGACCTATCTTGCGATGATCTCCATCGACGACTACAGGGTCTACCGATCCTCCATGCGTCTGGTCAGCGGCAAGAAGCTCTCGCTCTGGTCGTTCGTCGAGGTAGGACTGGGTTCTTACGCTGCCCAGCGTGCGCTCGTGCCCAAGGCGATTCGCTTCGAAGAACGTCGCTTCGGTCCCTACCCCTTCTCCAGCGCCGGCATAGTGGTCGTCGACACGGGAGCCGGTTATGCCTTGGAGACCCAGACCCGCCCGGTGTTCGACGCCACGAGCGACGTCAGCGAGTCGACGGTCGTCCACGAACTCGCCCACCAGTGGTACGGCGACTCGCTCACGCCCTGCGACTGGGGTGACATCTGGCTCAACGAGGGGTTCGCGTCCTACACCGAGAGCCTTTGGCTCGCTGCCCACGGCGGACCGAGCACCAAAGCTCAGTTCCGACAGGCGTACGCGACGGCCCCGGCGTCCCTCTGGTCGCCCGCGCCGGCCGACCTCAAGGACCCGGCCGACCTCTTCTCGGACCCGGTGTACCTACGGGGTGGGATGACCCTGGAGGTGCTGCGCGAGCGGATCGGGTCTCGGTCCTTCTCGATCGTGCTGAAGCGCTGGGCAGCCCGGCATGCGGGCAGCTGCGTCTCGACGGGCCAGTTCGTCGCCCTGGCCGAGGAGGTGTCGCACCGCGATCTCGACCAGCTCTTCGACGACTGGCTGTACGTCGCGAAGAAACCGGTCGGTTACGTGCCCGACCCGACCATCCTCAGCCGCGCAGGTGCTCCTCGACCCGTTCGACCTTGGCGATGAGCTGACCCGTGAACCCGGGACGGATGTCGGCCTTGAGGACCAAGGAGACCCGCGGGGAGGTGGCGGCAAGCACGTCAACCGCCTGCTTGACCACCGCCATCACCTCGTCCCATTCGCCCTCAAGCGTGGTGAACATCGAGGTGGTCTCGTTGGGGAGTCCGGACGCACGAACGATCCGGACCGCCTCGGCCACGGCGGCGCTGACCGAGCCGTCCTCGGAACTGGCGGAGGGGGCGATGGAGAAGGCGACAAGCATCCGATCAGCCTAATGGCGCGCCGCCCGCGGAGGCGCGGCGACCCGACTCGGTCAGAAGCCGGCAGCACCGGTCGGCCTACCGACAGGATAGGGCTCAGCGGGGCAACTCGTCCGTCACGATCCCGGCCGCCGTACGAAGGGAGCGCAGGGCTGCGACGGCGTCGGCGCCGACGGCTCCGGCCAGCCCGCAGGCTGGGGTCAGCACGAGCCGGGCCGCGACCTGCGGGTCGAAGCCCAGGGTGCGGAGCGGTCGCAGCATCCGGGCCGCGACCTCGTCCCCGGTCCGCACCCGGGCCGGCGGTCGCTCAGCCAGTCCAGCGGTGGGCAAGACTCCAGCCCACAGCACCAGACCCGACTCGATGGCGGGCGCGAGGAGGTCCCAATCGCGGCTGGTCAGCACGTCCAGGTCGACCGACAGGGCCGACACGCCGGCCTCGACCAGCATCCGGACCGGCGGGTTGGCCGCACAGCAGTGCACCACCACCGGTGCGTCGAGCGCCGCGACGACCTGGACGTAGGCGTCCCGGGCCTCGGGCAGGTCGACCGCCGCGTGCTGCCCGAACCCGGCTCGGGTCAACGACCCGGCCAGCACTGCCGGTAGCACGGGCTCGTCGAGCTGGAGCGTCCAGGTGATGTCGGGGAGCCGCCGGCGGAGCTCGCCGAGATGGTCGATGAGTCCCTGGGTCAGGGACTGCCCCACCTCGCGGCGCGCGCCCCGGTCGCCGAGGACCCGATCGCCGCGGGGCCGCTCGACCTCGGCGCACAGCGTCCACGGTCCGGTGGCGCTGATCTTGACGGGGCCGGAGTAGCCCTGAGCGGCTTCTTCGAGGCGGTCCAGGTCCTCGCGCAGCATCGAGCGCGCCAGGCGATGGTCCTGGCCCGAGGCGTCGGTGAGTCGCCACCCGGCCGGTTGCAGATCGAGGGTCAGCCCGCTCAAGAACGCAGTCCCCCGGCCGATCAGCTGAGCGTGCGGACCCCGGGCGGGCAGCTCCGGCAGGTAGGGCAGCTCGGGGCACTCGTCGAAGGTGATGCGCAGCGCCTCGGCGAGGTCGGAACCCGGCCAGGAGCCGATGCCCGTCCAGGCGATGGGTGCGGTGTCATTCATCTGCGTCTCACGTATCCGTTCGGGGTCTCAGGTGCCCGTCGCCCGGTGTCGCCGGGATCAGGCACCGGTGCCGGAGATCGTCGCGCTGCCGACCACGCACTCGTCCTCGTAGAGCACGACAGCCTGTCCAGGGGCGATGCCGACAGCCGGTTCGGCCATCACCACCTCGAGCCGCTCGTCGTCGATCCGTACCTCGGCCTCCAGCGGGGCGCCGTGAGCTCGCACCTGCACGCGTCCGCGCCAGGTCGTGGCCGCCGGCCGGGACGACCAGATCGGCCGGACCGCCGAGATCCGCCGAACCTGCAGATCATCTCGCGTACCGACCGTCACGGTGTTGGTGACCGGGGAGATGTCGAGCACGAACCGCGGCCGGCCGTCGTCGGCGGGCACCCCGAGCCGCAGCCCACGGCGCTGGCCGACGGTGAAGTGGTGACTGCCCTCGTGGCGACCAACCTCCGTCCCGGCGGTGTCCACGATGGGCCCGGGCGCCCGACCCAGCTTGCGGTCCAGGAAGCCCGCGGTGTCGCCGTCGGGGATGAAACAGATGTCGTGGCTGTCGGGCTTGGCCGCGACCCGAAGTCCTCGGCGCTCGGCCTCGGCGCGGACGTCGGACTTCACCGTGTCACCGAGCGGGAACATCGAGCGGGCCAGCTGGGCGGCGGTCAGCACGCCGAGGACGTAGGACTGGTCCTTATCGGGGTCGACCGCCCGACGCAGCAGAGGACCCGCGTCGGTCCAGACCAGCTGGGCGTAGTGGCCGGTGCACACCGCGTCGAAACCCAATGCCACCCCGCGGTCCAGCACGGCAGAGAACTTGATCTTCTCGTTGCAGCGCAGGCAGGGGTTCGGGGTGCGACCAGCGGCGTACTCGGCGACGAAGTCATCAATGACGTCGGCCTTGAACCGCTCGGCTAGATCCCAGATGTAGAACGGGATGCCGAGGACGTCGGCCGCCCGCCGGGCATCGTTGGCGTCCTCGCGAGTACAGCAACCGCGGGCCCCCT
>JBPCRP010000094.1:0-25438 GCA_050996715.1 Propionibacteriaceae bacterium
CGGCGATCCTCGGCGAGACGGCCGACCAGACGCGCTACCGGGCCCGGCGCGACGCGGCCGCCGCGGTGGGCATCATCTCCGCGGTCGGTGCCCTGGGTGCGGTGTTCATCCCCCGCATCATCGCCAACTCCTACCAAGCCACGGGAGAGGTGGCCACCGCACTCGGCTCGTTCTGCATCTTCTAGGTCGCCTGCGTCGCCTGCGTCGCGGTGACCTACCTGGTCTACCTGCGCCGGGGTTCGTCGATGTCGCAGGCCCGGGCCTGACCCGTTCGGGGTGGCGCTACGACGGGTGCGGGCGGGCACGGGGCACAATGCTGGGGCACCGACGTAGGGAGTGAGCTCAGCAGATGGCCAGGAAGACCACCGTTCCGACCGACGACGACTTCGCCGAGCGGATCGTCGACATCGACATCTCCAGCGAGATGCAGACGAGCTTCCTGGAGTACTCCTACTCGGTCATCTACTCCCGGGCCCTACCCGACGCCCGGGACGGACTGAAACCCGTGCAGCGCCGGATCCTCTACTCGATGGACGAGATGGGCATCCGCCCGGACCGCTCTCACGTGAAGTGCGCCCGGGTCGTCGGTCAGGTCATGGGTCTGCTGCACCCGCACGGCGACACCGCGATCTATGACGCCCTGGTCCGCACCGCCCAGCCGTGGACCATGCGCTTGACGCTGGTCGACGGGCACGGCAACTTCGGTTCGCTGGACTCCGGTCCGGCCGCCATGCGCTACACCGAGTGCCGGATGGCTCCGGCCGCGCTCGCCATGACCGCCGGTCTGGACCAGAACACCGTCGACTTCAAGCCCAACTACGACGGCAAGGACACCGAGCCGGTCGTGCTGCCGGCGGCCTTCCCCAACCTGCTGGTCAACGGAGCCTCGGGGATCGCGGTGGGGATGGCGACCAACTGCCCGCCGCACAACCTGGTCGAGGTGATCCAGGCGCTCCGGCACCTGATCGCTCATCCGAGCGCCGACACCGACGCGCTGATGCGTTTCGTCCCCGGGCCCGACCTGCCCACCGGCGGCAAGATCATCGGCCTGGACGGCATCCGCGAGGCCTACCTGACGGGTCGGGGATCCTTCCGGATCCGTGCCACCGTCCGGATCGAGCAGGTCCACCCGCGCCGCAAGGGCATCGTGGTCACCGAGCTGCCGTACCTGGTCGGGCCGGAGAAGGTGATCGAGCAGATCAAGACGCTGGTGCAGGCCAAGAAGCTGCTGGGGATCGCCGACGTCAAGGACCTGACCGACCTACAGCACGGTCTGCGCCTGGTGATCGAGATCAAGAACGGATTCAACCCCGAGGTGCTGCTCGAGACCTTGTTCCGGGTCACCAAGCTGGAGGACTCGTTCTCGATCAACGCCGTCGCCTTGGTGCAGGGCCAGCCCCGCACGCTCGGGCTCAAGGAGCTGCTCACCGTCTATCTGGGGCACCGCTTCGAGGTAACCCGACGACGCACGCAGTTCCTGCTGGACAAGGCGACCGACCGGCTGCACCTGGTCGAGGGGTTGCTGATCGCGATTGTGGACATCGACGACGTGATCGCGATCATCCGCGGCTCCGACGACGCCGCGGCCGCCCGCGCGCGGCTGATCGAGGTGTTCGATTTGAGCGAGGTCCAGGCCACCTACATCCTCGACATGATGCTGCGCCGCCTGACGAAGTTCTCCACCATCGAGCTCGAGGCCGAACGCGATCAGCTCGGTGCGACCATCGCCGAGCTGACCGAGATCCTGCAGAACGAGGCCTCGTTGAGCCGCCTGGTCGGGCTCGAGTTGGCTGAGGTCGCCCGGCAGCACGGCACGCCGCGCCGAACCATCCTCCTCGCCGCCAGCGGGGTCGCCCCGACCACGGCGACCGCCTCCGCCGAGATCGCCGACGACCCGTGCTGGGTGCTGCTCTCCTCGGCCGGGCTGCTCGCTCGCACCGACCACGCCGACCCGCTGCCCGCTGACGGAGCGCGGGCGGCGCACGACGTGGTCGTCGCCGCCACCCGGGCCACCGCCCGCAGTGACCTCGGGCTGCTCACCTCCGCCGGGCGGCTGGTCCGGATCAACGCCATCGACCTGCCGACCGTGCCGGCGACGGCGAATGCGCCCAACCTCCAGGGCGGTACGCACGTGTCCGAGCTGGTCACTCTGGACCAGGGCGAACGCGTGGTCGGGCTCACCACGCTCGGTTCCGCAGAGGGTGGTGAGACCGCCCGCGGGCTGGTCCTGGGGACCGCCCGTGGCGTGGTCAAGCGGGTCAACCCCGAGGTCCTCGGCCGCGAGGCGTGGGAAATCGTCCGGCTCGACCCCGGCGACCGGGTGGTGGCTGCGCTCGAGCTGGCCGACGAGGCGGCAGCCGGGACGGAACTGGTCTTCGTCACCGACGACGCCCAGCTGCTGCATTTTTCCGCGAACCTCGTGCGGCCCCAGGGCCGCTCCGGCGGGGGGATCGCCGGGATCAAGCTGGCGACCGGCGCGTCGGTCTGCTTTTTCGGTACCGTGGGAACCGGGTCGACGTCGGTGCTCGTCACCGTCTCGGGATCCGGCCGTGCGCTGCCCGGCACCGACGCCGGGTCGGTCAAGGTCACGGCGTTCACCGAGTATCCCGGCAAGGGTCGGGCCACCAGTGGCGTCCGCTGCCACCGCTTCCTCAAAGGCGAGGACACCCTGCTGCTGGCCTGGGCCGGACCCGAACCGGTCGTGGCTGCTGCGGCCAGCGGCACCCCCGTCGACCTGCCCGACGTAGACCGGCGCCGGGACGGGTCGGGCGTCCCGGCCGGTCAGCCCATCGCGGCCGTCAGCACCAGAACCCAGGAGTGAACATGTTCGACACACCGTCTCCCGATATCGACCACGGACACGACTTCGACGACCTGCTGGCCAGCAACCTCGATTACGCCGCCACCTTCGATCAGCAGGGTTTCGACGGCATCGCCCACGCCGGGGTGCTGATGGTGACCTGCATGGACAGCCGGATCGCCCCGCTGGAGATGATCGGCCTGCACTTCGGCGACGCCAAGATCATCCGCACCCCAGGAGGTCGGCTGACCGAGTCGGCGCTGGCGGGGTGCGTAGCCGGGGTGCACCTGCTCCGGGTCACGCGGATCATGATCGTCCCGCACACTCGGTGCGCGATGGCGGCCGCCGACGACACCGTGATCATCGACCGGATCCGGCAGGCGAGCGGGATGAACGCCTCCTGGGTCAAGTTCGGCGCCGACCAGGACCAACGCCGCACCCTGGGCGCCGACGTCGACCGGCTCCGGAACCACCCGCTGATCGAGGGTCGCGCCGAGGTCGGGGGCTTCTACTACGACGTCGACACCGGTCTGCTCGACCGCTGGTACTAAGGGTCGCGCGCGCTGCCCGTCGAAGGTCCGACATGACCCTTACCGTGGCCGACTACCGGGCTGTCCTGCAGCGGGCCGGGACCGAGCTGATCGCCGCGGCCGAGGCGGTCGGCCCGGGCACCCCCGTGCCGACCTGCCCGGGGTGGACCGTGCGTGACCTGGTCGCCCACCTGGCGATGGTGCACGCCTGGGCCACGGCGTACGTCCGGGGCGGGCACCCGACCGGGTCCGGTGAGACCGCCGGCCGGCACGACCCGCAGCTGTTCGACCGCTACCGGCGGGGCCTCGCCGCTCTGCTCGCCGCCGTGCGGGACGCACCCGAGGACCTCGACGCCCCACGCTTTCTGGCCGACCCGCCGCCGGCTCGGGTGTTCTGGGCCCGCCGGCAGGCGCACGAGACGGTGATCCACGGGGTGGACGCTCGTGCGGCGCTGCTCGGGCGGGCACCGGCCGCCGCGGAGACCCGTCTCCCGCGGGCCGTGGCTCTCGACGGCGTCGATGAGCTGCTGCGCGGTTTCCTACCGCGCACCAGGACGCGATTGCGCAGCGACGAGCCGTACACCGTGACCTTCCGCGCCGCCGACCCCGCCACCGACTCCGACACCGCCGACACCCACGCCGACGCCTGGACGGTGCACGTGTCCTCCGAGCCGGTTGTCACGGTCCCCGGTGGGGACCCGACCGCCGACACCGTGATCACCGGCTCTCCGGTCGCGCTCTATCTCGGGCTCTGGAACCGCGGCGACGAGCTCAGCGAGACCGGTCGGCCCGGCGTCCTGGCGCAGTGGCGGGCGCAGCAACGTATCGGCTGGTGACCCGCTGGTGAAGTCACCAGCCGGGTAGGCCGTCGGTCTGCGACCGCGACGTGGTCGACTCGGGTCATGCCCGAGCACTACTACCGTCCGGCCGAGGGCCATCGGCTCCCCCACGACCCCTTCAACGCGATCGTGGCGCCCCGCCCGATCGGCTGGATCGGCACCGTGTCGCGCGCCGGGGTGCAGAACCTGGCGCCCTACAGCTTCTTCACCGCGCTGGCCTACACCCCACCGTTGGTGGGGTTCTCCAGCGTGGGCTACAAGGACAGCGCCCGCAACGCCGAGGAGACCGGCGAGTTCACCTGGAACCTGGTCACCCGGCCGCTCGCCGGAGCGATGAACGCCAGCTCCACCCAGACCCCGGTCGACGAGTTCGTCGCCGCCGGGCTCACCGTGGGGTCCTCAATCGAGATCGAAGCTCCCCAGGTCGCCGATTCGCCGGTCACCTTCGAGTGCCGGACCGCCGACGTGATCATCCTCCGGGGAGCCGCCGGGGCTCCCGTCGGCAGCTGGCTAGTGATCGGCGAGGTCGTCGGCGTGCACATCGACACCGAACTGCTGGTCGACGGGATCTATCAGACCGCACGCGCACGGCCCGTGACCCGGGCCGGCGGCCCGACCGCCTACTTCGAGATTACCGAGGACACCCGCTTCGACCTCCGCCGGCCCGACTGAGCCGGCATCCGATCACCCCTTGACGCCGCCACCGAAGGCGAAGGCACCACCGAGGCGGCGATTCAGCGCGAGGTAGAGCAGCACCGAGGGCAGCGAGTAAAGCAGCGAGTACGCCGCGAGCTGGCCGTACACCACCTGGCCGTACTGGCCGAAGAAGGTGTAGATCGTCACCGACATCGGCTGCTTCTCCGGGGTCAGCAGCAAGATGAACGGGACGAGAAGTTCCCCCACAGCCCGATGAAGGTGTAGATGGCGACCACCGCGAGTCCGGGCGCCATCAACGGCATGATGATCTTCGGCAGGCCCTGCATCGGCGTGGCACCGTCGGTCCACGCGGCCTCCTCCAGCTCGATCGGCACCCCGTCCATGAAGTTCTTGGTCAGCCAGATCGAGATCGGGAGCGCGGTGGTGGCCATGAACACCATGGTGGCCACGATCGAGTCGTCGAGCGCGAGCTGCACGAACAGCCCGTACACCGGCACCATGATCGCGGTGATCGGCAACCCGGTGGAGAACAGGATCGTCACCAGGAACGGCCGCTTGAGCCGGGATCGGTACCGCGACAGCGGGTGGGCCGCCAACGTCGCGCAGACCATCGTGACCACCGTGCCCCCGGCGCACAGGATGGCGCCGTTGAGCAACGGCCGGTGGGTGGTCTCCGGAGTCATCACGGCCCGAAAGTTGTCGAGGGTGAAGGGGTCCGGCCAGCTGATCGCGATGCCCTGGCCGGGGCTGCCGTTGACGGCGGCCAGCAGCACCCACAGCAACGGCACGATGAAGCCGGCGGCAATGACCACCAGGACCATGCTGGCGATCATGCGTCCGGTGAACCGCATCCGTCGGGGCCGGGTGGTGATCGCCGGTGCGACCGTCCCGGCCTCGGGGGCCGTCGTGGTCGTCATCGGCCCACGTCGGACCCGGTGGCAGACCGTGATCCCGCGCCGTACCTGCGCCGGTGAGTCCCGGCACGCCACCGGTATTACGTCACTTCGATTGACTTAGTCGTCGCGAGCGTACGATAAGCCCCAGCCTCCGTCAACGGTCTGGCGCTCGCGAACTCACGACCGCCAGGAGAGGAGTCGACATGCCCCGCGGCTCGAACCTGCTGCGACTCGGCGATTTCAACCAGACCGTCGTGCTCGACGCGATCCGTCGCGGCAACGGCGGCACCAGCCGGGTCGAGCTGGTGGCCGAGACGGGCCTGACCGCGCAGACCGTCAGCAACATCGTCCGTCGGCTGCTCGACCAGGGGCTCGTCCGCGAGGGGGACCGGGTTCCGGCCGTCGGGGTCCGCGGGAAACCCCGGACCCGGCTGCAGATCGAGCCCACGGCTCGCTGCGCGGTCGGGGTGCACGTCGACCCCGCCACGTTGACCTTCGTGCTCATCGACCTGGCCGGTGCGGTGCGTGGGTACGCCCGGCGCCGCACCCCGCAGGCCAACCGACCGAGCGAGGTGATCACGGTGATCACCGAGCAGGTGGAGCAGCTGATCAGCGCGGCCGACGTCGATGCTGATTCGGTGCTCGGGATCGGCGTCGCGGCCCCGGGGCCACTCGACGTGGTCGACGGCGTGCTGCTCGACCCACCGCAGCTGCACGGCTGGGAGAAGGTCCGACTGCGAGCCGACCTGCACGCCACGACCGGCCGACATGTCCTGGTGGACAAGGACGTCACGGCCGCCGCCACCGGTGAGCTGTGGGCCCGTGGCGGCGCCCGCGACAGCTTCGTCTTCTGCTACCTGGGCTCCGGGTTGGGGGCGGGAGTGGTGATGGCGGACCAGGTGCTGCGCGGAGTGAGCAACAACATCGGCGAGATTGGCAACATCCTGGTCGACCCCACGGCGCCGGACCTGGGCGTGGGTCGACCCGGGTCGCTCGCGGCGTCCTGTCTTCCCCAGGCGTTGATCATCTCCGCCGAGCGTCGCGGGTTGTTCGCCGCGGCGATCGACCCCGAGGACTTCGTCGCGGTCGACGAGGCGTTCACGGTGCTCTGCGAGCGCGCGTACGCCGGGGAGGCCGCCTGCCTGCAGCTGCTCGACGACGCCGCCGTCGGGCTCGCCGCCGGGCTCGCGGTGATGATCAACTTCCTCGACGTCGGCCGGGTGGTGCTCGGCGGGCCGATCTGGTCGCGGATCAGCAGCCGGATGCTGGCGCTGCTCCCCGGACTGATCCAGCCCCAGCTGGTCGCGGCAGCCTCGGTGGTGGTCGAGGGCTCGGCGGTCGGTGAGCACGTCGCGGCCCAAGGTGCAGCCGCCCTGGTGCTCGACCACTACCTGTCGCCGCGGCCGTCGGTGCTGCTGATGGACTGACGTTCCTGGCACAAGTCCAATCGATTGAGTTACTGTCGGACGACATCAGCCCCTCAACCCGACGAGGTAACCCTGTGCACGACGACCGCCGGCTGCTCGAAGGCCGTCTGAGCCGTTTCGTCAACGACCATCTCTCCCGGGCCGCGTACCGCGACGCCGCCCCGCTGACCCTGACCCGCTGGGACGTCCCCGACGAACCCGTGCCGTTCGGCGAGGTGGTGAACCAGGACTTCACCTCGCTCTCCCCCGGTACGGCGTGGGGCCGGCCCTGGAGCACGATGTGGATTCACGTCACCGGCGAGGTCCCTGCGGCGTGGTGTGACGTCGCAGGCACCCGGCCGGAGATCGTCGTCGACCTCGGTTTCGCCGGCGGGCCCGGCTTCCAGGCCGAAGGGCTCGCCTACCGGCCCGACGGCACGACCATCAAGGCCGTCTCCCCGTTCAACAACCACGTCCCGATCGCGCCGCGGCAGCCCATCGACTTCTATCTCGAGGCAGCGGCCAACCCGGACGTGGCACACACCGGCTACCGGTCCACGCCGTGGGGCGACAAGGCCACCGCGGGCGACGCCCCGATCTACGTCCTCACGCAGCTCGAGCTGGTGCTCCGCGACACCACCGTGGCGGAGCTGGCCGCCGACATCTTCGTGCTGTCGGGTCTGATGAACGAGCTGCCCGTGGACTCCAGCCGCCGGGCCGAGATCCTGGTCGCCCTGCAGCGTGCCGTCGACGTCGCCGACCCCGACGACCTGGCCGGTACCGTGGCCGACGCCCGGGCCGAGCTCCGCGACGTGCTCGCGCGACCCGCGTACGCCAGCGCCCACCACGTGGTGGGGGTCGGGCACGCCCACATCGACAGCGCCTGGCTGTGGCCGGTGCGCGAGACGATCCGCAAGTGCGCCCGGACGTTCTCCAACGTGATCGAGCTCGCCGACGCCGACCCGACGTTCCGGTTCGCGTGCTCCTCGGCCCAGCAGTACGCGTGGATGAAGGACTATTACCCCGAACTTTTCGCCCGGATCACCGAGAAGGTGCACGCGGGTCAGTTCGTCCCGGTCGGCGGGATGTGGGTCGAGTCGGACACCAACATGCCCGGTGGTGAGGCGATGGCCCGCCAGTTCGTGGCCGGCAAGAGCTTCTTCCTGGACAACTTCGGGGTCGAGACCGAAGAGGTCTGGCTACCCGACTCCTTCGGCTACTCGGCCGCCCTGCCGCAGATCGTCCGGGCATCCGGCTCGAAGTGGTTCCTCACCCAGAAGATCTCGTGGAACCAGATCAACACCATGCCGCACCACACGTTCTGGTGGGAGGGCATCGACGGTAGCCGGGTCTTCACCCACTTCCCGCCGGCCGACACCTACAACTCCACCCTGTCGGGGGCCGAGATGGCCCGGGCCGAGCGGCAGTACCGCGAGAAGGGCAAGGGCACCACCTCGCTGATGCTGTTTGGCTACGGCGACGGCGGTGGCGGCCCGAACCGCGACATGCTGGCCGCGGCGAAACGGCTCGAGTCGCTCGAGGGCTCTCCCACCCTCGACCTCGACTCCCCCGCCGGCTTTTTCACCCGGGCCCAGCACGAGTACCCCAACGCCCCGGTGTGGAGCGGCGAGATGTACCTCGAGCTGCACCGCGGCACCTACACCACCCAGGCTCGGACCAAGCAAGGCAACCGACGCAGTGAGCATCTGCTCCGCGAGGCCGAGCTGTGGTCGGCGACCGCGGCCCTGCGAACGGCATGGACCTACCCGGCCGCCGAGCTGCAGCACCTGTGGGAGCTGGTGCTGCTGCAGCAGTTCCACGACATCCTGCCCGGCAGCTCGATCGCCTGGGTGCACCAGGACGCCGAGCGCAACTACGCCGCCGTCGCCGAGCGCGCCGAGCGGGTGATCGCCGACGCGGTCGCCGCCCTGGTGGGCGAGGGTGACCAGACGCTGGCCCTCAACGCCGCCCCGCACGAGCGCTCGGGCGTACCCGCCTTGGGCGCCGGCCCGATCCTTCCCGAGGACACCGACGTGGGCGTGGCGGAGATCGCCGGCGACTCCGGGATCGGCTATCGCTTCGACAACGGCCGGGTCGCCGTGGTGATCAACTCCCGCGGCCAGCTCACGTCGCTGGTCGACGCGGTCACCGGTCGCGAAGCCATCGCGCCGGGTGAGCTGGGCAACCGGCTTCAGCTGCACCGCGACATCCCCAACCAGTGGGATGCCTGGGATGTCGACGAGCACTACCGCCGCACCGTCACCGAGCTCGACCAGGTCGACGACCTACGGGTGGAGACCAAGCCCGAGGAGGCAGCCGTGGTGGTCACCCGGTCCTTCGGGTCCTCCACCGTGGAGCAGCGGATCGCGTTGGCGGCCGGATCGCCGTCGGTGGAGATCACCACCTGCATCGACTGGCACGAGAGGCAGAAGCTGCTCAAGCTCGGTTTCGGACTCGACGTGCACGCCGACCGGTCGGCGTCGGAGACCCAGTTCGGACACGTCTTTCGCGCCACCCACACCAACACGTCGTGGGACTTCGCCCGCTTCGAGATCTGCGCGCACCGCTTCCTGCACGTGGGCGAGCCGGGCTACGGCGTCGCGATCAGCAACGACTCGACCTACGGGCACGACGTCAGCCGGACGACCCGCGACGGCGGCGGCACCACCACCACGGTGCGGCAGTCGCTGGTCCGGGCACCGCTCTACCCCGACCCGCAGGCCGACCAGGGTCGTCACGTGCTGCGGACCACCGTACGGCCGGGTGCGGGCATCGCCGAGGCGGTGCAGGAGGGCTATCGGACCAACCTGCCCCTGCGTACGGTGCGGGGGGCCCGCGGGGTTGACCCGCTCGTCACCGTGAGCAACTCAGCTGTTGTCGTCGAGGCGGTCAAGCTCGCGCAGGACGGGAGCGGTGACCTGGTCGTCCGGCTCTACGAGAGTCACGGCGGCCACGCGCGCACCACGGTGACCGCCGCCGCCGACGTCTCCTCGGTGCACGCCACCGATCTGCTGGAGCGTCCGGTCGCGGACGGGTTCGCGGCGGACGGGCCCGCGATCGACCTCGACCTGCGCCCCTTTCAGTTGATGACGCTCCGCTTCGCCCGCTGAGACACCCCGCGACCAGTCAGATCCTGTCCGACACACCGCAAAAACGCGGAAGTACCTGCCTGGTCGGCGAAATTTCCGCGACCAGGCAGCTATTGCCGGCTGCTGTCGGCGTGTCGGACAGGATCTGGCGGGTCGCGGATCAGGCTATTTGGAGGTGCCCTGGCTGACGGAGCCCTGGAGCTGGCGCTGGAAGATCACGTAGACGATCAGCACCGGCACCACGGTGATCACGACGGCGGCGAAGAGCGCGCCGAAGTCCACGGCGTAGCCGGCCTGCGCGGCGAACCGGGCGATGCCCTGGGACAGCACGTAATTGTCGACGTTGGTGTTGAGGGCCACCGGGATCAGGAACTGGTTCCACAGCCCCAGGAAGTTGAAGATCAACACCGACGCGATGCCGCTCCGGGCCATCGGCAGCATGACCAAGAAGAACGTCTGCCACTCCCCTGCGCCGTCCAGCGCGGCGGCCTCCGCCACCTCGTCCGGCAGGGTCTTGAAGAACGAGAAGAGGAAGAACACGGTGAACGGGAGGGCGAAGGCGACGTAGGTGATCGCCAGCCCCGGCAGCGTGTTCAGCAACCCGAAGTTTTGCAGGGTGAAGAACAGCGGGACGATGGCCAAGAAGATCGGGAAGGTCAGCCCGGCCAGCATCGCGTAGTAGATCAGCCGGTTACCCGGAAACGAGTACCGCGCGAGCACGTAGGCGCACATCGCCCCCAGGATCATCACGACGATCAGGGCCGACCCCACCACGGAGACGGTGTTGATGAACTGCCGGCCGATTCCTGCCGTGGTCCAGGCGTTGACGTAGTTCTGCAGGTTGAGCGAGGTCGGGAAGGAGAACGGTGAGGCGAAGATCTGGCTGGTGGTCTTGAACGAGGTCATCAAGGTCCACAGCAACGGAAGCACCACCAGTGCCGACCAGAGCACCAGCACCGCGTGCGAGCCGACGGCGAACGAGGTCTCGCCCGACGAGCGGTTCCGGCGACGGTCGGTCGGCCGGGTAATCGGCTCCGGCGTCGAGCTCGACGTGGTCGTCGACGTGGCCGTCATACCGACTCCCGCCCCCCGGTCAGTCGGTTGACCCCGAAGACCAGCCCCGAGAACGCCAGCGTGATCACCGCGAGGACCACACCCATGGCGCAGGCCACCCCGAACTGACCCTTGGTGAACGCGGTGCTGAGCAGCTGCTGGGACATCACCAGCGTGGAGTTGTTCGGCCCACCGCCCGGGTTCAGGGCGGCCATGTAGACGAACGCGTCCAGGGCCAAGATGCCCATGTAGACGTACGCGGTCTGCACGTTGTCCCGGATCAGCGGCACGGTGATCCGGACCGCCGTCCGCAGCCGGCCCGCCCCGTCGATGCGAGCCGCCTCGAAGATCTCGGCCGGAATGCCCTTGATGGCGGCGACGAACAGCACCATGTAGAACCCGACAAAACCCCAGACGATGACGAACATCGTCGCGCCCATGGCGGTTCGCTCGTCACCCAGCCACGGGAAGGACGCGGCCGAGTCGATCCCGAGCGTGGTCAGGATGCCGTTGAGCAGTCCGTTGCTCGGGTCGTAGATCCGGCCCCACATGACACCGGTGACGATGGCCGGGATGACGTAGGGGAAGAAGGACACGACCCGGTAGAACTCGGATCCGCGCAGACCCCGGGTCTGGCCCCGGTTGCTGCCGCTCACCGTCAGCAACGACGCCAGCGCAAGCGCTAGCACGATCGTGATCAGCGGCAGGACCACGACCAGGATCAGGTTGTTGCGGATGGCCTTGAGAAAGATGGAGTCGGTCAGGACCCGGGTGTAGTTGGCGATGCCGACGAAGTTCTGACTGGTGGTGAATCCGCTCCAGTCGGTGAGGGAGTAATAGATCGCCTGCAGGAACGGCGAGACCACGAAGATCACGTAGATCGCCAGCGGCAGCCCGAGGAACACGAGCACGAAGCTGACCTTGTCGAAGGTCAGCTTGCGCCGGGGCCGGCGTGCGGAGGCCGCACCGACCCCAGCCAGCGGCGGTACGGCAGCGCTCACTTCACCTCGATCTTCTTGACCGAGTCGTCCTCCCGCACCTTGTCGGAGATGTTCTGCAGCCCTTTGGTGAGCGTGGCCACGTCGGACTTACCGTCCAGGAACGTGTTCCAGACCACGAGCTGGTCGGTGTTCAGTCCGTAGTAGTCGACGAACACCCAGGAGAAGATGTTGGTCCCCGCCGCATCCAGCAGCGCCGTCTGGGAGACCAGGGCGGTGGAGCCGAAGCCGTCGGCGGGCACCGTCCCCTTGACGATGGTGGGCGCCAGCAGGGTCTTGGCGAAGTTGGTCGCCGCCTCCTTGGACAGCATCACCCGCAGCATCTCCTTGCCCCCGGCGACGTTGACCGCCTTGGTGGGCACCACGAAGGGCTCACCGGCGGTGCTGTGCAGCGCCTCGTACGGCAGCTTGCTGGACGAGGTGAGCGTGGGCTCGGCGGCCCCGGTCATGTCGAAGCCGCTCTTGGTCTGGTCCTTCATCTCGTTCTCGATCCACGAGCCGGAGGGATAGAGGATCGCGTCCTCGGCGTTGCTCCACTGGGCCTGAGCTGCGGTGAACTGGGTCCCGGAACCACCCGGTTTGAAGTAGCCGGCGTCGACGGCCTTCTTCATCGCGGTGAACACGCCCTGCACGGCGGGCTGCGACCAGCAGTCCTTCGCAAGGTTCTCCAGGGCGAGCCGGACCTCGTCGCCGCCCTCCTTGATCGCCGAGGAGATGGCCAGCGTCTGGTAGTAGGTCGCGGCCTCTTTGCCCCAGGCGAAGAGGTACTTCCCCTTCGCCTTGGCCTTGGCGCCCAGGTCGAGCGCCTCGTCCCAGGTCTTCGGCGGGCTCCAACCGTTCTGCTTGAACAGCGACGCCGAGTACCACAGGGCGTACACGGTCAGGCTGTAGTTGAGCGCGGCGAACTTGCCGTCGAACGTTCCCGGGGTCAGCACACCGTCGTAGAGGGTGTCTCTGATCTTGGTGCCTTCGAGGTTGTTGGCGTCGATCACCGCGGTCAGGTCCTCGAGCTGGGCGACGATGGTGCTGATGCCGATGGCGTTCGCTCCGGAGTTGTCGATCAGGTCCGGGGGGTTGCCACCGACGAAGCGTGGCTGCAGCTCCTGGGCGATGTTGGTCGACGGGGCGACCTTCGGGGTGACGGTGGGGTGCAGCTTCTTCAGCACGTCGGCGGCGAAGGTCACGTAAGCGGTGCCGTAGCCGCCGTTGAAGATCACCGCGTCGATCGTCGAGTTGTCCGCGACCCCGAACGGGTTCGTGTCGCTGACGGCTCCCCCAGGAGCCGAGCTGCTGGAACTGCTGCTGCCGCCGGCTGCGCAGGACGCCAGCGCCCCGGCGAGCGGAGCGAGAGCCGCGGCGCTCAGGGTGACGCGCAGGAACTGCCGGCGAGGCAGCGAGTGAGAGTCCGAGCCCATGGTCGTGCACCTTTCGTCATGGTTGTCGACTGGTTCGGCACCACCCGGGGTCAGCTGCCGCCCGCGCACCCGAGGAGTGCGCGGGTCGCCACAGCGGAACTGTGGCGACCCCAACCGGTGCTCGTGCCGGTCACCTTACGCTGCGCGCACCGCTGCGAGCCCGCTACGCGCCAACGCGTTACACCGGCGTGATCTTGCCCTGCAGCATGTACAAGATGACGAAGTTGTCCGCGTACGGTGCGTTGAACAGGATCGGGTCGGAATCGGCCGGGAACGACTTGACCCGGACCCCTTCCAGCGCAGGGTTGTTCCCGTAGCGCTCGAACAGCGGGATGATCGGCAGCAACTCGTTGAAAACCTGTGCCACCTTTGTCACGTTGGCCTTCTGCTGCGTCTCGTTGAGACCGGTACCAGCGGCGGTGACGAGGCTGTCCAGGTCCACCTTGCCGAAGCCCTTGGTGTTCTGGGTCAACGGGAAGTCGATCCCCTTGCCGCCCTGGTTGGCAGCCACCGGAATGTTGTGGGTGTACATGTCCTGGAGGAACGAGTAGTAAGGGTGGGGGTGGGTCGAGGCACCCCACGCCTGGATCGCCAGCTGAAAGTTCCCCTTGTCGATGTCGATCGGCGCCTGCTTGTCGTCGGTCCCGCGCGGGATCACCTTGATCCCGAACTTCGTCAACTGGTCGGCCACGTTCTGGGCGGAGGCCGACCAGTCGGCGAACGGTGCGGGGAAAGAGATCTCGTACTCCGCCGCCTTTCCGGCGGGCGTCTGCCACGAGCTGCCGCTCTTCTTCCAGCCGGCGGCCTCCAGCATCTGGGCCGCCTTGTCCTGGTTGTAGTCGTAGGTGGTCAGCTTGGCCTGGTCCCCGGGGGACAGCCAGTCCGGCACCTGGAGGTCAGAGAAGCCCGCCATGAACTTCACGGCTTTGCCCGACTCGCCCAGCGAGACCGCCCCGTTCTGCCCGCGGTCGATCGCGTAAGCCAGCGCTTGGCGGACCTTTTCGTCAGCGAACTCGGTGACCTTGGCGAGGTTGAACAGCAGGGCGGGGCCGGAGTAGACCGGCGGCCGCAGGATCCGGAACCCCACGTTCTCGAAGGCCTTCACCGACGCCACCGGGAACCCGTGGGTGGCGTAGTCGACGTCCTTGCTCTGCACCAGCGGGGTGATCTCGGGCGTCTCCCCGTTGTAGATCACCAGTTTGTCGAACTTCACCATGTCGGCCATGGCCCCGGTCGGGTTCTTCACCAGGGTGATCTGGGTATTGGCCACCGAGCCGTAGTCGATGTTGAACGGGCCGTTGGAGACATACTCTTTCGGGGCGAGGGTCTGCAGGTCCTGCCCCAAGGTGTTGCCCGCGGAGGACGTCATGTCCTTGCCCGAGGCGTGCAGCTTCTGAGCGCGGTCGGCCAGGTCGCCCCATACCGAGGAGGGCAGGATCTGGGTCTTGAGGATGAAGCGTTCCAGCACCGTCGAAGGCTGATTCAGCGTCAGCGTGAAGGTCGAGTCGTCGGTCGCCGCGATGTCTTTGAGGTAGGCCCACGCAGGGCTGCGGGCGATCCAGTTGCACCAGAACGTGGTGACGTAGTCCTTCGCCGTCAGGGCAGCGCCGTCGCTCCACTTCAACCCTGGCTTGATCTTCAGGGTGTAGGTCTTCTGATCGCTGGAGTACGCACCCGAGTCGATCAGGAAGTTGACGTAGGTCTTTTCCTTCCACTGGTAATAGGCCGACGGCATCGTGATCAGGTCACCGTAAGGTCCGTCGGTCAACACCTTGACCGGTGCGAAGTTGTTGTAGACGCCCTCTGGTGGCTGCTTGTACGGCCAGCCGCCGTGAAACTCCCCGCCGCCACTCCCGGTGCCGGAGCCGCCTTGTCCAGTCGGTTTCGCCGGAGCGCACGCGGCAAGTCCCCCGGCACCGGCGACGCCGGCGGCGGTGAGCCCCATGATCTGCAGCAGGGATCGGCGAGGGATTTGGTTGGGTACGGTCACTGGTCCTCCTTGTGAAAGACGCGGCGGAGATCCCGCCGGGCCAAAATGACAGCCATCGCCACGAGACCGGCGCCGATCACGACGCTGGTCACTGCGACGACGAACTCAGCACTTCCTGGTGCGACGTAGGCCAAGCTCCAGAGCGCCCCGATGGCGACGAAGGCCCCCATGGACATGACGGCCCGGGCGATGGCCAGCATCAAGCGCTCCGCTCGGCCGGCGGCTCGGCAACCCGGCCGCCCGCGCTCTCGCGGACCGCGATGTGGCACGACACGGCGTGCCGCTCGGCGATCTGCACCAGCTGCGGCGGCACGGAGTCGCACGTCCCTTCCTCGAACCGGGGGCACCGGGGGTGGAAGGTGCACCCGGCCGGCAGGTGCCGCAGACTGGGGATCTCGGCGCTCCGCAGCCCACCGCCCGCCTTCTTGGTCGCCGTGAGCTCGGGATCGGGTTCGGGTACGGCGTCCAGCAGGGCCTTGGTGTAGGGGTGCTTCGGCCGGTTGATCACCTCCGGCGTCGGGCCGAACTCCACCACCCGACCGAGATACATGACCGCGGTGTGACCCTGCCAGCCGAAGTACTTGGCGATAGCCAGGTCGTGGGTGATGAACAAGAACCCCACCCCGAGATCGTCTCGCAACCGGCCCAGCATGTTGAGCATCCCCACCCGGATCGACACGTCGAGCATCGACGTCGACTCGTCGGCGATGATCAGCTTGGGGTCGAGCGTCAACGCGCGGGCTACCGCGACCCGCTGTCGTTGCCCGCCCGAGAGCTGATGGGGGAACTTGGCCAGATAGAGCTCGGGTGGGGTCAGGTCGACCCGGGCGAGCAACTCGGCCGCCTTGGACCAGGCCTGCTTCCGGGTGCGGACCACCTTGTGCGTCACCAGCGGCGCAGCGAGCGTGTCGAAGATCGACCGGATGGGGTTGAGCGAGGCGTAGGGGTCCTGGTGGATGTACTGCACCGCCCGGCGGAATCGACCGAATTCCGCCTTGTCCATCGACCAGACGTCCTGCCCGTCGAAGCGCACGGTCCCGCCGGTGGGACGGTCCATCCCTGCCGCCATCCGAGCGGTGGTGCTCTTGCCGCACCCCGACTCCCCGACCACGCAGAGGGCCTGACCGCGGTCGACGCTGAGTTGGACCCGGTCGACGGCGGGCACGTCACCCTTCTTGCTGCGGAACGTCTGACTGACGTCGTCGAGCGAGATCAGCACGGAGTCAGCCACCGGCGACCACCTTTCGCTCGTGCTTGACGTCTGGCCAGCGCAGGCAGGCCGACGCGTGGGTCAGTCCCCGGGGTCGCTCCTCGATGGTCTCCAGCGGCGGGTCGACCTGATGACACTGCTCCATCACGTAGTCGCAGCGGGGGGCAAACGCGCACCCGGAGGGCAAGCTCCCCAGCGACGGCGGTGAACCGGGGATGGACGCGAGCTCCGGCAGGTCACCGACGACGGGAGGTACCGCGTTGATCAGCCCGGAGGTGTAGGGATGCTTGGGTTCGTAGAAGATGTCGTTCACCGACCCGGCCTCGATGATCCGTCCGGCGTACATGGTCGCTACCCGGTCGGCCAGCTCGGCGGCCAACGACAGGTCGTGGGAGATGAAGATCATCGCGAACTGGCGCTCCTCGCGCAACTCGGCGAGCAGGTCGACGATGGCCCGCTGGGTGAGGATGTCGAGGGCGGTGGTGGGCTCGTCGAACACGATCAGCCGCGGGTCCAGCAGCAGGCTCATCGCGATCAGCACCCGCTGCCGCATCCCGCCGGAGAGCTCGTGCGGATAGCTCCCCAGCACCTGCCGGGGCTCCAGCCGGACCGAGCGCAGTGTCTCCCCGCAGTGATCGACCATGGCCGCGCGGTCAGAGCGGCTGCTTCGCTCACCGTGGGCACTGAGGGTGTCCATCAGCTGGTCCTGGATGTTCAGCACCGGGTTGAAGGCGTTCATCGCGCCCTGGAACACCATCGCCGCCTCGGCCCAGCGCCACCGACGCAGGGCACGCTTCTCCAGCTTGAGGACGTCGACGGGGTCGGCTTGCTCCCTGCGGTAGGTCACGCTTCCCCCGGGGGTGCTGCCCAGCTTGGGCAGCAGTCGGAGAAGTCCGAGTCCGAGGGTGGTCTTGCCACAGCCGGACTCCCCCACCAGAGCCAACGCCTGGTTGGGGTACAGGTCGAAACTCACGCCCCGGATGGCCTCCACCTTGGCCCGGCCGGTCCCGTACGCGATCCGTAGGTCGCGCACCGAGAGCACCGGCTCCGAGATCTGGTCCGGGTCGACGGGGCGCTCCACCGCGCCGATGATCGGGTTCGTCGTGGTCTCGCTCATCGGGCTGCTCACTTGTCCCGCAACCGGGGGTTGAGAATCTCTTCGAGGGAGCGCGTCAGCAGGATCAGCCCAAGCTGGAAGAGCACGATCATCGCCACCGGCGAGAGGATGTAGGGCAGCGCGTCGGGGTTGAACATCGCTCCCCGCACCCAGGCGTCGTTGATCATGATTCCCCAGTTGTTGCCGGCGAGGGGAGCCAAGCCGAGCAGATACATGCCCACCAGCACGTAGATCGAGTTCGTGACGGCGATGATGAAATTGATCAAGATGTAGCTGGCCATGTTGGGCACGATCTCCACGAACACCACTCGGGCCGTACCGAGGTCGAGCAGCCGCGCGGCCTCGACGAACTCGCGCTCCTTCAACGACAGCACCTGCGCCCGGATCGAGCGCATCAGCACCGGCCAGGAGAGGACACCAATCAGCAGGGCGAGGTAGGCCGGCGAGTCGAGCCGGAAGAACGCGCCGAGCACCGCCAGCAGCACGATCTGGGGGATCGTCATCACGATGTCGGTGAGCTGCAGCGCCGCCGCGTCGAACCAGCCGCGGAAGTAAGCCGCCAGCGAGCCCAGCGCCACCGCGATCGCCGTGGTGATCACGGCAGCCGCCAATCCGACGAAGATCACCGTCCGGCCGCCCAGCAGCACCTTCTTCAGCGTGTCCTGGCCGTTGCCGTCGGTGCCCAGCGGATGGGCCCAGCTCGGAGCGCCCCAGATGGAGTTGATGTCGACCGGGTTGTCCGGATTGACCACCAGTGGGGCGATCGCGGCCATCCCGACGATCAGCATCACCAGCACGAAGCCGCCGAAACCCGACTTGGTGCGGGCGAGTTCACGAAAGAAGTTGGCCACCGCGCCTCCGCGCGGGATCTTGGGTCGGACCGCCGCAGGCGCGGGAGCGGTCAGCTGAGCCTGAGCCATCTCAGGCCTCCGTCCTGTCGTCAGTGCGGATCCGCGGGTCGAGCACGCTGTAGATCAGGTCGGCGACCAGGTTGGCCAGCACGACCACGATGGTGATCACCAGCAGGATGCCCTGGATCACCGGGTAGTCGCGCGCGTTGACGGCTTGGAACAACTCGATACCGATTCCGTCGTAGCCGAAGGTCTGCTCGACGAAGATGGCCCCACCGACCACGAACGCAGCCTGGGTGGCGATCTGGGCGACCATGGGGAGGACGGCATTGCGACCGACGTAAGCGCTGGCGATCCGGCTGTTGCTGAGTCCGCGGGCCTTGGCGACCGTGACGTAGTCCTCGTCCAGCACCTGGGTGGTGGAGGACTTCATCACCAGCGACCAGGTGCCGACCGTGGTCAGCACGTAGACCCAGATCGGGAGGGCTGCGTGATAGAGCGCGTCACCGAAGAACGACGGCGAGAACGACGGCTGCACCCCCGGGGTGGAGTGTCCGCGCATCTGCGCGAAGTCGAACAGCTGCAGTTGCACCCCGAGGAGCACGACGAACAAGATGGCCATCAGGTAGTTCGGGATGGCGTGCAACACGCTACCCAGCGCGGTCACCGCGTGGTCGACGATCCCGCCGCGCCGGTAGGCCATCACCATCCCGACGGTCAACCCGACCGCGATCGAGATGATCATGGCCAGCCCGGCACTGAACAGCGTCCAGGGCAGGTGCACGGCGATCTTCTCGGCCACCGTCGTACTCGCGGAAAGGATCGAGTTGCCCAGATCGCCCTGCACCAGCCCCACCAGGTAGTCGAGGTACTGCTGCAGGATCGGGGTGTTCGGGTCGAAGGTGAAGATCGTCGACGCCGAGGCCGCCGCCTCCTGGTAAGTCTTCCCGTACATCGCGATCTGGGTGTTGATGTAGACGTCGACCGGGTTGCCGGGCAGCAGCCGGACGAGGAAGAACACCCCCGTCGCCACCACCCAGACCACGAACACCGCCCGCAGCAGTCGACGGAGCACGTAGCTGCGGGCGACGCGAGCGAGGGCCCCCGTCGATATCGTCGACGTGGCCGCTTCGACGGGCGGACTCGCGGTGGTCATGCTCCTCCTCGCCTGGTGCTGCCGCTGGCTGGTGGGACCCTGAACGTGCTGCGCTACCGCTGACTCCTCGGTGTCGCCGAATCTACGCGTCGTGCTGGATGCGCGCTAGTGATTCTTTGACCCAATTTCTTTCACATTCTGGCAACATCGGACCGCTGCGGTCGACCGATCACGAGGTGTGCCCACTCGGATCTCTCACCGCCCGCCTCCGCCGCCGTCGCGGCGGTGACCGGATACCTCGGCGTTCTCCGGCCAGCACCTGACCGGTCAGGCGTCGATAGCCGTCGCGTCCAGGGCGTAAGCCCCGTCGACGATGAACGCCTTGCGCGGACCGACGTCGTTGCCCATCAACATCTCGAACGTGGTGTCAGCAATGATCGCGTCGTCAACCGTCATCCGGCGCAAGGTGCGGTGCCGTGGGCTCATGGTCGTGTCGGCGAGCTGGTCGGCGTCCATCTCACCGAGTCCCTTGTAGCGCTGAGGTTCCTTGAAGTTCTGGTTGCGCTTGGTCAGCTCGGCCGCGGTCCGCTGGTATTCGGCGTCGGAGTAGGTGTAAAGGTATCGGTCCTGGCCCTTGCGGGGGTTGCTGAGCTCGAAGCGGTGCAGCGGCGGAACGGCAGTGAAGACCCGGCCGGCTTCCACCAGCGGCCGCATGTAGCGGAAGAACAGCGTCGCCAGCAGGCAGCGGATGTGGGCGCCGTCGGAATCGGCGTCGGCCATGAAGATGATCTTGCCGTAGCGCGCGGCGTCGAGGTCGAACGTCCGGCCTGACCCGGCCCCCACCACCTGGATGATCGAGGCGCACTCGACGTTATTGAGCATGTCGCCCACCGAGGCCCGCTGCACGTTGAGGATCTTGCCGCGGATCGGCAGCAGCGCCTGAAACTCCGAGCTGCGGGCGAGCCTCGCCGTGCCCATGGCCGAGTCGCCCTCCACGATGAAGAGCTCGGTCTTGTCCACGTCGGTGCTGCGGCAGTCGGCGAGCTTGGTCGGCAGCGACGAGGACTCGAGCGCGGTCTTGCGGCGCTGGGCCTCTTTGTGCTGGCGGGCGGCCACCCGGGCCCGGGACGCCGAGACGACCTTCTCCATCACGGCCCGGGCCTGGGCCCTGGTCTGGGCCTTCGGCGAGGACAAGAACGCCCCCAGCTCGCGCTCGACCACCTTGCTCACCAGCCGGGCGACCGGGGGCGTACCGAGCACCTCCTTGGTCTGACCCTCGAACTGCGGCTCGGCCAGCGAGACGGTGACCACGGCCGTCATCCCCTCTGAGATGTCGTCCTTGACCACCTCCTCACCGCTCTTGAGCATCCGGGTGCTCTCGTAGGCCTTGGTGAAGGCCTTGGTCAGGGCTCGCTCGAAACCGGCGACATGAGTGCCGCCTTTGGGGGTGGAGATGATGTTGACGAACGACCGCAGGGTCGTGTCGTAACCGGTGCCCCAGCGGACCGCCACGTCGACGTCGAGGGTCCGGTCGACGTCGGTCGGGGTCATGTGCCCGGCGTCGTCGAGCATGGGGACGGTTTCGGTGAAGCCGTCGGTGCCCTGCAGCCGGATCACCTCGCTGACCGCGTCGTCGGCCGCCAGGAACTCGCAGAACTCCGTGATCCCCCCGTCGTACCGAAAGGTTTCCTGGGTCACCTCGGAGGCGCGCTCATCGGTCAGGTGCAACGCCAGGCCCGGCACCAAGAAGGCGGTCTGCTGGGCGCGCCCCCGCAGCTCGGTGATGGAGAGCTGAGCGTCGGTGAGGAAGATCTGGCGGTCGGGCCAGTAACAGACCCGGGTGCCCCCGACGCCCTTCTTGACCCGCCCCACCTTGGCCAGCCGGGCTCCTGGGACGAAGGTGGCACCCGGCCCGGCACCGTCGAACGTGCCCGGGACCCCCCGTCGGAACGACATCGCCCAAGTCGCGCCGTCGCGGTCGACCTCGACGTCGAGCCGCATCGCCAGCGCGTTGACCACCGAGGCGCCGACGCCGTGCAGGCCGCCGGTCGCGTTGTAAGAGCCGGCGCCGAACTTGCCGCCGGCGTGCAGCTTGGTGAACACGACCTCGACCCCGGAAAGCCCCGTGCGTGGCTCCTTGTCAACCGGAATACCCCGGGCGTGGTCGGCGACCGCGATACTCCCGTCGCGGCCCAGAGTCACCTCGATCTCGCGGCCGAACCCGGCGAGCGCCTCGTCGACGGCGTTGTCGATGATCTCCCAGACGCAGTGCATGAGACCACGGGTGTCGGTCGAGCCGACGTACATGCCCGGGCGCTTGCGCACCGCCTCGAGACCCTCGAGCACGAGCAGATGCCTGGCTTCGTAGTCGCGGCCGTCCCCGCCGGTGGGCCCAGGCAGACCCGCACCCGACGAGCCACCGGCACTTCTCGACACGGTCTGGGACACGTGCTGAGGCTACCGGCCGGGACTGACGAAACCCGGTCAGCCGAACCGATGAGGTCCTCAGTGCCGAGCATGGGTGGGCTCCGAGGCCTTGGCCCGGCCAGGTAGGTTCGGTCTTCCGCGGCGCACGACGGGGTCGCGGAGTCGATCACCGACTGTGAGATGGGTAACAAGTTCGGTTCGTTACCCAACAGTCACGGCAACGACGCCGTGGTGGGGAACAATCAGAGCGTCGATAGATGTTTCACTGAACAGAGCGTGTACGCAAGAGGGTCCGGCCAGGCTCCTGCTGCGCAAGAGCGACTTCACCAAAGTCAGGAAGAGAGGCCATCGTGAGCACTCCCGTGATCGAGAATGCCGCGCTGAACGCAGCAGACCGCTGCGACCGCTGCGGAGCGCAGGCCTACGTCCGTGTCACCCTGACCAGTGGTAGCGAGCTCCTGTTCTGCGCTCACCATGGCAAGGAGCACGCCGACAAGCTCCGCCAGGTCGCGCTGGCGATCCACGACGAGACCGACCGGATCGCCTGACGCCAGACGTCCGGCCTGAGCACTCAGGCTGCCGACCGGCCCCCGCTCGACGAGATCGAGCGTGGGCCGGTCTTTCGTGGCGGCACGAAGCCGCTGACGGCGACGCCGGTTCCCCGAACGCAAGCTGCCCCACATTTGTGCCGCGCTTGAGGTGATCCTCAGGTAGTCCACGGTCGCGCCCCCTAACGTTCGACCGTGACTCGCCGCCAACTCGCTCGGGGTCGACTGCGTCCACTGCTCCTGCTCCTCCGGGTGCCGGGCCGGGCCCGAAGCCGCCGGTGCTCCCTGAGCACCCTCATGGCGTCCTTCTCTCTCACCCTCGCCCTGGGGGCGGCCCTGGTGCCGCTCAGCCCGACCGCCCCGGCGGCCGCAGCGACCTCGGTGGGCTGGCTGCACACCGACGGCGCCACCATCACGACGGCATCAGGTGCCCCGTACGTCATCAAGGGCATCAGCTGGTTCGGCCTGGAGACCAGCAACTGCGCCCCCCACGGGTTGTGGCAGATCAACCTGGACCAGGGCCTGGCCCGGATCAAATCCTCCGGCTTCACCACGCTACGGCTGCCGTACTCCAACGAGTGCCTGCACGCGAAGTCGACGACCTCGATCAGTGCCACCAAGAACCCGGGCCTGGTCGGCAAGACCCCCCTGCAGGTGATGGACGTCGTCATCGCCCGGGCCAAGGCGTACGGACTCAACGTCGTCCTCGACCGGCATCGGCCAGGCTCGGGTGCGCAGTCCGAGCTCTGGTACACCTCGACCTGGAGCGAGCAGCAGTGGATCGCCGACTGGGTGATGCTGGCGAAGCGGTACACCAACGATCCGACGGTGATCGGGGCCGACCTGCACAACGAGCCCCACGGCAGGGCCTGTTGGGGCTGTGGCGACCCGAAACGCGATTGGTCGACGGCGGCCACCAAGGCGGGCAACGCGGTGCTCGCCGCCAATCCTCGCTGGCTGATCATCGTGGAAGGCGTCGAGAAGCAGAAGACGGCCGGCACCACCTGGTGGGGCGGCGGTCTGGCCGACGTCAACGCCCGCCCGATCACCCTCAACGTGAAGCACCGGGTGGTCTACTCCCCGCACGACTACCCCGCCTCGCTCTACCCCCAGTCCTGGTTCTCGACGCGGAGCTACCCGGCGAACCTGACGAGCGTCTGGGACCGCAACTGGGGCTACCTCGACAAGCGCAACATCGCACCAGTGCTGCTGGGCGAGTTCGGGACCAGGCTCGCGACGACCTCGGACAAGAAATGGTTGGCGTCACTGGTCAGCTACCTCAAGATCAACAAGATCAGCTTCGCCTACTGGTCCTTCAACCCCAACAGCGGAGACACCGGCGGCATCGTCAAGGACGACTGGGTGACCCCCGAAACCGCGAAACTCAAGGCGCTCGCACCGATCGTGGTGGCGGCCAAGCAGCCGACCAGTCCCCAGATACCTCCTCCCACCACGCCCAAGCCACCGCCCCCGAGTACGAAGTCGAGCCCGAGTACGAAGTCGAGCCCGAGTACGAAGTCGAGCCCGAGTACGAAGTCGAGCCCGAGTACGAAGTCGAGCCCGAGTACGAAGCCGAGCCCGCGGACGTCGACCAGCGCGAGATCCACCCCGGCTGCCTCACCACCCCTGGGCTCGGCGCTGGCCGCGGACTACCAGCTGCAGTCGTCCTGGGGCCAGGGGTACGTCGCGCAGCTCGCCGTCTCCTCGTCGACCGGACACCGCGGCTGGACCGTCAGCTGGGCCGATCCCGACGCCACGTCGGTGGTCAACGCCTGGGGCATGCGCTGCTCGATCGCCGGGGGCCGGGTCACCTGCGCCGGGGCCGACTGGGCCCAGAACATCTCCGTCGGGGGGAAGGTCGACGTGGGCGTCCAGCTCAACTCCACCGGTACGTCCCCGACCGATCCCGCCCTGGCCGTCTCCTGACGACGGCGACCGTCTCCTGAGACGGCGACCGTCTCCTGAGACGGCGACGTCTCCTGACGACGCGACTGCATGCTCCGGCCGAGCGCTCATGGTCTGCCGTCGCGGTAAGGGATCTCGTCGACGCCGGGTCGGCGTGGCTCGCACTCCGGCCGGAACTGGCGGGAACCTCTCCCCCTCCGGCGCCCTCGGCCCCGATCGTCCGAGGCGCTGTTCGGGTTCTGGACAGCGGGAATGGCCACGACGGGGCAGGTGGCGTGGTGCAAGCAGTAGCGGCTGACCGACCCGGACAACAGCCGCGCGACTCCGGTGCGGTCCCGGGTCCCGACGATCAGCAGCTGGGCGTGAGCCGCGGCGTCGACCAGAACGGGCCCCGGCGGCCCCACGACGTGCTCCAGTGACCAGTCCAGCTCGGGTTGCACCGCCTCGAACGTCCGGGTGGTGGTGTCGACCGTGCTGTCGATCCAGCCGGTGAGGTCCGGGCTGGCCAGGGGGGCGGTTCCCACCACCCAGACCCCGGAGGTGGTGTCCGCCCTCCGAGGCAGCACGTTAAAAGCAGTCAAGTCGGTGAAAGTGAACCGTGCATCCCACGT